>CBDUEZ010000171.1:0-9392 GCA_965366355.1 uncultured bacterium
AGTAGGTACACGGCAGCGTCGTCACCCGACGACGCATCCACCAGCGCGTTGGGCTCACCGCTCGGAAGAAGGGGACGCAGAACCTGCGCCAGCTCGGCCATGCCGAGTTTACACGCTCAGCCGGCGCCGTGTGACAGGTGGCTGAGCCGGATGCGCGGGCGCTGGTCGCGCGGAACGTCGCTTGTGGAGTCGGCCACGCCGACCTCCGATGTTCAGTGAGGGAAACCAGAGAGGGTCGGTGGGTATGCAGGCTCGCTCCACCGGCCCGCCAACCTATTCGACCCGCACGCTCAATGCGAGAACCTTGACTGCTCCGTCTCCATCGCCTCGGCAGGAGTTCGCCCGAGAGGTCGCCCGGCCCGATGTCGAGCTCGATCTCGCGCGCCTGGCGCTCGTCATCGCCCGTGAAGAATACCCTCAGCTGCCGCCGGAGCCCTACCTCGCGCGGCTCGACCAGCTCGCTGAAGAGGTGCGGGATCGACTGAGTGATGAGACGGCGCCTCCCGTCGTGCTCGAGGAACTCCTACGGGTCGTCTTCGAGAAGCAGGGCTACAAGGGCAATCGCGAGGCCTACTACGACCCTCGAAACTCGTTTCTCAACGACGTGATCGATCGCCGAAAGGGAATCCCCCTCACTCTGGGGATCGTGCTCCTCGAAGTCGGGTGGCGACTCGGGTTGCCGCTCGAGGGGGTGAACTTTCCCCACCATTTCCTGGTGCGGTATTCGGGCGACGTCGTGCAGATGTTGATCGATCCGTTCGAGAGCGGTCGGGTGCGGTTTCAGGACGAGGCGCAGGCGTTCCTGGACCGGGTCTACGGCGGCATGGTTCGCGTGCGCTCCTCGTATCTGGAGGCGGCCTCGAAGCGTGACATGCTTGTGAGGCTGCTCACGAATCTGAAAAGCCTGTATTCCAACGTCGGTGACAATGAGCGTGCGGTGGCGGCGGTCGAACGCATTCTGTTGCTGCGTCCCGACCGACACCACGAGCACCGTGAGCTGGGCCTCCTGTTCGCCCGACTCGGGCGCGCTGAAGAGGCTGCCCAGCATCTGCAGACCTTTCTCGACCGCCAGCCCGGTTCTCCCGAGGCCCCGCGCGTGCGAGCGATCCTACGCGACCTGGGGATCGAGTCGTGAGTGGCCCGATCATGGGCGAGCTTCGCGACTCGGTCGTGGCACGGCACTATGGCGACCCCGTCGGCGAATACGCGGCCGCGACCACCGGCGTGGCGCTCCGGGTCCGCTCCCACCGGGGGCGGTGGAGTGTCGAGGGTCGGCAGCCCTCGGCGATGCTGAAAGGTGTCGTGACGGGGCGCATGCCGGGGTCCTGGACCGCCGACGGGAGCGGGGTTCGTCGGGGCCGCGTGGAGTATTCCGTGGTGTTGACCCCCAAGGGGCGCACGCTGAGCGACCTGCGCATGTGGCGACGAGACGGGGCGGAGAGCGACGAGGCTACGCTGCTTCTCGATGTGCCGCCTGCCGGTGCAGAGGCCCTCGATGCCCACCTCAGGCGCTTCCTCCCCCCGCGGCTGGCGCGCGTGACCGACGTCTCCGGCGAGACGGGCATGATGACGGTCCTGGGCCCGGGGGCGGCCGACGCCATCGCCCGCCACGCCAGTGGACTCCGCCTCGAGGCGTCGGACTTCGAATCGATGGTCGAGGGTGATCTTGTCGCCCTCGATGTGGGGGGCACGCAGCCCCTCGTCATCGTGCGCACGGCCGATGTGTCGGTTCCGGCCTGGGATCTCGTGGGCGATCGGGCCGATGTCGAAGCGTTGGAACAGGCGTTGGGCGCGGCCGGCGTCACCCCCGTTGGGTCCGGCGTCTGGGAGTCTCTCCGGATCGAGGCCGGGCGCCCCGCCTTCGGAGCCGAGCTCACCGATCAGGTGATTCCCATAGAGGCGGGAATCCAGGCGAGAGCGATCGATTACGACAAGGGCTGCTATACGGGCCAGGAGGTCATCGTCCGCCTGCGTGACCGGGGGCATGTGAACCGGCACCTACGCCGGCTGCGGCTCGACGACGGACCGACACCACCGGCCGGTACGGAGCTGTGGCGGTCGGATGGCGAAAAAGTGGTGGGAATGATCACGAGTGCGGCGGTATCTCCGCGCATGGGCTCGCTGGCTCTCGGCTATGTCAGGCGGGAGGTCACTGCCCCAGGCACTGTGAGAGTCGGGGCACCCGACGGCCCCGAAGCTCATGTGGAGGCGCTGGAGGGATAGGTGGGTGGAGACTGACGCCGAACGTTGCCATCATCCAGATACTGTGCTTGGTTTGAAGTGGGTAGCAGTGTCTTGAACTGGTCTTCAACCTTGATACGTTGGCGTTCGCTTGTCGCTCTCTTCCTTCTCGTCGGCTACGGGATGACAACGGCCGAGTCGGTCTTTGGCGAGGTGCGCGATGGCACGGTTCACCACGAGTCTGCGATCGAGGCGATGGAGCATACCGAGCGCTCACAGTCCGAGCATGGACACGAAGACGCCAGTGAACACGGCCCTGAGCACCAGCATGGAACCGCAGTCGACCACTGTACGCACACGCATAGCGTCAGTATGCCGGCTCAGCATCAATTTGGGTTCGTAGTACTCCAGAGTCTTCGCCCACCGTTCGCGGAGACGCTTCGCGGCGATACCGCCGTCAGGTCGTTGTTCCACCCTCCCAAAGCCTGATCTCCTCAGCCCGATAAGCCCCCGAGGTTTCCCTCGGTTGGGCAGGGCGCACCCACATCACAGTCGTGTTCGAAGCACTGACGCACCGCGCGTCGGTCCACTTCCTGGCATCGGTTGGTTTCGATGCTCGGAAGGTGCTCAAACGGTATGGATGAGGAGTATCATGTATTTCGACGCCTTTCGCGTCTTCGCCGTCGTGTGTGTGGCCCACCTTGCGTGGCCATCCGGCTCGATAAGCGCACAGTCCGCCCTGGCAGGCGATACGCTGGAGTTATCACTTTCTGCGGCACGGAGTCTGGCCGCTGAAGCAAACCCCGAATTGTTGGTGGCCGCGTGCACGGGGCGACGTTCGCGCGGCGCGCACTGTTCTATTCAATCCGGACCTGTCGTTCGAGAACCGCTCGCCGAGCGACGGAATGACCAGTCGCTATGAGGCGACGGTCGGACTGGAGCTTGAGATGGCCGGGCAGCGGGGGCTACGGGGCCGGGCGAGCGAAGCTGCGCTTTCCGCGGCGTATCGGCGATTGGACGACGACGCTCGTCACATCCTGGTCGACGTCAGTTTCGCCTATGTGAAATTGGTCGCCGCCGAACAGCGGGTTGCCCTGGTCGAGGAGATCAACAGGCTCAACGCGCAGCTCCATGCAGCCGTTCGGACCCAGCTCGCCGAGGGGGAGGTCAGCGTGCTCGAGGCCAACCTTGTCACCATCGAGGCTACTCGAGCGACGGCCCGCACCATGGAGGTGTCGAGTGCACGGCAGGCCGCCGCGCTCGAACTCGGTCGAATGCTTGGTAGGGCCTCCACCGAGCCCGTCCGAACCGTTGGGCCTGCGGCCGTGCCGGGGCCCCCAACCTGGGAAGCCACAACTCTCGATGATCATATCCGGACTGCCTTGGCGTTCCGCCCTGATCTACGCGCACTCGACCACGATGTTGAGCGTGCCCACCAGGAAGAGAGACTCGCCAGGCGAGAAGCCCTGCCGAACGTGCGAGTCGCCGGATTGGCTATCCGTGAAGATCCGCTCACCGATCCCGAGTGGGGACTCTCCCTTGGGGTCTCACTGCCGCTGTTCAATCGAAATCAGGGTCAGGGAGACCGCCTGCGGGCCGAGATCGCCGGCGCCGAGCAGCTACGAAGGGCGGCCGAGCTGCGGGTTCGAACCGAGGTCGAAACCGCGCTGCTCCTCTACGAGTCGGCAGAACGCGAGGTCTCACTCCTGGAGGCCGAGCTTCTCGGCCCAATCCGTGAGAATCAGAGGCTCCTCGCCACGGCCTACCGAGAAGGCAAACTGGATCTATCCAGCCTGCTTCTCCTTCGCAATCAGCTCCTCGACGCCGAGATGAGCTACTGGGATGCATGGGAACGGCGGGGCCGAGCGCGCACCGAGCTGGAGTCCGCGACCGGGACGATCCTCGACGGAGTCTCCTTCAGCAATGGACACAACCGATGATGAAGATCAAAACGATTGTCCGATTGGCGGTGGGCCTTGGCGCGATGGCGACGACGGGTGCCTGTGGGGCCGGTGACGACCGTTCCGCCGCCCTTCCGGTGGAGGGCATCGAGGGCCTGCCCGAGGTCCATTTGGACTCCGACGCTCTCGCAATGAGTGACATCGTGCTGGGAGTGGCGTCCGACGTGAACCGGGGCGGCCTTCGTGTCACGGGTACGATCACCTACGATCAGGACCTGGTGAGCCACGTTGGGCCGAAGACCCAGGGTCGTGTCACGGATCTTCGGGCCGAACTCGGGAGTCGCGTGCGAGAAGGGGACGCACTTGCCCACCTCGAGAGCCCCGAAGTTGGTGTCACGCGCTCCCAACTCATAGAGGCGGAAGCCCTTCTGGCGATCGCGCGGGAGACGTTCGACCGCGAGACGCGTTTGGAGGCAGAGGGTATCTCGAGTCGCCGAGAGGTACTCGAAGCCGAGACGCAACTGAGAACCATCGAGGCCAGTCTTCGAAGCGCGGAGGAGCGGCTGCGTCTTTTCGGCGCGGCAACGCATGGAGACGGTGGGCACTTCGATGTGGTGGCTCCCTACGATGGGGTGGTGGTGGAGCGGCACGCGGGCCGAGGCGAGGTCGTGGGGCCGGCAGATCAACTCTTTACGATCGCCGACCTGACGACCCTGTGGATCGAACTGGACATCTTCGAGCGCGATATGTCGAGCGTGGCGGAGGATCAATCCGTCGAGGTAACAACCGCAGCATGGCTAGGTCGCTCGTTCCCTGCTCGCATCGTCTATGTGGCGGACATTCTCGATGCCCGGAGTCGGACGGTTCGCGCCCGAGTGGAGGTCGACAACTCGGATGGGGCATTGAAGCCGGGCATGTTCGCGACCGCGCTCATCCACACAGCCGAGGGCGAAACAGCCGTCGCCGTTCCGCGGGACGCCGTCCAGAACGTTGAAGGCGAAGACGTGGTGTGGATTCCCGGCGACGAAGCGGGTGCGTTCCTCGCCAGTCCTGTGCTCCTCGGCGAGGAGCTTCCGGGTGGGATGGTTGCCATCGTGGCGGGACTCCTGGCAGGAGACCCGGTGGTTGTCGCAGGAGCCTTCACGCTGAAAGCCGAACTCGCCAAAGGCGAGTTTGGCGGCCACGGACATTAGGGGGCGAGATGATCGATCAAATCATCAGTTTCGCCCTGAAGCAGCGACTTCTTGTACTCGGAGCGGCTTTCCTGGTGCTCGTGGCCGGGACCTGGTCGTATGTGCGGCTTCCCGTCGACGCGTATCCCGATATTTCGCCGGCGCTGGTGCAGGTGTTCACGGAAACCCAAGGTCTCGCCCCTGAGGAAGTCGAGCAGCTTGTCACCTACCCGGTAGAAGTGGCGATGAATGGATTGCCGGGCCTCGAACTCATCCGGTCGGTCTCGAACTTCGGCTTGTCTGTCGTAAACGTGTACTTCGAAGAGGGCACGGACATCTATTTCGCTCGGCAACTCGTCAACGAGCGGTTGCAGGAGGCTCGGGAACAGATTCCCGAAGGCTTGGGCGAGCCGGGCATGGGTCCCATCTCAAGTGGGCTCGGCCAGATCCTGTTCTACTACCTCGATGCGGACCCGTCCGACTACTCCCTCGAGGAGCTTCGGACGATTCAGGACTGGATCGTCAAACGAAACCTCCAAACGGTGCGAGGCGTGACGGAGGTGCTCTCCATCGGAGGGTACGTGCGACAGTACCAGGTTGTCGTGCGACCGGAGGCGCTCCGCCAGTTTGCCTTGACCCTGCACGAGGTCCTGGAGGCTGTCGCGGCGAACAACTTGAACGTTGGTGCGAGTTTCCTCGAGGTCGCCCGGGAAGAGTACATCGTTCGCTCGATCGGATTGGCTGAGAACCTGGATGATCTCCGGGACATCACGATTGTAGCGCGTGACGGTACCCCGATCCGCGTTTCAGACGTGGCAGATGTCGTTCTTGGCCCAGAGACACGGCGTGGCCTCGTCACGCGGAACGGCGAAGGAGAGGTGGTCGTCGGTTTCGTGTTGAAGCTCCTCGGCACCAATACCTCAACGGTCATCGAACGCGTCTCCGAACGACTCGATCAAATCCGAACGGCGCTGCCCGAAGGCGTGGAGCTCGTGCCCTACTACGAGCAGTCCACGCTGGTCGAGCGCGCAACGGGGACCGTCACCAGTGCCCTTTGGCAGGGCCTCGTGCTCGTGATTCTCGTTCTCGCTCTATTCCTCGGGAACCTACGCTCGTCGGTGATCGTTGCCGCGTCGTTGCCCTTTTCCATCCTGCTGACGTTCGCGCTCATGGCGCAGCTTGGGATCAGCGCCAACCTGATGTCGCTGGGCGGTCTGGCGATCGGGATAGGAATGATGGTGGACGCGGCCATCGTTGTGGTGGAAAACGTCTTTCGATGGCTTAGGGAAGACCCGGACCCTGATGAGTCGAAAACTAATCTTGTCGGCCGAGCCGCCCGCGAGGTTGGCCGACCGATCTTCTTCGCAATAGCGATCGTCATCATCGTGTTCCTCCCGCTCTTCACCCTCCAGGGGGTGGAAGGCACGATGTTTCGGCCGCTCGCCTACACCATCGCACTCGCGATGCTGGGGTCCCTTCTCTTTTCATTGACCGTCGCGCCCGTGCTGGCGGATTTGCTCTTGCGCAGGAAATCAGAGGGAGGTCACGTCCGGAAGTCGGGGGGCGTGCGGTGGGTCACTTTCCTCGAAGAACGCTACCGAACCGCACTGTCGTGGGCGTTGGATCATCCCCGATCGATCGTAGTCGGGACCCTCCTTCTCGTGTCGATGGGCGCGGCGTCATTCCCGATGCTTGGAAAGGAGTTCATTCCGACGCTCAACGAGGGCACGCTTCTCGTTCGAGCGACTATGGCACCGTCCATCGCCCTGACCGAGGCAACCGCCACGATTCAGCGCGTGGAGCGAGAATTCATGAAATTTCCTGAGGTGATTCAGGTTGTCAGTCGAATCGGTCGTGGCGAAATCGGTGCCCACTCCGATCCGGTCAACAATTCCGAGATTTTCGTCGACCTCCTACCCCCTGATCTGTGGACGACCGCCGAAAACCGCGACGACCTCGTTGCGGCGATGCAGTCACGTCTGGAGGAGATGCCGGGCGTTCAGCTGAACTTCACCCAACCGATCGCTGCGGCCGTCGATGAGTTGCTGACCGGAATCAAGGCACAAATTGCCGTAAAGCTCTTCGGCGACGATCTCGATGTGCTCTTCGAAAAGGCCGGAGAGATCGCCGCCGTCATCGGCGAGGTCGATGGGGCTTCGGAGGTCCAGGTCGACCAGGTGAGCGGGCAACCGCAGTTGCGCGTGGACCTGGACCGACGGGCCCTTTCGCGGTACGGGCTCTCCGTGGACCACGTGCAGAAGGAGATCCAAGCCGCCATCGGAGGCGCCCCCGCTGGACAGGTGTTCGAAGGGGAGCGCCGATGGACGATCTATGTCCGGTACGCCCAAGCCCAACGCGCGCGACCGTCGGATATTCGGGCGCTGTTGCTCGACACCCCGGACGGTGGGTTGGTGCCGGTCGAGCAGGTCGCACGCGTAGAAACGTTGGTCGGGCCGCGGCAGATCTCGCGCGAAGACAACCAACGATTCATCACGGTTCAGATGAACGTTCGCGGCCGCGACATCGGCAGTTTCGTTTCGGACGCTCAAATGGCGATCGAGCGGGAGGTCGCCCTTCCGGCGGGGTACCTATTGACCTTCGGTGGCCAGTTCGAGTTGGCGCAGGCCGCCAATCGGCGGTTGGCGGTAGTCGTCCCCATCACCGTGCTTCTGATCTTCCTGATGCTTTTCGTGTCATTCAACAGTGTGAAGGAGGCCCTGCTCATCATCCTCAACATTCCCCTGGCTCTCGTCGGAGGACTTCTCGCACTATTGGTGACGGGGCTCAGCCTGTCGGTCCCGGCGAGCGTCGGCTTCATCGCACTTTTCGGCATCGCCGTCGAGAACGGTCTCGTCCTCATCACCTACTTCAACCAGCTTCGCGCCAACGATGGCCTCCCGATACGGGAAGCTGTGCTGCGAGGGGCGGTATTGCGGCTGCGACCAGTGCTCATGACGGCCGCCACGACCAGCTTGGGGTTGATCCCGTTGCTCCTGGCGTCGGGCCCGGGCTCGGAGGTTCAGCGGCCATTGGCCGTGGCTGTCGTCGGAGGTCTGGTCACGTCGACGGCCCTCACCCTCATGGTCCTTCCGGTGCTCTATCGTTGGATGCATGGCGGTGAAGCGGGTCTTGAGGTGGGAGCACTTTCATGAGGCCGACACCGTGGGCCACCGACGAGGCGAAACGGACGTACGTTTCAGGCGGGTTGTGGGCGGTGGGTCTCCTCGCCACGGCCTTCTCTTGGACGTTCGCCAGTCAGCGTGATTGGCTCCAACCTGCCGCCCTGCTTTTCATGGCAAGCGCGCTCACCGGCGGTTGGAACTTCTTCCCGAAAGGGGTACGGGCCGCCAGGTCGTTGAGGCTCGACATGAACTTCCTGATGACGGTGGCTATCGTCGGCGCCGTGATCATCGGGGAACCCCTCGAGGCTGCCGCGATCGCGTTCCTGTTCTCGTTCGCGGAGCTTCTCGAGCACAGCGCCGTCGTTCGGTCGCGGAATTCGATCGACCAGCTACTCCGGCTGTCACCCGAACAGGCAACGATCGTGGAGGCCGGCGGGAGCGAACGCCGAGTTCCTACCTCCGACCTCCGAACGGGGGACAGGGTGAGGATTCGACCGGGAGAAAAGGTCCCGATCGATGGTGTTGTGCGGGAGGGTCAATCGGCCGTCAATCAGGCCAACGTAACCGGCGAGTCCGTTCCGGTAGCGAAGGGGCCGGGCGATGTCGTCTTTGCTAGCACATTCAACACGGATGGGTTGCTCGAGGTCGAGGCGACGACCGACGCGGGTCAAACGACGCTCGACCGAATCGCACGCCTGGTGCGTGAGGCCCAATCGCGGCGGTCGCCCACTGAGCAGTTCGTGAAGACCTTCGCCCGCTACTACACCCCAGCGGTCACGGGTCTAGCCGTCCTGATCATGCTGATACCGCCCCTCGTGGGGATGGGCACCCATGCGACATGGTTCGTGCGTGGGCTCACGCTCCTTGTGATCGCCTGCCCCTGTGCGTTGGTGATCGCCACACCGGTCACGATCATGAGTGCCTTGACCTCGGCCGCACGCCACGGAGTCCTCATCAAAGGGGGAGAATACGTCGAGTCGTTGGGCGGAATATGCGCGATGGCGTTCGACAAGACC
>CBDUEZ010000172.1:0-9063 GCA_965366355.1 uncultured bacterium
AACCACCTCGGTGCCGCGCACATTCGTCTCGATGGTGTGCACGGGGCGCTCCACGATCAGGCGAACGCCCACAGCCGCCGCCAGGTGCACGGTGACGTCGCAGCGGTCCACGAGTTCCGTAACCAGTGGCACATCGGTCACAGACCCGATGCGGTAGTCGAACCCATCGGCGTCGAGGAGGTCTTCGATGTTCTCCATCGACCCCGTCGAGAGGTCGTCGAGAACCAGGACCCTGTCGCCCCGGGAGAGCAGTGCGCGAGCGAGGTGGGACCCAATGAAGCCGGCACCACCGGTGATGAACACTTTCATGACAACTCCGTACTGTTGAGGGCCTCGACTACGGCGGTCCGACCGGTGCGGTCCGCCGAGCGACGCACAATGTCCAGGTATTGGGGAATCACGGCACTTTCGGCCCACTTTTCACGAAAGGCCCGAAGGCCGTTCTGCGCGAGAGACGCCCGATGTTCGGGGTTCTCCTGAATGCTCCGCATGGCGGCCAGGAGGTCGTCGCGGTTGTCGAACAACTCCCCTCCACCGGCGCTGGTGACGATCTCGGGAAACGGTCCCAGCCTCCTCGCGATCACGGGTGTTCCATTCCGGAAGGCCTCGATCAGAATGATACCGAAGGTCTCGAAACAGACCGACGGAACGATGAGCGCCTGCGCATGTTTGTAGTATCGGCCCAACTTCTCGAAAGGCACGCGCCCGACGAAATGCACACGGTCGAGTCCCTCGGCCTGTGCCTTCAATTCCGAGGCGTACTCACCGTCTCCCGCGATGACCAGATCGGCGCCCGCGTAGTCCCGAAAGAGCGGGATCACATCGTCCAACCCTTTGATCTTCTCCAGCCGTCCCACGAAGAGGAAATACGGCCGATCGCCGTGCGGCGAGTCATCGTCGGCGTCCGCGGAGGGCGAGGATTCCTCGCCAGGCGGGGAGTCTGCGGGCTCATCCAGGTCGGGCAGGAAGTACGACAGCACCTCCATCGGGTGCCGGAATCCGAACTCCTTGTGCTTCTCTCGGCTGAACTCACTCATGGCGACGAAGGTGTCGACCTTCTCCAACTGCCGTTCCATGTATCCCGTGTAGCGATACAGCTGCGGAGGGCGCCGGTGGTTGAGTGTGCATCGAAGGCATTCGCGGCCCGTACACCGCTCCCGCTTGTGACGCCAGAGCACGTGCATGGGGCACACGAGCCAATGCTCGTGCGCCATCACGATCTTGAGCGCGTCTCCCCCGTAGGAGAGCAATCCGGGGCCACCGATCAACGACAGATTGTGGAAGTTGACCACGTCGAAGTCGCCCTCGTCGAGGATCTTGCGAAGACGGCGCGCATTGGCGACGGGCCGACCCGTCTGCTGCGTCAGCAACACCGACAGACTCCCGAGTCCGCTCTCGAGTCGAACGACATCGAGGCCCTCCGGCTCGGCGGCGATTTCCGGATCGGGACCGCGGTGCAACATGCGATAGGCGTCCACGTCGTGGATGACGGTCACGTGATGCCCCTGCCGCACCAGACCCCGAGCCAGCCGCTGGATGCCGATCCCGTCGCCGCCGAAGTTGTACGGCGGATAGAACGTGGTCGGGAAAGCGAAGCGGAGCGGTCTCACGTCGAGCCACCCGGGCCCGCGGCGCGCGCTTTGTCCGCTCGTCCCATGACGGCCGCAATGCCACCGCCGGCCAGTCCGCCGCTGATTACGACGGCCTGGAAGACGAGGCCCGCAGCGACCGCGAGCACGGCTTCCACCCCGAAGGGCGAGAGCAGTCCGGCCAGCGCCGCTTCTCGCACACCGAGGCCGCCCTGGGTCAGCGGGATCAGCGCCGAGAGCTTCGCCATCGGCCAGGCGAACAACCAGGCGCCGAAGGCGATGTCGATCCCGCACGCCGCGCCCAACCACGCATTCAGGCTCACGAGAGCCAGTTGGAGACCGATGCCGAGGGCGAGCGCGGTGGCGGCCCGCCCGGGATTCGCCGCGGTCATTCGGATCGACCGTCGCGTCTTCACCGCGAGGCGCCGGAGCCGATAGGGTAGGCGCTGGGCCGGAAGGAGTGTCCAGGCCGCCGCGAGGCAGACCAGGCCCGCGGCCATCACGCCGAGGAGCACCCAGAAGACGGTGCGGCTTCTCGGGTCCAATACGCCGGGAAGCCAAAGGACTCCGAGGCCGGCCACCGTGGCGAGTGCGACGACGTCGAGCGTGCGATCGACGACGCTCCCGACGACCACGCCAGTCGGATTGCCTGCCAGACGAAGTGCGAGCCCCGCCCGCACCATATCGCCACCGACCACCGAAGGGAGGAAGGTGTTGCCGAACAGCCCGTAGTAGTAGCAGCGAACGGCGTCTCGAATCCGGAGGTCACCTCCGGCGGCACCGATCATCAGTCGCCACTTCGCGATGCCGAGAAGGTGAAGGGTCAAGAAGAGCGGGACCGACAGCGCGTAGACGGCCGGCGGAATCCGACTGAACGCGGAACGGAGTTCATCGAGGGGGAGCACGAAGAACAGAATCGCCAACGCTACGCCGCTCCCGATGAGCCGCCACCGGATCCGTCGGCGACGTGGGGCCGGGGCCGATCCCTGTGCTGGTGCCGACTCGACGGCCATCGGGTGGCTCATTCTCCCTTCTCTGCGTGCCGCCCGATGAACCAGTGCACGAACGACCGAACACCCGTCTCGAACGGCGTCGAGGCATGGAATCCGAGCAGACGGCCCGCCTTGGTGGGGTCCGACTGAGTTCTACTGACATCGCCGGGCTGCGGAGGGAGCCTGTCGATCTGCGGCTCCACCCCCATGGCGTCGCCCAACATCTGAATCATGTCGGCGAGTCGGATCGAACTCCCCCCACCGAGGTTGAAGATGTCGAATCGCCCCTCGCCGGCGCCGGTCCAAGCGAGCGCCGCGATGATCCCGTCGACGACATCGTCGATGTAGGTGTAGTCGCGCTCCGTGGTGCCATCGCCGAACATCGGAATCGCCTCACCCGACTCGAGAAGGCGGGCGAACTTGTGAATGGCCAGGTCGGGGCGCTGACGCGGGCCGTAGGCCGTGAACAGCCGCAGGCAGGCGCACGATCCCCCGCCGATGTGATGCCACGCGTGACACATGAGCTCCCCGGCGCGCTTGGTGGCCGCATACGGAGAGATCGGGTGGTCGACGAGGTCGTCTTCGGAGAACGCACCCGAGGGGCGTTCGCCATAGACCGAAGACGACGACGCAAAGACGAGGCGCCCGATATCGTGGGTATCCGCATGCGCGAGGACGAGCGACGTGCCCCTGAGGTTGACGTCGGCGTAGAGCGCCGGGTCTTCGATCGAGGGGCGAACACCGGCCCGGGCCGCGAGGTGGATGATCGCCTCGATGTCGTTCGGAAGTCGGGCCCAAGCCGAGGCATCGCGGATGTCGCCCTCCACCAAGACGAATCGGTCGTGTGCCAGGGCCCCGGACAGGTTGGTTCGCTTGATGGCCGGGTCGTAGTACTCGTCGAACGAATCGAGACCCACGACGTCCGACCCGTCTCTCAGCAATCGTTCCACCACGTGGGAGCCGATGAAACCGGCCGCGCCCGTTACCAGAATGGCCATGGGCCTCAGTTCCGTTTCATGGCGATCCGGGAGTTCTGGTCGGCGAGGAGTCCGACGGCCCAGATGACCAGGGCCGAAAGAACCCCCAGGATCGCACTCTCGGAAAGGTTGTTGCGCGTGATGTCGAAGACGAACTTCGCCATCCCGGCCGTGGCCAGGAGCGCACCGAGCGGCAGGAAGATCTTCAGCGGATTGAAGAAGACGATGGTGCGAATGATCAGCAGGGTGAAGTCGAAGGCGTGACGCGGTCGGATCTTCGAGCGCCCCAGGCGCTGATGGTAGTCGATGGGCACGTAGGTGACGTCGTGCCCGTTCACCGTCGAGGCCAGGGTGATCGTCGTCGTGAACGAAAACCCGTCGGGAAGCAGGTGTTCGTAGCGACGCACCAGCGGCCTACGCATGAGTCGCAGTCCCGAGTTGATGTCGGGAAGCCGTCGTCCGGCCAGATAGCTCGCGAGACGCGTCAGGAACCACTTCGCGGGCCGACGCACGAGCGGGATCGCGACGTTGGCCCCGATGCGGGCACCCACGACCATGTCCTGCCCTTCGGCCTCGGCCAGCAGCCGGGGGATCTCGACCACGGGATACGTGCCGTCGGCGTCGGTGATGAGAATCCAGTCGTGGGCCGCCTGGGAGATCCCGAGTTTGAGCGCCGCCCCGTACCCCCGGTTGTTTCGCCGACGCAGAACATCGGCTCCGCCCTTGGCCGCCTCCTCGGCGGTCGAGTCGCTCGACCCATCGTCGACGACCAGGACTTCATACGACCAGTCCGTCTGATCAAGCACCGCCCGGAGCTCTCGAACTCCCTCGGCAATGTGCTCACCCTCATTGTAGGCGGGAATCACAACGCTCACAGACCGATCGAAGGCGCCTGCGTCAGCTTCCACGAGTCGGATGCGGCCCTGGCGGGCCGGCGGCTCGGTCATTGAAGTCTCCTGGGAGAACACGAAAAGGGGCCCGAGGGGCCAAGAAGAGGATCGGCCAGTTCGGCTCCGACCTTGACGCCCGCATGATCCGGCGCCGCCATATGTTTGCACCAAGCAGTACCGATGCACGAAACCCACCGCAAGGGTTCGCTCTGCGCCCCTACTCGCGGCGGGTCAGGACGAACACCTCTCCGCTGCCCACGGTGCCTGGAAAGGCGGCCGCCTCGTCGTAGTTTGCCTGTAGGTAGGCATGGAGTTCAGGGTGGGCCGCCTCGATCTGAATCGGGAAGGTGAGAACGATCCGAACCTTCGAATGGTCGGCCTCCACCGAGCGCAGGTCGGCGAGCGTCTCCACGACGGGCCACTGGAGTCCGTAATATTCGTGGTATGGAGCGGTAGCCAGCCCCGTGACGACCACGGCCTCGTCGGGCGATGTCTGCTGAGCGACGTACTCCGCAGCCCCCTCGTAGTCCTGTTTCGGACCCCAGGCCCGGGGAACCAGGATGGCGCTTCCGAGAGCGGCCGCCCCCAGGGCCAGGGTCGCCCACTTCTCGGCTCGGCGTCCCAGAACGACCTCGAACGCATCGCCGACGCCCCGCACGGCGATGAGCACCGCGAATCCACCGACGAAGAAGAAGAATCGGGGCCAGAGGTTTCGGCCCGTCGCCAACAGCACCACCAACCCGAGCACACCCGGGAGAATCATCAGCATCGCCGCAGCCGGCGTGCGCCGCATGACGCCCACAACCCCGAACAGGCCCAGCGCGGCCCCCCCGGCCAGGGCGACCCACCCCCCGGGCAACCCCCGAGCGAGCCCCCCCAGGAGTTCAGCCACGAACCAGCCGATGCCCTGCCATTCGCTCTGGGGGCCGCTCACCTTCTCGCCCAGGAGCGATCCGAGAACCTGGGGGAGGACCGGAGCATACATCGCAAAGGTGATGATTCCCGCGCTCAAGAGCCCGACAACGAGCCATCGCGCGTGCCGCACGCGCTTCCGGGCCAGGAGGGCCAGACCGACCAACCCCTGAGCCGCCATCGGAAAGACGCCTGTGAGGTGCACATAGGCCCCCAGAGCCGCGAAGAGGCCATACCGAAACGCAGCCCTTCGGGCGGCCGACTCGTCTTCCTCGCCCGCAAGGTCGAGGAAGGCGCTGGACGACAGGATCGTGAAGAGCATCAACCCCGTATAGCCGCGCCCGTTCTGCGAGAACCACACGTGATGAAACGACAGTGCGAGAAAGGCCGCGACGAGGAGCCCTTCCCGCCGCGACCCCACACGAACTGTGAACGCATAGGCGGCCCCGATGCTCGCCACACCCATGAGCGCCGCGGGCAACCGCAAGGTGAACGCACTTTCGCCGAACACCGACATCGTGGCCCGCACCATCACGGAGAAGAGTAGATGGTTGTTGTCGGAGGCGTAGTCGGTCACGATCGCGACGATGGGACGACGCACGTATTCCACGACCGTCGTGATCTCGTCCAGCCATAGCCCCGACCCGAGGTCGACGAGGCGGAGCACGAGGGCGACGAGGAGAATCACCGCGAGGAGCAGCCCTCCGCTCTCGAGGGGCTCGGTCGAGACCGAGCCGACCCGCCCCTTCGCGACGCTGGCGTCGACGAGTCGATCCCCCGACCACCACAGCAGGGCGGCAAGAACGAGGAGGGCGAATTTAAAAAGCCAGAGGCCCTGCGGGATCTCAGGGCCGGTCAGGCCACCCGACGACTCGATCCACCGGCTCGCGGCCTGGACCGGCAGGCCGATCGCCGCGAGGGCAAGCAGCCCGGCGGCCCAGCGCCACGGAGTCATCCGATCCGATCCTCCCACGCTCAATCCTCCACCACATGTGCCTCGAACGCGCGCCGGTAGTCCGCCCAACGGGCGCGGTCGAAGCTCCCGTCGACGAGGCAGTCGGAGGCCCCGAACGCCATCGCGAGGGCGTGGTGCGTGTTGTCGTGCGCGAACAGGCCCTGGCGCCCATAGGTGAGAAACCGTGGGATCTCATCGGCCCAACGGTCCAACGCCTCGAAATGCTCCTCGTAGCCGTCGAGGTAGATCGGGTAGGCCTGCGGCAGGCGCCGCACGATGACCCGGCGGGGGGTATGGGGCAGCGGGATTCCGGAGCGCTCCAGGTCTTCCGCAACGACGGCGCCCAGCTCCGCCTCGTCCATACTCCACCACGGATCGTCGACCGAACAGGGCAGTTCGGCACAGAGCACCGTGCGGCCCGCCGGCTCGCTCCGGGCCGCGTAGTTCTTGGGCTCCGAGAGGCGGGTGATGCGCACACCTTCTTCCGGAAGATAGTGGGCATCGAAGGGCGTGAACTGGTCGACGTCGAGCTCGAGGTAGATCAGGAGCATCGCGCGAAAGCGCATGCCCTCGACAGCCTCCAGGGGTGCGGGCGCGGGCGCCCCTTCCATCAGCCGCGCCGTGACCGTCAGCGGAATCGTGGACCAGACGTGATCGGCCTCCAGGGTCTGTTCGTCTCCCCCGCTCAGGGCCTTCACGCGCCACGGCTCCCCGTCGGACGACGGCGCGGTGAGCCCCGTCACGGTCGAACCGAGTCGCACGTCGGCGCCCTGGGCCAGGGCGGCGTCGGCCAGCGCCTCACTGATCTGCCCGAAACCACCGCGGGGATACAGGAATTTTCCAGACATGGGCGAGCCGAAGCCCGGCACCATCTTCATGACCTTCCGCAGCAGCTTCGAGAAGGTATTGGCCGAGACCCGGCGGCGGGCCTGGGTCGCGGACAGTTCGTGCGGATCGACGCCCCAGATCTTGCGGGCATACGGAAAGTAGAAGGCGTCGCAGATCGTCGGGCCCAACGTGCTCCGGAGCACGGAGGCGAACGATGGAGAGCCGGATCCGGCCGACCGGGAGGGCAAAAGCATGTCTCGCGTGGCCCCGAACGCAAACCGGCGGTCCAGTCGGAGAAGAAGATCCGCGGGAAGCAACGGAAAGTGGATCCAGCGTCCGAGGAGCCGGATTCGGCCGTGGCGCGGTCGAACCAGGAGGTCGTCACCGAGCAGGTCGCGAATATCGTCTAGAATCTCGGGGTCGCACGCCGGGTGAAGGCGGTGACTGCCAAAATCCAGACGGTGCCCCTCCCACTCGAAGCTCCCGGCGTTCCCACCCACGGCGGAACCTCGCTCCAGGACCGTCACATGCGCTCGATCGAGGCGGCGAAGTTGAAAAGCACCTCCGAGCCCGGCAGGACCGGCTCCGAGGATCACGACACGAGGCTTCGTCATGGACAATCCGAATGTGGGCGTGGCAGGAAGGAATGACGGGGCGCCATTCCACAGCCAGTATCGACCAATCTACGAGGACCTCCAATGGTCGATCACCCCACCGGGCGACCGTGAACGGGCGTCGTTCCTCGCGACGCCCGTTCGCGTCGCCCGCTCCTACTGCGCCTCGTCGGCCGACGGTCCGTAGGTTGCCGGCACCGCCACGTCGAGAAGCCGGAGATACACGCCGAGCTGCGCCCGGTGATGGATGGTGTGGCTCAAGATGAAACCCCGGACGACGGCGATCTTCGGCATCGACAGCGCGACCTCCCCCCCCTGCTTCATCGTCCACATGCCCATCAGGTCGTCGTGCGATGCGCCCTCGAGGACGGCCCGGGCCGCCGCCGTGTTGCGATCGAACAACTCGAGAAGCGCCTCGGTCGTGTTCGCCGTCTCCGGCTCGTACGGACCGTCCATCTCGAAGACGTCCTGGTTGATCGTCACGTCGACCCACGTGGGAATGTCGGCGAGGTGGCAGGCCAGCGCCGAGAGCGAGAACGACTTCTCGTGCGGCTTCCAATCCGCCTTGTCGAAGGGCACGCGCTCGAGGGTCTTTCTCGTGAGGGACGCCTCGTGATCGAACTCCGGCAACATCATCGCACCAGTCATCTTCACCACCTCCCATGGGCAGGAACTTGATTCAAGGAGCACCGAGTGTACCGAACAGAAACCGAATGTGCAAGAGTGCGGGACGCACGCCGCGAACTCTCCTGCTCCCCCGTAGTACCACATGAATGCCGCGCTTCCTTCTGACCAGCCTCGGAGTCCTCGCACTCCTCTTCTGCGCCCCCGACGAGGGCGCCGCCGCCGAGCTGGTCCGGGTCGGGATCACACCTTCGAGTTCGTTGGCGCAGGTCGGGGTGCTCGCACACGGTGCGGCGCCCCGCGACGACCGGTGGACCGAAGTCGCGTCGGGTCCATACCTCGGCATCGGCCTGCACTCTCGCAGGGCCGGCGCCCCCGTCTCGCCGATTCTCGACGCCTCACCCGCCGTGTCGGCCGAGAACGGCCGCGCGGATCATTCCCGCGCCCTTCCGGACGCCCGGGCACCGCCCGCGTAGACCTCAGAACGACGAATCTTCGATCGCACTGGCACCGCCCCACCAACGGGTGGGGCTGGCCCGCGCGCATCTCGTTTCTGCCCGGACTACGAACCCATGAAGACCATACGATCACGCCTGATCCTCATCCTCGTGCTGGCCATCGCCAGCGGCGTCTCCCTCCTCCCGCGCACCGTGACGGTGCGCACGCTCGACCCCGAGTCTGG
>CBDUEZ010000173.1:0-9025 GCA_965366355.1 uncultured bacterium
CGCCCAGGATCTCTTCGACGAGCCGTCGGCCCCACGCAGTCGTGGGCCCCGACCTCCCCGGCCCGGTGCCCCCCTCGCGGCGCGCATGCGTCCTCGATCCCTCGCAGACTTCTTCGGCCAGGAGCACCTTCTCGGCCCGGGAAAGGCGCTGCGTACGATGCTGGAGCGGGGCACCCCGTCCAGTATGATCCTCTGGGGGCCCCCCGGAAGCGGAAAAACGACCCTGGCTCGCATCGTCGCCGAGGAGACCGGGGTTCGTTTCGTGGCCTTCAGCGCAGTCACCGAGGGGATTGCACGAGTGCGGGAGATTGTTGCGGAGGCGGCCCAGCGCCTGGAGGCGACGGGGCGGCAGACGATCCTGTTCTGCGACGAGATCCACAGGTTCAACAAGGCGCAGCAGGACGCCTTCCTGCCGCACGTCGAGGCGGGCACGGTCATCTTGATCGGTGCGACGACCGAAAATCCCTCGTTCGAGATCGTGCGCCCGCTGCTCTCGAGGGCGCCCGTCTTCGTGCTCGAACCCCTCGGGGTCGACGACGTGCGAAAGATTCTCGAGGCCGCGCTGTCGGATCGCGATCGCGGTCTCGGGGTCATGGAGCTCGAGATCGACCCCACCGTCCTCGAGGGGCTGGCGACGGAGGCCGATGGCGATGCCCGTCGTGCCCTCGGGGCGCTCGAGGCGGCGGCGCGCCTCGCCGGGCCCGGAGGCACGCTGTCGGCCGACATCGCCCGTGAGGCCCTTCAGCACCGCTTCGCCGTCTACGACAAGGGAGGGGAGGAGCACTTCAATCTCGTTTCTGCCCTGCACAAGTCCGTTCGCGGGAGCGATGCCGACGGAGCACTGTATTGGCTCGCCCGAATGATCACAGCGGGAGAAGACGGGCTCTATATCGCGCGACGCGTGGTTCGCATGGCCTCCGAAGACATCGGGCTCGCCGATCCCCGTGGCCTGGAGGTGGCCCTGGCCGCCCGAGACGCCTTCCACTTCCTGGGTCCGCCGGAAGGTGAGCTCGCGCTGGCGGAGGCGGTGGTCTATCTGGCCCTGGCCCCGAAATCGAATCGCCTCTACTCGGCGTGGGCCGCCGCCCGCGAGGCCGCCCGGGAGACGCCGGGGGAGCCGGTTCCCCTGCACATTCGGAATGCCCCGACCGGGCTCATGAAGCAGTTGGGGTACGGCAAGGGATACCAATACGATCCAGAGAGTGGGTCGGGTGTTTCCGATCAACGCTACCTTCCCGAGGCGCTCGGCTCTCGCCGTTTCTATCGTCCGGGGCCGCTCGGCTTCGAGAAGACGTTGGGCGACCGGATCCGTTGGTTCGACGAGCGCCGCGCCGCAGGGGGCGGGGGCGACGGTCCTGGCCCGCCGGCCCCCGCGGAGTAGTCCGTCTCCCCCGGCGGCGAAGCCGACGCTATCCTTTTTCTTCGACTCCCTCCAACCCCACGACGCCGATTCCCACCCAACTCATCGACAACCACCGGCCAGTAGATCGGGCGGTGCTCGTTTCGGCCCCGCCAAGAGGTCTCGATTCCCGAATCGCCGAGGAGCACCTCGAGGAGTTGGCCCGCCTCACCGACACGGCCGGTGGCCGTGTGGTCGCGATCGTTCGCCAGCGCCTGGATTCCCCCTCGCCCAAGACGTATATCGGCGAGGGCAAGACGGAGGAGTTGCGCCAGGTCGTCGAATCCAGTGAGGCCGACCTGGTCATCTTCGACGAGGAGCTTTCGCCGGCACAGGGAAAGAACCTCGAAGCGCAGACCGGGGCCCGAGTGATGGATCGAGCGGAATTGATTCTCGACATCTTCGCGACGCGGGCCCGCTCGAAGGAGTCGAGAATGCAGGTGGAGTTGGCCCAGCTCCAATATCTCCTCCCGCGACTCAAGCGCATGTGGAGCCATCTCTCGCGAATTCGCGGGGGGATCGGGTTGCGTGGACCCGGTGAGACCCAGCTCGAGACCGACCGCCGGTTGATCGGGACGCGAATCGCCGACCTTCGCCGCAAGCTGCGAGATGTGGCGCGGGCGCGTGAGATCCAGAGGCAGTCGCGACAGGGCGAGTTTCGCGCCGCGCTCGTGGGATACACCAACGCGGGGAAGTCGTCGCTGCTCCGGGCTCTCTCGGGCGCCGAGGTCTTCGTCGAAGATCGCCTCTTCGCCACGCTCGACTCGATGACGCGGAGTGTCGATCTCGGCGACGGGTATTCCGTGCTGGTGACCGACACCGTGGGCTTCATTCGCAAGCTCCCCCACCACCTGGTCGCCTCGTTTCGTTCGACGCTCGAAGAGGCCCGCGAAGCCGATGTGCTTCTTCACGTCATCGACGCCTCGCACCCGGATCGGGAGGAGCAGGAAGACGTGGTCGCCGAGGTGCTTCGGGATCTCGAACTGGACCGTCGCCCGCAGGTTCTCGTCTACAACAAGGTCGATCGACTCACGCACGAGGAGGAGGCGGCGCTCCGAGACCGGGTGCGAGCCTTCGAGCCCGTGCCCGCCGTCTTCGTGTCGGCGCATCAGCCGGAAACCCTCCCGAGTCTTCTCGATGCCCTGAAGGCCCGCATGCGAGCGCAGCTCCAGGAGGTCTCGCTGCGGTTCCCCGCCGGAGACGGAAAGGCGCTCGCGCTCCTCTATCGGGAAGGCGAGGTGCTCGACCGCTCCGATAAGGGCCGGCACGTCACGGTGACCGGTCGGGTCTCGCCTTCACTCCTCGGACGCCTCCTGAAACGGGACGGGGTCGAGGTCGTGGAGCCGGACTAGTGATGTTCGAGCGTCTGGTGATCGTCGGGCCGGGCCGGCTCGGGTTGGCTCTCGGGTATGCCCTCTGGCAGGCCGACGCCGTGGGAGACCTCGTCTACTGCGGTCGTCGACCCGACCCGCCGTCGCATCCGCTCTTCGGCCAGGGCCTGGCGAAGTATCAGTTCGGTCTGCTCGCCCCCCCGCCGGGCACGGACGCCGTGATCCTGGCGGTGCCCCCCGGCGTGCTTCCCGAACTCGCCCATGCGCTGGCGGCCCAGGGACGGCCCGCACCCGAGACCGTGGCGCTTCACACGGCGGGCGCGCTGAGCGCCGAGGTGCTCGGGCCGCTGCACGTTGCCGGCTACTCCGTGGGCACGCTCCACCCGTTTCAATCCGTCGGGCATTCGATCCATGGAGCGGAGCGGCTCGCGGGCTCGGCGTTCGCGGTGTCGGGCGAGGGCCCGGCCCGGAAACTGGGCCGACGACTCGTCCTCGCCCTCGGCGGTGAACCCCTCGAGATCGGAGTGCATCGGCGGCCCCTTGCCCATGCGGCCTCCGTGCTGATGTCGAACGGGCTGGCGGCGCTTCTCGGCGCGTCGGCCGATCTCCTCACCCGAGCGGGCGTCGAGGCCGACCAGGCGCACGCGGCCCTGTTGTCCCTCGCCGCCGGCAGTCTGGCCGACCTCCAATCCGGCACGGCGCCAGCGGGGCCGATCGGCGAGGGCGACCACGAGGCGCTCGACCTCCATCTTCGATCCTTGCAGGGCGACACCCGCGAGCTCTACGTCGCGATGAGCCGAATCCTGGTCGACACCCTCGACGATGGCCGCCAATCCGCCGACGTCATCGACGCCCTTCGTTTCCATCTTGGAACTCCACAGCTGCAGTCCTCCGAGGACGACTCATGAGATTTTTCGTCAACATCGATCACGTAGCGACGGTCCGAGAGGCCCGAAGGACCGACGAGCCCGACCCTGTACGGGCCGCCGTCCTCGCCGAACTCGGCGGTGCCGACGGGATCACGGTTCACCTTCGCGAGGACCGCCGTCACATTCAGGATCGCGACGTACGGCTGTTGTCGGAGACGCTGCGCACGCCCATGAATCTGGAGCTGGCCGTGGTCGACGAAATCGTCGACCTCGCCTGCGAACTCCGTCCCCACCAGGTCACGCTCGTGCCCGAACGACGGGAGGAGGTCACCACCGAGGGTGGGCTGGACGTAGTCTCCCCTCCCGCCGCCGCCCGGATCGCCGATGTGTTGACGCGGTGCCGGTCGGCCGGCATTCGCACGTCGGTGTTCATCGACCCGGTCCGCGAGACCGTCGCTGCTGCCGTCGAACTCGGTGTCGATGCGGTGGAGTTCCACACCGGCGAATACGCGAATCATCGAGGCGACGCTCGGGCGGCCGAGTTGAGCCGCCTCGTCGCAGCGACGGAGCAAGCCCGGGGGGCGGGCCTCGCCGTCCACGCCGGACACGGACTCACCTACGAAAACGTCGCTCCGGTGGCCGGGATCGGCGGCATCGAAGAGCTGAACATCGGGCACAGCATCGTCTCGCGGGCGGTTCTGGTCGGAATGCGCGAGGCCGTGGCCGAGATGTCCGCGATTCTTCGACGCGCAAGGAGTGCAGCCTCGTGAATTGGAAGGTCTGGGTGGGCTTCGGTCTCTCGGCTTTTTTGATCTGGTTCACCCTCCGGGACGTCGATATTGGCGAGGTATGGACCGCGATGCGTTCGGCCGACCTCCTTCTGCTCGGCGCGTCCATCTTCGTCGCCACCTTCGGATTCCTGTTTCGGGCGCTGCGCTGGAAAGTGCTGCTGCACCCGGTCGAGCCCAACACGCGCCTGCACGATCGCTGGGCCGCCGTCAACATCGCGTTTATGGCCAACAACCTTCTGCCGGCCCGGGCCGGCGAGTTCGCGCGGGCGTTCAGCTTCGCGCGACTCGAGCCCCGCGTCAGCGTGAGCGCCGCCTTCGGGTCGCTGGTGGTGGAGCGCGTGCTCGACGGCCTCGTGCTCGCGGCCTTCCTCGTCGGCGCCGTGATGATGCCCTCCTTTCCCGATGTGGAATTGGGTGGAGGGTTCATGGCCATCCTGAAGAGCGCCGTGGTGCTGCTCGGTGGGGTCGGGGTCGTCCTGGCCCTGTTGCTCGCCTTTCCCACGCGGGTCGTCGGCCTCACGGAGGGCATCGCACGCCGTGTCCTGCCCGATCGGGCCGCCCTCCGGGTGATCGAGGCTCTCGAGGCGTTCCTCCAGTCGTTGGGGGTGATTCGGAGTCCCATCCTGCTCACGAAGGCCATGGCCTGGACCGTCTTCTTCTGGGCGTGGCACGGCCTGTCCTTCTGGTTGGGCATGGAGGCCTTCGGGATCGACGCCGGCCCCGTCGCGGCCTACTTCACCGAGGCGGTCGTCGGCTTCGGCGTGGCACTTCCCGCCGCTCCGGGCTTCTTCGGGACCTTTCACGCATCGGCCGCGTTTGCGCTGGACACGGTGTATCAGGCGGGTGAAGTGCCCACCCTCGCCTTCGCCTACGGATACCACATGGGCGGGTTCATTCCCGTGACCCTGATCGGCCTCTGGTATGCTCGCTCGATCGGCATGAGCCTGGGCGACGTGAGAGACAGTGAGGCGAAGGTCGAGGCGGCGGTCGATGCGGAGCTCGTCGACCCCGAGGATCTCCCGAGGTCGTGAGGGAAGTTCGGGCGAAGGCTCCGGCGAAGATCAACCTCACGCTCCGCATCCTCGGGCGTCGCGCCTCGGGGTTCCATGACCTCGAGACCCTGTTCCAGGCGGTCGATGTCTACGACGACCTGGTGCTGGGCACGACGCTCACGCCGGGTGTCGCACTCGAGGTGTCGGGTGCCGACGTGGGGCCGGCCGACGACAACCTGGTCGTGCGCGCCGCCCGCGCCTTCCTGGCGGAGGGCCCGATGGCCATGGGACTGTCGATTCGGCTGGTGAAGCGCATCCCGGCGGGGGCGGGTCTGGGGGGCGGCTCCTCCGACGCCGGAGCGACACTTCGTGCGCTTCAGGAGCTGTTCCCGGGGGCCGTGCCCAGGGAGCGGATCGCGACCATCGCCGCCGAACTGGGTTCTGACGTGCCCTTCTTCGTCGGCGAGGCCGGGCTGGCGCTGGGGCGGGGTAGGGGGGAGGTCCTTCGACCGCTCCCGCCGTTGGCGGAGGCACACCTGGTGATCGGGTGCCCGCCGGTTCATGTCGCGACCTCCGAGGCCTTCGCGGCGCTCGCCCGTGATCGTGAACGCGAAGGTGGCCGCGCAAGCGAGGGCCATGCCGAACGCCCTCTCCTGGCCGACCCGCTTCCGACCCGGTGGGCCCAGGTGGCCGAACTCGCCGGCAACGATTTCGAGCCGACGGTGGTTCGGGACTACCCATTGGTTGGCCAGGCCCTCGACACGGTACGCGCCACGCGACCCGTCTTCGCACTCCTCTCCGGCAGCGGATCCGCCGTGTTCGGGCTCTACGCCGATGGCCCGGCGGCCGACCGAGCTTGGGCCGACGCGTCGGAGGCCTGCCCAGGCGTGCGCTTCCTACGTGCCCGAACGCTTTCCACCCTCCCGGGGTTGAATCCCCGTGGTCCAACCATCTAGGTTTCGCCCTGCCGTAGCTCGTTCCCGTGCGGTGATGGCCCGTCGTCTAATGGCAGGACACCGGTCTTTGGAACCGGTTGTGGTGGTTCGAATCCACCCGGGCCAATGTCCAGGTGCACAACGCGGATGTGCCGCCTCATGGTTTTGCTGGCGGAGCGCCGGTAGGGCGGTGTAGAATAGATATTCGAGTGTAAACATCCGGTTATCTTCGCCCGGCCCGAGGCATGCTTTCCATATTCCGCCTTCGTTTCGCGTGCACAACGACTGCTCTGGCGCTTGCGCTTTTGGGCGGAACTTCTGTTTCCCTCCAGTCCCAGAGTCTTTCCGAGGCCGAAGTGCGCGGCACGATCCGCACGGCTGCAGGAGAGGCCATTCCTCGTGCCTCCATCAGCTTGCACACCGAGTCGGGTGAGACGATCCGTACTCTGGCCGGCGGCCTGGATGGGTCGTTCGTGGTGCGCGGGGTCGGTCCCGGGGTCTACACCATGCGGGTCGAGGCGCTGGGTTTCTCGGCTCGGATCTACACGGGAATCCGGCTTCGGCCCGGGGTCGCTCTTCGTCTTCCCATGATCCTCACCTCTGGTGCGGGTGGAGTGGCCGACACCGTGGCCACCGTCGGTGCGGGCTCGCCGCCCACCGCCGGGCGCTGGATCGAGACGCCGGAACTGGTCGGACTCCCCGGTGCGGTGCCGACGCTCGACGCCTGGGCCGATCTGTCGACCCTGGTCGATGACGACCTTGGAATGCAGGGCCTCCCGGGACAGTTCACACGACTGTCGATCGACGGATTGGCCTTTCGGCCCGTTCGCCCCTTCGGATCGAGGAGTCTGACCCGGGGTGGGGCACTCTTCTCCCCGCGTTCGCTTTCCGCGATGCGCGTGGTCGGTGACCCCGCGACGACCGAACTGACGCCCGGTGCGGGCGGGCAGATCGCGATGCACGCCACGCGCGGGACGGGAGGTGGGGGCGTGACCCTCGATGGTGCCGGTTCGGCCGGGGGAATGCGTACCGCGGCTACCGATCCCGCCGACGCGCCAGCGGCCCTTTCGTTCTGGGGTGGCGCGACGGCTCAGCTCGAGGTGACGCCCGACACCGCCAGCCTGGCCCTCGGCGCAGACCTCTGGCAGGTCGAACGCCCCCGGGCCGGTCTGTTGGCAGGATCGGCCGCGAGTGAAGACGGGCTGGATCAGCCGTACGTCGACCAACAACGGGCATTCTCGGGGTTCGCTCGCTTCGACCGCTCGCTCTCTGGGGGTGGTACCATCTGGGGTTCGGGGCGGGTCGCCGTGCGGCAGGCGACCAACGATCTGGCCGGCATGGCATGGGACCTCGCCGACACGGGCGAGCGGGTCGACCTCCTGGTGGGCGCCGGGGGGATGTTCGCCCTCGGGCGCAGAGAGACACTCGAAGTGCGGTTGGGCGTGGGCCGGTCGGCCTGGACTTCGGCCGCGAGCGCGGGTGTGACGCTCCCGTTCGGCTCCGACGCCCTCACCGCAGTCGACGCGACCACAGGCGAGCGGGTGGGCCCGGGAACGCTCCCCGCGGGCACCGCGTCTCGACTGGACGGTGACGCATCCCTCACGCTGCACCTGCCCCGCGATCAACATCAGTTCAAGCTCGGTCTCCAGGCCGGCGGCACGTCGCACGCTCAGGATGGCGACCGCGTGGTGCGCGGCCTCGGGATCGTGGGGTCGGGCGCCGTCACCGGTGCCTGGTCGGGCCTCGTGCGCGCGTCGGGATTCAGCACCCCCGTCTCGGTGAGCGTGCCTCGAATCAGCGCCTTCGGAGAAGACGTGTGGAGCCTCAGCCCTCAGGCCACGCTGATCGCCGGGGCGCGCTTCAGCAGTGAATGGCTTCCGATCACCGGCGTGACCGCCTCGGCGACCTGGTTCCAGCAGAGCGGACTGGTTGCGCCGACCCTCACCGAACAGGTCACGGGCGGTACCGGGTATCTCGGGCTGCAATGGGACGGGGGGCAGGGCACCCGCTTCACGGCGAGGGGATCCTACTCCAACGACGAGGTCGACCCCGCGCTGTTGACCGAGATGGCGACCTCGGTGGAGTACAACGATTACAACGAGTCGGGAGCCCAGGTGGCCTGGCCCGGGGTGCCTCAACCGGTATCGGCACGCCGGGTCAAACCCGCCTATGCCTACCTCACGCAGTCCCCCGAGGCTCCGACCACGGTGCGAATGAGTGGTGCCCTGGCCCAGAGTGTCGGAGCCGCCTCGTTCGAGGCTGCGGCGGTCTTCCGGCGCACGGAGGGGCTGACTCGTCGCCGGGATCTCAATCGCCCGGTGCTCCCCTGGGGCCAGACCCCTCAGGGCCTGGACCTCTGGAACGCTCCGGGCCAGATCGGTTCGTGGCTCGGGGCCGATCCGGTGACGAGTGGGCGATTCTCGAGCTTTGGGCCCGTGTGGGAACTCGATCAGGGCGGCTGGTCGGAATATGTCGGGGTCACGGCGCGGTTGTCGTCGGGGCGCTCCGGTGGCGTGCGCTGGAGCGCCGAATACACCTGGTCTCGTACCGAAGACAATGTGCCGGGGCTGGGGGGACTGGGGCGGGTCTACGGCGTCGAGCTGGCGGCGGCGACGGGCGAGGAGGCCACCGCCGGTATTTCCGATCTGGATCGGCCGCATCGGGCGGTCGGCATCGTGGCGATTCCCCTCCCGTTCGGCGAAGCGACG
>CBDUEZ010000174.1:0-8902 GCA_965366355.1 uncultured bacterium
AAACCGTCGACGAACGCCTCGAACTTCGGCCCGCGAGCGATGAGGCGGGCCCGGAGCGAGCCCTCGAGCGCTCGGCGGCGGGAGCGGTGTTGTGGAAGGGGCTCGACAGGATCGGCCAGGAGCATCGGGAGATTCTGGTGCTGAAGGAGTTGGAGGGATTCAGGTACAACGAGATCGCCGAGATCCTGGACATACCCGAGGGAACCGTAGCGAGTCGTCTCTTCCACGCACGTCGCGCGTTGAAGGACGCTCTCGAAGCCATGGGGATTTCGTATCCCTGAGGAGGAGTAGTGCGCCCGACCGTGAGTAGTGACGACCTGATGCGCTTTCTCGACGGCGAATTGCCGTCGGATGAGATGGCGCGGGTCGAGGAGGCGCTGAAGCGCTCGACCGAGCTCCAGCGGGAATTTCGGATCTTCCAGGCCCTGCGAGACGACGTGAGTGGTCTGACCTACGATCCTCCCGCCCGGGAATCGGTGTGGGACGGCGTCGAGCGACGCCTGACTCGACCGCTGGGATGGATTCTCTTCGTCTTCGGCGCGATCCTGTGGACGGCGTGGGGTGCGTGGGTGTTCGCGACCTCGGCCACGAATCCCATCGAAAAGCTCGCTGTGGGCGCGCTCGCCGTGGGTTTCTTCATGCTCCTGGGCACAACCGTCATGGAACGGGTTCGGGAGTGGCGTACAGACCCCTACAGGGACATCCAACGATGATCCTCGTCACCAGCCCGGACGTGCCCGGACGCAAGATCGATCGAGTGCTTGGCCTCGTGCGGGGAAATACGATTCGAGGTCGGCACGTTGGACACGATATTCAGGCCGTCTTCCGGAACATGGCCGGCGGCGAGATCAAGGAGTACACGAAGATGATGGCCGAGGCGCGGGAGCAGTCGATCGATCGGATGGTCGATGAGGCCCGCACGCTCGGCGCCGACGCGATCGTGGCGCTGCGATTCCAGACGTGTGAGATCATGAAGGGCGCGGCCGAGATGTTGTGCTACGGAACGGCCGTCACCTTCGTCTCGGAGGAGTGATTCGCCTCGTGAGGCTCGCCGCGGTCGGAGCCCTTCTCGCCCTCACGACGGTCGCGCCGCCCCCGCTCACCGCGCAGATCGCCGCCGACCTCGACGCGCTGTTCGACGCCCCGCCCTACGACGGCATGCACGCGGGTGCGCTGGTCGTCGATGTCGAGACCGGCGAGACGGTCTACCAGCGAAACGCCTCGAAGCGATTCGTGCCGGCTTCGAACCAGAAGCTCCTGACCACGATTGCCGCCCTCGAGCGACTTGGCCCCGACTTCCGCTTCCGCACACATGTCTCAGGGACCGGTGCCTTGAACCCCGGGGGAATCCTCGTGGGCGATCTCGTAGTGGTGGGAACCGGTGACCCGACCCTGTCGGCCCGGTTCTATGAATCGGCCGAGGCCCCGCTGGTCGATCTCGCGGTCCAGCTTCGAGATGGGGGACTGCGGCGCGTGCGAGGTGACCTCGTGATCGAGGCCGCCGCCTGGGACTCGACCCGGATCGAGCCGACCTGGATGTGGGGAGACCTGCCCTTCGGCTTTGCCGCCGCCGCCGGGCCCTTCGTCATTGCTGAAGGGATGGCTCACGTGGAGGCGCGGGCCGGCGCACCCGGGACGCCCGTCACGATCCGATGGCGGCCGATCGGAGACCCCGGTCGTTTCGTGTCTTCCGCCTGGTCGGTGGCCAATTCCGACGACGCCGACCTCGACTCGCGGTTGCGCGACGACGCGCCCGGGGTCGAGATCACCGGGACGCTCGAAGCGTTCACTACCGAGACGCTCGAGCTGAACGTGCAGCAGCCCGACGCCGAGGCGGGCGCGGCCTTCGTGCGTGTCCTCGGCGACCACGGCATCGACATCGATGGTTCGGTTCGCGTACGTCGCACGCCCCCGACGTGTGGGTCCGACTGCGGCGCGCCGACCGTTCTGGCCACCCTCGAGTCGCCCCCACTGATCGACATCGTGCAAGGGGTTCTGGAGCCTAGCCAGAACTGGATGGCGGAGCAGTTGATCCGCTACCTGGGTGCGGCCGACGGCGGGTTGGCAGGATGGCCGGACGGCACACGGGCCATGCGGCGTATCTTGCAGTCGGACTTTGGCTTGGACTCTCTGGATCTCACGATCAAGGACGGCTCCGGACTGTCGGCCTACAACCTCGTCACACCGAGAGCGGTGGTCGGACTTCTCCAGCAGGTGCACCGGCGTCCCTGGGCGGCCTCCTACGCGCGGGCGCTCGCGGAACCGGGAGAAGGTGACAGTACCCTCGAGGGACGGTTGGACGGGCTTCGGGGTCGGGTCTTTGCCAAGACCGGCACGATCACCCATGTGAATTCCCTCAGTGGCTATGTCGACACGCCGTCGGGCCGCCGACTCGCCTTCGCGCTGCTCACGAACGCATCGGGGCTGCGATCGCCCCAGGTGCGCGCCCTCCTGGACCGGATCGTTCGGCGGTTGGCCGAAGCGGGCTGACCGGTCAGTCCTCTCGGGGGCGCACGCCGAGAACCAGCGCGGCCCGCGCCGCTCGGTACCCTTCCTCCAGGAAGTACTGCGTTTCATCGAAGTCGAAGGTCCCGAAGCCGTCGAGTCTCGGTCGAACGAAGAGGAGCGGGGGATCGTCCCAGTGGCGCACGAGGTCGTGTCGCTTCCTCCAGCTCATGATCGAAAACACCCGTTGATGAATCGCGATGAGGCCCTGCTCGCGCACCCGCTCCGCCCGGCTTCGTCGGCCCGCCCCGACGTCGATGCCGATCACGCCCGTTGCTCCGCAGTCCACGGCCCGGCCCAGACCGAGCGTGAACTCCACCCCACCATCGACGAAGGTGCGGCCACCGACCGTCAGGGGCGGGTATAGCACCGGAAGAGCCGCAGACGCATACAGGGCATCTTCGAGGGCCACCGACGTGTCGGCCCCGGTACCGAACCACACCGTGTCTCCCGTTTCCAGGTCGACCGCGTTGACCTGAAGCGGAATCGTGAGCTCGTCCCACTCACGGACCGGAAGAATCGCCCGAATGAAGTCCCGCAACGGCTCGGCCTGGAGAAGCGCCTCCTGACGAATGCCGTTGAACAGGAGAGCTCGGCGATTGATCCGGGCGATGTCGCCGCGGCGAATCGCGAAGGCCAGTGGCGCGAGTTCGCGCCACCCCATGCCCCCCGCCAGACACGCGCCGACGAGCGCGCCGATCGAGGTGCCGACGATGCCGGAGACCGGCAGCCCCGCCTCCTGGATCGCCTGCCACGCGCCCACATGGGCCAGGCCCTTGAGCCCCCCACCACCGAGAACGACCCACGGGCGGTCCCCGAGGCACTCGAGACGCGCTGCGGTCCACGACGAACCCCGATCGGAATCGCCCTCTCGATCACCGTCGGAATCACCCACGAGTGCGCACCTCGTCGCATCCGGAAAAATGGATCCTGCTTCCGACCACCGGGTAGCAGGCCGTCCCCCGAGCTCGATCGTTCGCCAGTCCGTGACTGTTGACCGTATCTCGGGGCAATCCTAGCTTGATGAAAACTGGAATCATTCTTGTTAACGCGCCTCCCACCGCATTTTCCGGAGCACCGCATGAGCAACACCCCCATTCTGAAGATCGAGAACCTCCAAGCCAAGGTCGCCGACGAGGACCTCGACATTCTCAAGGGTGTGAATCTCGAGCTGAACCGCGGCGAGATTCACGCGATCATGGGGCCGAACGGTTCCGGTAAGAGCACACTGGCCAAGGCTCTGGCCGGGCATCCTGGATACGAGGTCACCGGCGGCTCGGTCACGTTCAAGGGGCAGGACATCCTTGAACTCGAGCCCGACGAGCGCTCGCGCGCAGGGGTCTTCCTGGCCTTTCAGTATCCGGTCGAGATCCCGGGCGTGTCGATCGCCAACTTCCTTCGCACGTCGCTCCAGGCGCATCTGGGCAAAGACGAAGAGCTCGACCTCTTCGATTTCCAGGATCTTCTTCTCGACCGCATGAAGATGCTCGACATGGATCCGGTCTTTGCGGAGCGACCCGTGAACGACGGCTTCAGCGGAGGCGAGAAGAAGCGCAATGAGATCCTCCAGATGGCCTGCCTCAAGCCCGACCTCGCCCTCATGGACGAGACGGATTCGGGACTGGACATCGATGCGCTTCGGATCGTGGCCGATGGAGTCAACAAGCTCCGCGAAGAAAATCCCGACATGACCGTGCTTCTGATCACCCACTATCAGCGCCTGCTCAACTACATCACGCCCGACTTCGTGCATGTGATGGTCGATGGTCGGATCGTACGGTCCGGTGGTCCCGAGATCGCGCTGCAGTTGGAAGCCGAAGGTTATGCCGATTGGAAGGACCCCGAGGTGGCTGGCGCGTCCTGACGCGGCAGGTCACCCACGACACGGTAGGACCCTCCAGACGAAGTGTGAACGATGCCCCAGAATGAAGTCATCCACGATCTCGACCTCGACGAATACAAGTACGGATTCGCCGATGAAGAGAAGCACGTCTATCGCACCCAGCCCGGCCTGAGCGAAGAGGTCGTTCGTCAGATTTCGGCTCAGAAGAACGAGCCCGAATGGATGCTCGAGTTCCGCCTCAAGGCGCTGAAGATCTACGAGTCGAAGCCGATGCCCACCTGGGGAGGCGACCTGTCGACCCTCGAGGCCACGCTCGACGAGATCTACTTCTACGTGCGCCCCCAGGACAAGATGGAGCGCTCCTGGGATGACGTGCCCGACGACATCAAGACCACCTTCGAGCGCCTCGGGATCCCCGACGCCGAGCAGAAGGTGCTGGCCGGTGTCGGGGCTCAGTATGAATCGGAGATGGTCTACCACTCCCTCAAGAAGGAGTGGGACGATCAGGGTGTCATCTTCGACTCGATCGAAGACGGCCTCAAGAACCACCCCGAGTTGTTCCGGAAGTACTTCGGGACGGTCATTCCTTCGGCCGACAACAAGTTCTCGGCCATGAACTCTGCGGTGTGGTCGGGTGGATCGTTCGTCTACATCCCCAAGGGTGTGGACCTGAAGACGCCCCTACAGGCCTACTTCCGCGTGAATCAGGAGCGCATGGGGCAGTTCGAGCGCACGCTGATCATCGTCGACGAAGGGGCGCGGGCCCACTACATCGAGGGCTGCACGGCGCCGACCTACAGCACCGAGTCGTTCCACTCGGGGGTCATCGAGATCATCGTCAACGAAGGCGCCCACTTCAGATACACGACCATTCAGAACTGGTCGAACAACATGTACAACCTCGTGACGCAGCGAGCGATTGTGCAGAAGAACGCCACGATGGAGTGGCTCGACGGCAATCTGGGCTCGAAGCTCACGATGAAATATCCGTCGTGCTACCTGATGGGCGAGGGGGCCCACGGCAACATCCTCTCGATCGCCTACTCGGGTGACGGGCAGCATCAGGACACGGGTGGCAAGGTCGTCCATGCGGCGCCGCGCACGACCTCTTCGATCGTGTCGAAGTCGATTTCGAAGGGCACCGGTCGGAGCACCTACCGCGGGCTCTGCAAGGTGTACGACGGCGCGGTGGGGGCAAAATCGAACGTCGAGTGCGACGCGCTCTTGATCAACGAGACCTCTCGCACCGACACGTACCCCTATATCGAGATCGAAGAAAACCGCTCCAACATCGGTCACGAGGCCACCGTCTCGAAGGTCGGCGACGAGCAGCTCTTCTACCTGATGAGTCGCGGCATGGACGAGGCCGAAGCGATGGCCCTGATCGTGCGGGGCTTCATCGAACCCATCGCGAAACTCCTTCCGTTGGAATACGCGGTGGAGCTGAATCGATTGATCGAGCTCGAGATGGAGGGGTCGGTCGGCTGACCGACGACCCTTTTGACGTGATCGAACGCCCTTTCTGCACGCCTTTGAACGATCAGATACCCAACCATGGCTGAACGCACCGATATCGAGGGAGTCAACGCCACTTTCAACCGGGCCGCGGTCGACGCACAGGCCTCGGGCGAACCCAGTTGGCTCGTGGAGCGGCGCGCCCACGCATGGAGCGTGTACGAGGCCACCCCGATGCCCACCACACGGCTCGAAGAGTGGCGCTACACCAACCTCTCTCGTGTGCTGGACCTCGACGCCCTGCGACTCGGAAACGCGACCCCGATTCCCGACGACCCGTCGGCGTATCCAGAGCGACTCCGCGCGACGATGGCCGAGGACCGGGAAGCCGCCGGGCACCTCGTGGTCGTCGACGGGGCTGTGGTTCACACCGACATTCGTGACGACCTCGCCTCGCTGGGCGTGGTCCTGAGTTCGCTCCGCGACGCGGTGACGTCCCATCCGGAACTCGTCGAGAAGTATCTGGCCACCGAGGCGGTCCCGCCCGAGGAAGGAAAATTCGCGGCGCTGAACGCCGCCCTCTGGACCGACGGGATCTTTCTCCATGTGCCCCGCGGCGTGCGCCTCGACAATCCGGTGCGCGTCACCCGCTGGATCAGCGAGTCGGGGGTGGCTTGTTTCACACGTACGCTCATCGTCGCCGGCTCGACCAGCCAGGTGTCGTACGTCGACGAAATCGTGTCGGACGACTTCGACGCGCAGACCCTTGCTTCGTCGGCCGTCGAGGTCATCACCGAGGCCGGCGCACAGGTGCAGTATGTGGCGGTGCAGCGGCTCGGCCGGGGCGCGTTCTACCAGTCCCAGCAGCGCACGCTCGCCGCGAGGGACTCTACCCTGGATACGCTCAACGTCAGTCTGGGCGCGAGCGTCAGCCGGGTCGACCTCAACGCCCGCCTGCTGGGACCCGGCGCGAATAGTGACATGCTCGGTCTCTACTTCGGAGCCGATGATCAACACTTCGATCACAATACGAGCCAGGATCACATCGCTCCGAACGCCCATAGCGACCTGCTCTACAAAGGCGCTCTGGACGACCATAGCCGGGCCGTATTTCGTGGAATCATTCGGGTGCACAAGGGCGCTCAGGGCACCGACGCCTACCAGACGAACCGGAATCTGCTGCTCTCCGAACACGCGCGGTCCGACTCGCTCCCGAACCTGGAGATCGAGGCCGACGACGTGAAGTGTTCTCACGGCGCCACGGTCGGCCAGCTCGACGACGATCACCTCTTCTACCTGATGAGTCGCGGTCTCCCACGGGAGAAGGCGGAGCGTCTCGTGGTTCTTGGATTCCTGGGTGAGGTGCTCGCCCGGCTACCGCTCGGTGGAGTGGTCGAGAAGGTCACCCGCGCCATCGAAGAGAAACTACGGAGCTGAAGGGGATGGCTGATTGGGTACGGGTCGCGGAAGCGGCCGCGGTGGCACCGGGAACGTTCAAGGCACTCAGGGTCGAACGCACTCCCATCGTTCTCTGCAACGTCGAGGGTGACTTCTACGCCCTTCTCGACCAATGCACTCACGAAGATCTGCCTCTGTCCAACGGCGACCTCGAGGGCGACGAATTCGTGTGCATCCACCACGGGGCCCGGTTCGACGTCTGCACCGGGCGCGCCTTGTGTCTTCCTGCCATTCGTCCGGTGAAGACTTTCGAGGTCGAGGTGCGGAACGGCGAAGTGTTCGTGCAGGCGGGATGACCGTGCGGCCGCTCGATCCGGGAGCGGTGCGCAGTGAGTTTCCTGCCCTGGCCCAACAGGTCAACGGTCACCCGCTGGTCTACCTCGACAACGCCGCCACCACGCAGAAACCGCTCGCCGTGCTCCAGGCGATCGAGTCGTATTATCGCAGCGACAATGCCAACGTCCATCGCGGAATCCACGAACTGAGTCGACGGGCGACCGACGCCTACGAGGGCGCCCGACAACGTGTCGCACAGTGGATCGGTGCGGGTGGTCCGGGAGAGGTGATCTGGACGCGCGGCACGACCGAAGCGCTCAACCTCGTCGCCTACGGTTGGGGCCTCGACCATGTGGGCGAGGGTGACGAGATCCTGCTCTCGGTCCAGGACCACCACTCCAATATCGTGCCCTGGCAACTCCTCGCCCGGCGCACGGGTGCTCGTCTTCGCTATCTCGAGATCGATGAAGACGGCCGGTGGATGATCGACGACCTGGGGTCACTACTCGGCGAGCGCACCCGCATCGTCTCGGTCTCTCATGTCTCGAACGCACTCGGTACCGTCAATCCGATCCGCCGACTGGTCGAAGAAGTGCGACGCACGTCGTCGGCCATCGTGGTCGTCGACGGCGCTCAGGCCGTGCCCCACCTCGAGGTCGACGTGGGCGAGATCGGCGCCGACTTCTACGCCTTCAGCGGCCACAAGATGTGCGGCCCGACGGGAATCGGCTGCCTCTGGGGCCGACCCGACCGCCTGGAGGCGATGTCGCCCTTCCAGGGAGGCGGCGAGATGATCTCGATCGTCGAGCGCGACAGCAGCACATGGGCCGACGTGCCGCACAAGTTCGAGGCCGGTACGCCCAACATCGCGGGGGCGGTCGGTATGGGCGCGGCCGTGGAGTGGTTGTCGCAATTCGAGCGGTCCGACATTCTCGCCCACGAACAGGATCTTTCGGCCTACGCCATGGAGCGGTTGGCCGAGATGGGCGGCATTCGGGTCTACGGGCCCTCCCAGCCGAGCGATCGCTCGGGCGTGGTTCCCTTCACGATGGACGACGCCCACCCCCACGATATCTCCACCATTCTTGACATGAAGGGGGTGGCGATTCGGGCCGGTCACCACTGCGCTCAACTCGTCATGCAGCGCTACGGCACAGCGGCGACGGCGCGCGCGTCGTTCTACCTGTACAACACCCGCGACGAGGTCGACCGGCTCATCGAAGCCCTTCTCGAGGTGCGTAGCATCTTCGGCTGACACCGACTTCTTCGCGCCTTTGCGAAAGGCGCCATACATTACACGCCATGGACACTCCGCAACTCAGTTCGCTCTACCAGCAGCTCATTCTCGAGCACAACAAGAAGCCC
>CBDUEZ010000175.1:0-8858 GCA_965366355.1 uncultured bacterium
TGTGACGCAGTACCAACAGCACCAACGAACATACGCCCGACACCATGGGCGGCATGACATACTGCATCACACTCTCTGAACCCCGCTGGCTAAAGGAAGCACTCGCCCAAGGGCGGTGTTTCTGGAAGGAGCACTCGCCCGAAGGGCGGTGCCCGTCTCTGGCCGGTGGGGGCATGTCAGCTCGGATGCTGGGGTAGGCGGCCGAGGAGGACGACCGAGGCGTACCTAAATGGTACGTTGAGGGAGTCCCCCGCAGGCCAACGACGCCCAGCGCCGAGATCACATGCCCGTCAAATATTGGTTGGTGGCCTTGGCGCGAGGGACACACCCGTTCCCATCCCGAACACGGCCGTTAAGCCTCGCAGCGCGGATGGTACTGCAGAGGAGACTCTGTGGGAGAGTACGTCGCCGCCAACCTTTCTTGAAGACAAACGCCCGTCGCGATCCATTCGCGGCGGGCGTTCGTCGTTCGGGGTACGCATTGCTTCGGGTAACCCGTGCGCGCGACCGTTCAAAGGGCAGGGGACGATCCTGGACCGCCCACCTGCGCCGCGGGTCAGACGTCGAGGGTGCCCATCGAAGCCACGAGCGCGGCGGCCGCTTCACGCGGGTCGGCCGCCGACATGACGGCAGACAGGACGGCCACACCTGCGGCTCCCGTCGAGGCGACCGACGGGGCGTTGCCCCGATCGATCCCCCCGATGCCGATCACGGGAACCCCGGCCGCCCGAACGACGGCGCGTAGACGCTCGATTCCGATCGCCTCACCCCCGACGTCTTTCGAGGTGGTGCCAAAGACCGCCCCACAGCCGATGTAGTCGGCGCCATCCAGGGCGGCAGCCCGCGCCACCTCTGGCTGGTCGGTCGAGTAGCCGATGTAGAAGCCCTTCGGGGCCCAGGCGCGGGTCGCGGCGACCGACAGGTCGTCGGGCCCGAGGTGAACACCGTCTGCGCCGGCCGCGACCGCGACGTCGACCCGGTCGTTCACGAACAGCAGAGCGCCCGCCGGTCGGGTGAGTTCCAGGAGAGCCCCGGCCTGCTCGTAGAGCTCGCGCGCCGAAGCGGTCTTGTCGCGGAGCTGGATCGATCGAACACCCCCGGCGAGCGCTCCCGACACGACGCTCATGATCGAACGGGGTGCGGCGAGCAGGGAGTCCGTCAGCACCATGACCCGCAGCCGGGCGCTCAGAAAATCGGCCTGCACGGGCCGGCTCAGTCGTCGCCCCCGCCCGAGATGCGCCGTCGGTATTCGGCGACCGCCCGATTGTGCTCCGCCAGCGTGCGGCTGAAGACGTGGCGCCCGTCCGGTCCGGCCACGAAATACATGGCCGGGTCGTCGGCGGGATAGAGCGTGGCCTCGAGGGCGTCGGCACCGGGCGACCCGATCGGGCCGGGCGGGAGACCGGGTTGCGAATAGGTGTTGTAGGGCGAGTCGGCGACCGAGTCCATGGCCGCATATAGAAGGCGCTCCCGGGGTCCCCCGAGGGCGTAGAGAACCGTGGGGTCGGCCTGAAGCAGCCAGCCCTCGCGCAGACGATTGTGGTAGACCGCGGCGATCCGTGGCATCTCGTCGGTCACCCGCGCCTCGGCCTGGACGATCGAGGCGAGCGTCGTGAGTTCGCGCTGATCGAGGCCGATCGAATCGAGACGCGCGATCCGGGAGGGCGTCCAGAAGTCGTGGTAGTGGTCGACCATCGTCTGCACGATCACGTCGGGCGTGGTGCCCTCGGCGAACCGGTAGGTCTCGGGCAGCAGGTATCCCTCGAGTCCAGGGCCGGGCACCTGAAAGGCGGTCTCCGCGCCGGCGCCCGACACCAGGTCACGCACCTCATTTTCCGGGTGCTCCGTGAATGCGGCGATCCGGGGAACGATCTGACGGAGGCCCCACCCTTCCGGAATCGTCAGCTCGTGAGTGACGACGCGGCCGCTCGTCAGGTCATCGAGCAGTTCGGTCCAGGCGACGCCCGGGCGGAGCAGGTAGGTACCTGAACGCACCTGCGTATCGAGCCCCTTCCAGCGCGCGAACAGCGTGAACATGGTCGGCCGCGTGACGAAGCCGCGTGCCTCGAGGGTATCGACCACCTGCGAGAACGATGCCCCCGACGGGACGGAGACCTGCACCGGCTCGGCGTCGGGAGACGGCGATGGACCGCAGCCGGCCCACGCGAACGACGCGAGCAGGGGGAGTAGGCGACTCGGTCGCCAACCACGGTCCCTCATCGCTCTCTCCGGTCGAGGTACCGCTGCAGGATCACGGCGGCGGCCGCGGCGTCGACCCGCGTCTTGTCTTCGCGCTCGCTGCGGCGCCGCCCGGAGGTGCGAATGCCTCGCTCCGCTTCGACCGAGGTCATTCGTTCGTCGAGATAGGCGACGTCGAGGTCCAGGCGCCGACCCAACTCGTCTCCGATGCGCCTCACCTCGGAGCACCAGGCATCTTCCTCACCGGCCAGTGTGAGGGGCAGGCCGACGACCAGGCTCCCGACCTCGTGCTCGCGGGCGACCCGCTCCAACGCGGCCAACGGCGGACGTTTGCCTCGGCGCCGCACCACGGTATCGAAGGGCGAGGCGAGCGTGCCCGTGGGATCGCTCAGAGCGATGCCGATACGTCTCTCGCCGTAGTCCACACCCATGATGCGCGTCTCTGAATCCATCAGAGTCGGGCCAGAGCCTCGGAGAACGAATGCCCGTCGACCAACTGAGAGTAGAGGGAATGGACCGTGCGCTCCGAGCCAAAAGCGAACGCGCAGCGATCGTCGCCACGGGCGCGACAGGAGGTCTCGAGAACGGCCACCGGAGCCCCCGCGGTCTGGGTGAGGAGATACGACAAGACCCCTGAGGTAAACGCACACGTCGAGTGCTCAGCACCCTGCGAGTCGGCCTCGGCCCAGTCGTCGCTCACGAGGAGCGAAATTCCCGGGTGTGGGGACTCCGCTTCGAGTTCTCCCCACCCCCGGTCGCTGAAGAAACGACCGATCCTCGTCCAGAAGGCCGTCGTGCCGAGTGCCGAGGGGGGCACGTCACCGGAGGGCTGGAAGAGCTCGTACAGTCCTTCGCCCGACGCGAATCCGGCCGCGTGCAGGGCGGCGACGCCTGCGGCTTCGCCGGCCGCGTCGGCGAGGGCGGCACGCAAGTGGTCGAACACCGCGGCCGGAATGGATACCTCTCGAGGTTGTTCGGGCATGTCATCTCCAGAAGATGTCGCCCACCGGCCGTCCGGGAGCGGCTCACGGATCCGACCCCCCCGGGGACGGATCACGTCGAAGAGTGTAATATAGATATGGGCCGGGTGTCCGACATGGGCTTCGGCTCGAAACTCCAATCCCTACTTCGCTCGGGAGAGCGTTTCATGGAATACGACGAGCACTCCACACAAGTCGTCAACTTCGTCTCCGGGCTTGTGCTCGGGGCCATTCTCGGCGCTGGCGTCGCCCTCCTTACCGCGCCCCAGAGCGGCCGCCGCACCCGGCGTCGCATTCGTCGATCCGCCGTCGACGTGCGGTCCACTGCGGGCGACCGATGGGATGACCTGTCGACCGACGTCAAGGCTCGGGTCGACGAGGCGCTCGATGGCGCCCGCTCACGCTTCAAGCGCTGAGAGCGGGGCGATCGGAACTCGAATTCGACGCAGCAGTTCCTCGGCCTCCCGTCGATTCAGGGAGTCGGTCGGCTGAAGGGTCGGTAGTTCGACCGCGAGGAGCAGTTGTGCCCTGGCCTCGGCCTTTCGGTCCAGGTCCAGGTAGACACGTGCCAGTGCGAGTCGGTGAATGATCGCCTCCGGCTCCAGCTCCACCGCTCGGGTCAGATGGCGCACGGCTTCGTCCCAGGAGGCCAGGCGGAACGTATCGGCTCCAAGCAACCGTTCGGCGGCGAATCGGCTCAGCCCTCCGAGTCGCTGGATCTCCGCGTGCCACTCCCCCAGAACGTTGTGGGCTCCGGCCGCTGTGGAGTCGATCTGGAGCGCCATCCGGGCGTTGTCGCGAACCGCGACGGCGAGGCGAACCCGGGACCGGGGCCCCTCGAGAAGAGCCTGCCGCCCGAGGGCGATCGAAAGCCATTGGTAGCCCGAGGCGGAGTCGGGCTGCGACCCCACCGCCCGCTCGGCGAAGTCGACCGAGGCGTCGTACCAGGCCCGTGCCTCGTCGTCGTCATCGGCGAGCATGCCGAGGTTGACCGCCTCCCGCGAGGCTCGCCACAGTGCGTCGAAACGCGTCGAGTCGGCCTGCAGTGCTCCTCGAAGCGACTCGAGGGCGTCGGCGGGTCGGAGGTCGGCATGGAGCTCGTCGGCTCGTGTCACGCCGTCGCGCACCGTGACCGTTTCGGTCTGGGCTCTCCCCTCGACGGCGGCGAGCGCGAGGACGACGAGCGCGGCGAGCCGCGCCATTCCCCTGGTAGGATGCAGAGCATGCGACATTCGATGACGGCGTTGGAGGTTCACACTGTGGCCCCTGGAATGAGCGAATGACCGTGCCCGTGCATGTGATCGAAGCGAAGCGTGACGGGGTCCCTTTGGATCCGGCCGAACTCCGGGCTTTTCTCGACGGATACCTGAATGACGACATCGCCGACTACCAGATGTCGGCTTTTCTGATGGCCACTCTCTTTCGAGGCATGGACGCGGCCGAACTCGACGTGCTCGTCACGACGATGATCGGATCCGGGGCGGTTCTCGATTTCGGCGACCTCGACCGTCCCCGGGTCGACAAACACTCGACCGGCGGCGTCGGCGACAAGGTGTCACTCGCGCTCGCGCCGCTCGCGGCCGAACTCGGAGTCTATGTACCGATGATGTCGGGACGCGGGTTGGGCCACACGGGGGGTACCCTCGACAAGCTCGAGGCGATCCCTGGATTTCGCACGGATCTCGACCTTCGGCGATTCCGTGAGGTGCTCGTCGAGGTGGGCTGCGCGATGATCGGCCAGACCGCCGAAATCGCACCGCTCGACCGGCGGCTCTACGATCTGCGAAGTGTGACGGGCACCGTCCCGAGCATTCCCCTGATCGCGGCGAGCATCATGAGCAAGAAGCTCTCGGAGGGCCTCTCCGCCCTGCTCCTGGACATCAAGGTGGGTTCGGGGGCCTTCCTCCCCGACGAGTCTCAGGCCCTCGACCTGGCGCGCACCATGGTCACCATCGGCGAGGGCCACGGGGTTCGTACCGAGGCCGTTCTGACGGCGATGGATCGGCCGCTCGGGTGCGCGATCGGCAACACGTTGGAGACGATCGAGGCGCTCGAGTGCCTGGCGGGCGGCGGACCTCTCGATCTACGGCGCCTGGTCGTGCACTTCGCCGCGAGAATGGCTCGGTTGGGTGGCGATTCGAGGAGCCTCGAGGTTGTGGAAGCCACGGCGGGCGAGATGCTCGATGACGGTCGCGCGCTGCGACGCATGGAGCGCCTCGTGGAGGCTCAGGGCGGAGATCCGCGGGTGGTTCGGGAGCCGTCTCGACTCGAGCGGGCGCCTGTCGTGCGCTCGGTGGTTTCCGAAGAATCCGGCGAAGTCGTTCGACTGGATCCACGGCCCCTCGGTGCGGCGGTGGTTGCCATGGGAGGAGGGCGGACTCGGCTGGGGCAGTCCATCGACCCGCGCGTCGGATTCCGGCTCGCCGTGGCGCCGGGACACCGCGTGGCGCAGGGCGAGACGATCGCCGAGGTCCATGCCGCCGACCAGGCCACCGCCGACCTCGGGGAGCGGGCGATCCGGCGCGCGATACGTGTGGGGCGCGAGATGACTACGCTCCGGCCGCTGGTGTCCCATCGGGTGAGCGCGTCGGGGACGGAGCGGCTGACCATCGGCTGAAGTCCACACCCGCGGCCTCCAGTGCGCCCGTGAGCGGCGCGGCGTATTGGATGAACGTCTCGAGGGCCAGATCGCAGAGGGCTTCCGACCCCGGTGGCGATGGGATCAACTCGGCGGGGATCCCTTCCTCCACGGCCGTTTCTTCGGCCCACATGGCCATATCGGTCGTGGGAAAGACGAACAGCGCTCGGCTCATCCGCCCCCGTCCGTTCCTCCGCCCCCAGCGGGCCGCGACGGCGTGAGTCCCCCGATTCCTCCCGGAATCCGGAAGCGCCGCCGCCGCGTGTCATCGCACATTTCCGTGGGCTCGGTGCCGGGAATGTAGATCTCGGTGTAGCGCCTCATCACCTCGAACGCGCCCTCTTCGAGCGAGTCGGGATCGGTCGCGATGCACCAGTCCGACCAGAGCTTGCCGCTGCGGCCATCGACGTCGCGCGTGGTCAGCCCCTGAGGCATCGGCCACGGCGCCGGGATTTCGAGCGCCCCCTCCTCGAAGGTGCCCGCCGTCGCCGTTGATTCCTCGACGTCGGTCATACCGTAGTAGACGTGCCGCATGAACCGCCCCCACACCGGGGCAGCGTACCCGCCGCCCGTGGCGCGTGGGGCGATGGGCGCCGGCCGATCCATGCCGAACCAGACGCCGGCCATCAGGTTGGGGGTGAATCCCATGAACCAGGTGTCGGTGCCGTCGTTGGTCGTTCCGGTCTTGCCGGCGGCAGGCACCTCATAGGGAAGCTCGCCGAGGCCGCGCGCCCGGAGGTTGGCGCCGGTGCCCCGGTTGGCGGCGTCCTGAAGAAGGTCGACCATGATGCGCGCCGGCAGGGAGTCCAGCACCTGCGTTCGCTCCGGCTGCGGCTCCCAGACGAGCTCGCCTTCCGCATTCTCCACCCGGATGATCGGGAAGGGCCGAACCTTCGTGCCCACCGTCGCGAAGGCGGCGTAGGCCTCGGCCAACTGCAACGGAATCACCTCGACGGCACCGATCGTCGTCGACGGAAACCGCTCGATCTCGGTGGCGATCCCCATGCGACGAGCCGTCTGGGCCACCGTTTCGATTCCGACCTCCTCCCAGCCGAGCTTGATGGCGACCATGTTGATCGAGTGTCGCAGCGCCTGCCTCATGGTGAGGGGGCCGCGAAACTGCTCGTCGAAGTTCGAGGGTCGCCAGTCTTCGCCACTGACCTGCGGATAGACGACGGGCTGATCCTCGACGATATGCGAGGCCGGAATCCCCGACGCGATCGCCGACGCATAGACGAAGGGCTTGAACGACGACCCCGCCTGTCGTTGGGCGAGTCGGGCCCGATCGAACTTGCTGTGCTCGAAGTCACGCCCGCCGATCAGGGCCTTCACATGACCGGTGCCGGGCTCGATGGCGATCATCATGCCCTGGAGGTAGGGGGTCGCGCCGGTGAAGGCCTGAACCGTGTCGAAGTCGGCATACTTCGGGTGCCGGAACCCCGGCTGCTCCTCGACCCGATTCCAGCCCCAGTTCATCGCTTCGACCGCCGACTTCTGAATGTCGAGATCGAGCGTCGTGTAGACACGGAGTCCCCCGCGGTACACCTCGTCGCCGAAGCGAGAGTCGAGGATCTGCCGCACCCACTCTTCGAAGTAGGGGGCGATGCCGTGCACGCTACTCGACGAGAAGTCCTCGGTCGGCAGCGGCGCCGCTTTCCACATCTCGGCTTCGTCGGCGTCGAGGTAGCCGGCGTCGACCATGCGGGAGAGCACGAGATTGCGCCGCCGAAGCGCGGCGTCGGGATTGCGAAAGGGGTCGTAGAAGCTGGGTCGATTCAAGATGGCCGCGAGGAGGGCCGCCTCGGCGACGTCGACCTCCGACACGTTCTTGCCGAAGTAGGCGCGCGACGCCGACTGAAAGCCGTAGCCGCGTCCCATGTAGATCTCGTTCATGTACGCTTCGAGAATGCGGTCCTTGTCGTAGGAGCGTTCCAACTCGAAGGCGACCTGCAGTTCGCGGAGTTTTCGGGTGTAGCGCTGCTCCCGTCCGACCCTTTCCGAGAACATGTTGCGGGCCAACTGCTGCGTAATGGTACTCCCGCCGCCTCGATATTGACCCATCAACTGTCCCAAAGCGGCCCGGGTGAAACCGCGCACGTCGAAGCCCCCGTGGTCGTAGAACCGCCGATCCTCGATCGCGACGACGGCCTGGCCGACATAGGGGGGCAGGGCGTCGATCGAGACCGGGGTGCGGCGCTGCATGCCCAGCTCCGTGATCAAACGGCCGTCGGCCGCCAGGAGCTTGCTCGTCTGCTCCGGCTCCCACGTGCGGATCTGCGCCACCGAGGGGCAGGAAGCACAGACGTTCTGCCACGAACCCCATGCGAGACCGAAACCCGCGAAGCCCACGAAGAGCAGGCCGAGGGTCGTCGGAACGAGGACCCGAGGGGCGGCGAACGCGGCAACCAGCCGACGCGCGCGGGCGCGCAGGCTGTTTGGCGATGAAGAGGACGACGGCATAGGAGAGCCTCGCGGGTCGAATCAACCCCGAATCGATGGGGGACCGGAAAGTTAGGCAGGGGATGGCAACGACTTCAACCTCCCGAGCCATCCCCTTTCCTGTGCACGATCCGGACCAGAAGGCTGGCGGGAGGGGCGCCCGAGGGGTGTTCGGTTTCGAACGGACGGTGTTCACCGATGGGATGCGGCTCCCTGGACGCGACCAGGAATTGCTTGACAGCGGGGGCGCGGTGGGGTTATTCACCTTGCGCGATGTCACGCCTCTGTCACAGGAGGTGTGCCGGATTCGTACATGTATGAGGACGCGAGGTGGGTGTGCGTCCGTTGTGTCCTTCGAACAAGGAGTTGAACCGCTTGAACACTTCCTCGTCCGAACCAGGTGCAGTTCGTTTGTCAAAGTCGGTCGGCTCGCTGGAGTTCTCCAGCGCGATCGCCACACGCGGGTGCATTCCTGCATGCGCGCGTGCACGTGTCTGCTCGGGGCCTGACCAGTCCCAGCAACTTCGTTCCACCCCGTTACGGAGGCGCTCCATGCGATTCTGGGGTAAGGTTCTACCGCTGGCTGCGGTGACGGCACTTCT
>CBDUEZ010000176.1:0-8772 GCA_965366355.1 uncultured bacterium
GCGCAACTCTCGATGCCCACGTAGTCGGCCTTGCGATAGGCCACGTCGGAGCCACCCGCGCACAGGAGTCGAGCCACGCGCCGATCCACGTCGCCGGCCTCGACCCCGAGGAGTGCGGCCACGTCGTCTCGGTCGGCGTCGCCCATGACCGTGCATCCGGCGGGAGCCACGACGCCGTCGATGGCCGCCTCGGCGAAGGCCCGGCAACCCGCGTACCCACAGGCGCCGCAGTTGGCTCCGGGCAGCAGGTCGGTGAGCTGGTCGACCCTCGGATCTTCATCGACACGGAAGCGGGCACTCGCGACGGCAATCAGCGTGCCGAACGCCACGCCCACCCCACCGAGGACGGCGACGGAGGCGAGAACGGCGGAGGGCGCGAGCATCGGTCGGGACCTCAGACGCCCGTGAGGTCGGTGCGCGCCAGGAGCCAGGCCGCGAGCCGATCGGCGGCATCATCGCCCTGCATCGCGTCGGCCACGGGAACGCCTGCACCGGAGCCCAACCCGCGCTGGGCCGACACGGCGAGTTCCAGTAGGTGGCGCACGTCGGCGGCGTGCACACGCGAGCGACCGGGGCCCTCCATTTGACCCAGGCGCCCCTCGAGGGCCTCGACTCCGCCCTCGATCGTCAATCGCTCGAACACACGATCACCCGCCGAGGGGTCGTGCACGAACTCGATCGCACCCGAACCGGCCTCGAAAAGGGCGACGACCCCGGGGCCGGGGTGGTGCGCCAGCCGGTCGATCATCGTGGGATCACTGGTCTGTGCCACGAACACCCCATGCCCGATCAGCCGGGCCAGTGGCGCGGGTGTGGTGGGGCCCTCGACAACCAGAGCGATCCGGACCTCGCCGTCGAGATATTCTGAAAGACCCCCCGCTCGCAGGTCGGCGCCCTCGACACCCACGACCAGCGGGGGTGCCAGTCGGCGTTCGTTCGCGGTCCACCGGTGGAACGGATAGGGATGGAGCAAGACGTGATCGGTGTCGGGGTCGTAGCGATGATCACGGGCCTTTTCGACGGCATGGGCCACGCCGAAGGCCCGGCCCAGGTCGGCGAGTGCAGCGCGCACGACCTCGCGGAGATCCCCTCCCCGCGACACTGCGAAGCGGTAACCGTCGACGCCGCCCGAGACTTCGACGAACAGCTCATGCGCGACGCTCACCAGGTTCTGCATCAAGGGGTCCAGCGCCTCGACGACATCGATGAGCCCGGCCAGGCGGGATGGATCGATCCGCCCGCGGGCGAAGACCCCCAACTCCCGCCCGAGAGCCTCTGCTGGATCTCGAGCCTCGTCGGCCGCCAACCGCGTCGACCGGATTTCTTCGTCGGCCTCAGCGATCGCCGACAGGAACCTCGCGCGCGGATCGCCGAGCGCGTCGAGGGCGGCTTCGATGCGGGCGTTAGACGGCATAGCGGTCGAACTCCTCTTCGAGGATCCGGATCTTGTCTGCCGCCGTGTGATGGGGCAGGTGCCGGGTCTCCTCGTAGCGCGGATGGCTCTCGTCCCGGAAGAAGAGACCCAGCCGAATCTGGTTCATGTCCTGGGCGAGAACCCGAGCCTCGTCCAGGTCGGAGGGATCATGGGGTCGCTTGTGCTCGAACATGCCGTCCACTTCCGGCGCCCGAATTCCGTCGTCGTGCACCAGGAGCTCGACCAGTCCAGGGTTCTTGACCGCCTCGCCATACATGTCGGCGGTGAAGTGGGGACACCGCTGCAGAATCCGTACGAACGAGAAGCCCTTGTGACGATGCGCGGCCTTCAGCGTCGCGAAGAGGTGCGCCGGGACCCACTCGGCGGTCTGGGCGACGAACGACGCGTTGGTCACCCCCAGCGTCGCTTCGAGCGGGTTCATGGCGGGGAGGTAGCTTCCGCGGGGCTGCGTATTGGTGCCGTACCCCTGCGGGGTGGTCGGAGAGGTCTGCTTCTTCGTCAGGCCGTATATGTTGTTGTCGAGAAGCAGGGCCACCATGTCGACGTTGTAGCGAATCGCATGGATCCAATGGGCGGCACCGATCGAGACGCAGTCCCCGTCGCCCATCACCACGAAGACCCCGAGGTCGGGGCGAGCCAGTTTCACCCCGGTCGACAGGGGCAGCGCCCGTCCATGAATACCATGGAAACCGTAGGTCTTGAGATAGTGGGGGAACCGACTCGAACAACCGATCCCCGACACGAACACGGTGTCTTCCGGTCGCATCTGTTCGTCGGCGAGAAGCCGGCGCACGGCCGTGAGAACCGAATGGTCTCCGCAGCCGGAGCACCAGCGCGCGACGGGCCCCTCGTAGTCGTCCATCTCGAAGTGCCGATCGTCGTCTTCCCTTGCGAGTTGGAAGACGGAACACCCCACCCCGCTCGACTCGCTCATCGGGCACCCCTTGGAAGGTTTTCGCGGATCGCCCGGGCGATGGCGCTCGGGCGCAGCGGCTCCCCAAGCACCCGGGTCCAGCACTCGACATCGACGAGGGTCGCCGCCCGCAGGAGCCAACTCAGCTGGCCCCGCCGACGGTTCTCGCGGGTGACGAACGGCGCGTCGACGGGATCGGAGTAGTTGATCTCGATCGTCATCACCTTGCGGAACCGCTTGAAGATCTCGGTCAGCCCGGGGGGAAGGGGGGAGAGGAACGCCAGGTGGATCGAAGAGACCGACAGCCCTTCGCCCCGACACCGCTCCACCGCCTCCTCGATCGCTCCTCGTGTGCTCCCCCAACCGACGATCAGAAGGTCTCCCCGTTCGGGGCCCAGAACGGGCGGCGGGAGCAGCGCGCTCTGCAATGCCGCGAGTTTGCGGCTTCGCATCTCCGACGCCCGTTGGTTGCTCGCGGAGTCGTAGGCCACCTTCGAGCGCTCGTCGTGGGCCAGCCCGGTTACGGTGTGCATGCCACCCGGCCGGCCCGGAATGAAGCGGTCGGAGATCCCGGTTCGCGGATTCCAGTCGTAGGGACGCCCCTCGGGGGGGACCGCCGAGAGATCCGGCGGGCGCGCTTGCCACGCCTCGTCGGGCTCGGGGCGCCGAAACGGGGCGACTCCGGTGGCGAGGTTGGCGTCGGAGAGGACGATTACGACCGTGCGGAAGATCTCCGCGAGCCTCCGCGCCGTCACCATCGCATGGAAACATTCCTCGATCGTCGCGGGGGCCAGCACGATCTTGGGCGCGTCTCCGGGCTGGCCGTACAAGGCGGCGAGCAGGTCGGACTGTTCGACCTTCGTGGGCAGGCCCGTGCTCGGCCCTCCGCGCTGCACGTCGACCAGCACCAGCGGCATCTCGGTCATCACGGCGAGCCCGAGGAATTCGGTCTTCAACGCCAGGCCGGGACCCGATGTGATCGTGAAGGCGCACCGCCCCGAGTAGGATGCGCCGATCGCAACCCCGGCCGCTGCGATTTCGTCTTCGGCCTGGTGCACGATCCCCCCGAACCGCTCGAACACTTCACCCAGGTGATGGGAGACCGAGGTGGCCGGAGTGATCGGATACATCGCCGCCAACTCCATGCCGCTGGCCACCGCACCCAGGGCGATCGCCTCGTTGCCGTTCATGACCAGCAGATCACCGTCGAACTCCATCGTGGGCACGTCGATTCTTTGATCGAGGTTCTCACCGGCCCACTTCACGCCCAGTTCGAGAAGCTGATAGTTCTTCTCTACGATGCGTTCCGACTTCTTTCGGAAGGCGTGTGCGATCTGCTCCTTCACCCGCTCGATGTCGCGGTTGAAGATCCAGGTGAGCATGCCGAGCACGAACATGTTCTTGCCCTTGCGGGCGTTTTCGACCTCGGAGAGGCAGATCTCCTCCATCGGGACCGGAATGATGTTGTAGCCGGCCTCCCCGAGTTCGTCCATCGCGTCGTTCCACTGGGCTCGAACGACATCGTCGGGATGGGTCGCCCACTGATCCTCGAGGAGAATGGTCGCGCCCCTCGCCAACGCGTTGAGGCGATGCCGACCCAGAAGCACCTGCTCGTTGAACGCGACGACCAGGTCGGTCTCATCGCCCCAGTTCGTGACCGGTCCCGCGCCGAGTCGAACGCGGATTCCCGACGCACCCGCGATCGAGCGGGGGGGAGGCTCGACCTCGGCGGGAATGATTTCGACGGTCCACACCCCGTTGCCCATCTTGGCCGAGACGGCGCCGAAGATCTGCCCACACTTCTGGGCGCCTTCTCCTGAGTCAGAAACGATCTCGACCGAATGGTCCCGGGTGGTGCGGGTGCGGACAGAACCGGCGGCAGCCCCGGACGAAATCTCCGAGCCCACCGTCTGAAGTTTGATGGCCATGGTGGCCGCCCTCTCCAGCGCGAGTGAGCGAATCAGATCCCGCAGGATCTCCTCCGACCATACGGTGCCTCGGGGGCGTACCGCCGTCGGGAGATCGTGGGGACTTTCGGTCGGGAGAATCCCCACAGACCAAAAAGGGCGGGACCCCATTCAGGATCCCGCCCTCGCTCGTCGGCCGAAGCGAGCCGATGAATCAGCGCCGCGATCAGCCGCCGGCGCGAACCATCTTGAAGGTGAGCGGACCAGCGCCGGGGCCACCCCGGCCGCCCCCTGCGCCACCACCACCACCGCCGCCGCCCGGCCGCCCGCCACCGGCGGGCATCTGAATCTCGCCTTCGATCGCGCCGTCCTTGAGGACGCCCTCGAAGACCTGTTCAATGGTGCGTCCCTGACCGCCGGGGCGACCCATCGTCATCTCGATCATGAACGACACTTTGTCGCCGTCGACCTTTCCTTCTGTGACCGGCATTTCACCCATCGGCCCTTCGGCCGTGCCGGTGAACAGCATCTCGGTCTGCTCCAGCGATACCTCGAATGACTGGGCTCCTCTCGGGGTCTCCCAGGTCAGCTCCCACATGCCCGACAGGGTGGGCTGGGCGAAGAGCGACGCGGGAACCAGGGCCAGAACCGCAGCCGCGGCCCCGATGAGCGAATAGTTGGGCTTCATGGGAACTCCGAAAGCGAATGGATCGGTTGAACGCCTTCATCAGATGCCCAGCCCCCCCGGAGTGTTAAAGGCCCGGCTTCGGGGGGTCGGGCGCCTCATCCGCGGTCGCCGGTGTGTCGTCCGTCGGCGACCGGGACCCCCGCGGCACGTCGCCGCCGCGGACCAGTTGCTCGATCTGCCCCAGGAGCGAATCGCTACCCGCGGTGCTCGCACCGAACAGGCCGTCGTCTCCCGCCTCTCCCGACTCCATTTTCTCCACGGCCCCATTGAGGTTCAGCCAGAGATCGAATCGCTCACTCAGTCGGAGCACCGAGTAGAAGAGCCGAGGACGTTTGCCTCCACCGGCGAGCACATCCAGGATGGCGGCCCCGATCGCGAGGTTCATGAGAGTGAGGTCTTTGAGTCCGTCGATCGCCAGCTTCACGAGGAAGATGATCAGATCGCGGAACATCACAGACCGTTTGGCTTGAAGCATTGGACCAGGGCTGGGAAAAAGGAGCGGAGCGCCCCACTCTACGAGTGCCGACGCACCATAGGTTCAAAGTGGCGCTCGCCGTCGGGTACGACTAGCGTGAGGCTCGACTTCACCGCCTGATCGAGGTTGTTCACGTGCGTCTTCCCACCCGCTCCATCGCCGGCCCTCTCGTTGCCCTTCTCGCCGTTGCATGCGGTCGGGAGGGCCCCCCGACCCCTGCCGATTCCGGCGCGGACGCGATGCGAAGTCTCGCCACCGCGCAGGCCGAGCTCCCGGGCACCGGTCCCGAGATCTCTGCTTCCGACCTCGGCATCCGCATCGAGGTCCTGGCCCACGACGAAATGGAGGGGCGCGCCCCGTCGACGCCCGGGGGCCAGAAAGCCAGCCAGTGGATCGCCGACGAGATGGCGCGAGTCGGGCTCGAGCCGATGACCGCCGCCGGCTTCTTTCAGCCCGTGCCCCTGGTCGAGGCCACGCTCGACCCCCGCAGGTCGGAGCTGGTCGTGCAGGGGCCCGCGGGTGCCATCGATCTGACGTACCCGACGCAAGCGGTGTACTGGACGAAGCGCCTCGAACCGGAGCTGGCGTTCGACAACTCCGAGGTGGTCTTCGTCGGATACGGAGCTGTAGCCCCCGAATACGGTTGGGACGACTACGCCGGCATCGACGTGCGCGGCAAGACCGTCGTCATGTTGGTCAACGATCCCGGCTACGCCACGGAGAACCCCGACTTGTTCAACGGGCGGTCGATGACGTACTACGGCCGTTGGACCTACAAATTCGAAGAGGCGGGGCGACAGGGCGCGGCGGCCGCTCTCGTGATTCACCAGACCGAACCGGCCTCCTACGGCTGGGGCACCGTCGAAAGCAGCTGGTCCGGCGCCCAGTACGACCTCGACCGGGGCGAGGCCGGTGATCCGCGAGCCGCGCTCGAGGGATGGATCACCCACGAGGCTGCAGGCGCGTTGTTCACGGCCGCCGGACTCGACCTGGCGGAGCTGGAGGCAGCCGCGGCACAGCCCGGCTTTCGGCCGGTGCCGCTCGCCGGCCTGACGGCGACGGGCACCCTCAACACCGCCATCAGTCGGCGCGAAAGTCGCAACGTGGGCGGAGTGATTCGGGGAGCGGAGCGGCCCGACGAGTACGTACTCTACACGGCCCACTGGGACCATCTCGGGCTGGACCCGTCGGAATCGGCGGAGGACCGGATCTTCAATGGCGCCGCCGACAACGCGACGGGAGTGGCTGCGATCCTCGAGATTGCCGAGTCGTACGCGGCCCGCGAGGTCCCGCCCGCCCGCTCGGTCCTGTTCCTTGCGGTCACCGCAGAAGAATCCGGGCTTCTCGGCTCGGAATATTTCGCCGTCAATCCGACCGTACCCCTCGCCGACATCGTGGCCGGCCTGAACATCGACATGGTCCTCCCCACGGGACCCTCTCGAAATCTCGTCGTCGTCGGGTACGGAGCCTCGGAACTCGAAGACGACCTGCGGGCTGCGGCCGAGCCGATGGGAAAAACGCTGACCCCCGACCCCAATCCGCAGGCGGGGTACTTCTACCGGTCCGACCACATCTCGCTGGCCAAACGGGGCGTCCCCATGCTCTACGCCGAGTTGGGACCCGACCTGATCGACGGCGGGGAAGCCGCCGGAACGGCGTTCGACGCCGACTTTCGGGAACATCGCTACCACGCCGTGGGCGACGAATACGACCCCGCCTGGAACCTCGACGGCCTCGTCGAACTCACGCAGCTCCTGGGAGGAGTAGGCGAAGGACTCGCCGACTCGAATCGCTGGCCGAATTGGTACGAAGGAAACGAGTTTCGATCGCTCAGAGACGCGATGCGCAGCGGGGGCTGACGGCCGTCAGAAGCTCGCTTCCAGGGTGTAGGCACCGACATCGACGGCGTCGTATCCGGAGACCAGGACCCAATACTCCGTTCCCGCCTGGAGCGTGAGCGTGAGGCGCGCGTTGTCGCCCGAGCCGCCGTCGTCGTCGAAGGCGAGAAGGTTGCCGAGATCCGGCGCACTCAGGTCGTCGATCCTGAAGACATCGATGAAGGTGTCGAAGTTCGAGTCGGTCTGGAGCGTCACGGATCCCGCCTGACCAACCCTCACTCGCCACCCCTCGAAAAACGACCCGGGCCCCGACCCTACCGGTGAGACGGTCGCGCAGTCGGTGGTCGCGAGATCGCCCGAAACGGTGTTGTTCGGCGTGAGGGTGCCCCGAATACAGAACTCGGTGACGAACGCGGCATCGAGGGCGGGAAACTCGGGGGGCTGAATCTCGGGGGCGGCGGGATCGTCGCTGCAAGCTCCGAAGAGAAGCCCCGCCCCCGCGAAGAGAATCCAACCGCATCGGCGTGTCGAGCGCATACGGCCTACTCCTTACGAAACGTGGATCGAGACCGTACCCTGCCCCGACAGCCATGATGGCTACGGCTGGTGAGAAACGCCACACGGAGGCACGAATGCGAACGATGTCGATGCGAGCATTGGGACTGTTGGCCGCGGTGGGTGCGGCTCTGGGAGGGGCGCCGGGCCTCGAGGCACAGGCCACTGACCGGCTGTTTCCCGATCCCTTTCCGTCGACCTACACGCCCTTCCCCTCGCAAACGACGCTCATTCAGGGCGCCACGATCCTCACGGGTGAGGGGCAGCGCATCGACGGTGGGGCGGTCCTCATCCAGAACGGACGCATCGCCGCTGTGGGCACCAGCGTCCAGGCGCCCGCAGGCGCGACCGTGGTCGACGGGGCGGGAATGTGGGTTACGCCCGGCGTGATCGACACCCATTCCCACCTCGGCAACTATCCCTCTCCCGGCATCGGTTCGCAGCAGGACGGCAACGAACTCACTTCGCCGAACACGGCCGAGGTCTGGGCCGAGCACGGTGTCTGGCCGCAGGATCCGGGCTTCGGTCATGCGCTCGCCGGGGGTATCACGAGCCTGCAGATCCTGCCCGGGTCGGGCAATCTGTTCGGTGGCCGCGGGGTCACGCTGAAGAACGTCCCGTCGCGCTCCGTCCAGGGCATGAAGTTTCCCGGCGCGCCCCACGCTCTCAAGATGGCGTGCGGCGAAAATCCGAAGAGAGTATACGGCGCGCAGGGCATCTCGCCCGCCTCCGCGATGGGGAACGGGGCCGGCTATCGCATGGGGTGGATCGCGGGCCGCGAATACCTCCGGAAGTGGCAGGCCTGGTGGGACGGGGGTTCGGTCCCCGCCGACATGCCCGAGCGCGACCTCCAGCTCGAAACGCTCGCCAGCGTGCTGGTCGGGGAGACCCGGATCCACAACCACTGCTACCGGGGCGACGAAATGGTCAACATGATCAACATCGCCCAGGAATTCGGCTA
>CBDUEZ010000177.1:0-8720 GCA_965366355.1 uncultured bacterium
CGAGGTGAGCGAGGATCGGCGCAGCCGACCGGAGCTCCATCCGGCCGTCCCGACTGGGGCCCTGCGACCTGAACGGTCGTAGGGCCCTTTTCGTTTCTCGGGCCCCAGTCGGGTCGGCCGGATTCAGCGGTCTCGCAACGCGAGGCCGCGTCGAGCGGCCCCGTCGCTCGACAGAACCGTAGGTTCGACCCGAGCGGCCCAGGTAGCCTCTCCCGGCATCGGGCCCGAGTAGGTGCCCCGCGAGGTGAGCGAGGATCGGCGCAGCCGACCGGAGCCGGGGGGTCCTTCGACGGCGATGAGATCCCCCTTTGGTCGGAAGGCCCTATACTATGAGACCTTCCCACAGACCGGTACGCACCGACGTTCATTGATGACCCACCGCCGCCTCCCGCGCTTTCGCCCCTTCGGGCGGACCCTGGTTCTCGCGCTCGCCGCGGCAGCGCTGCCCGGTACCGTTGTCGGCCAGGAGCCGACCGACGACGCGGGTGTCTCGGGTTTCATCGAACTGCACCTCGGAGTTACCCAGCTGGCCGATGTCTCGGCGGGTCAGGCCGGGATCGCCGCGCTTCTCGACCTGGGCCCCGTGCGTGTCGGCGGCGGGGTGTGGAGCGTGCTTCGTCGTATCGACGAGGGCCCCGTGCTCGGCGGGTCGGGGCTGGAGCTGAGCCTGGGATACGGGGGTCCGCTGATCGAGTACCCCGTGCCCGGATCGATCGTATCGATTCGCCTGCTTGCAGGCGGCGGCGCGGCCACCCTCACCACCCAGGCGGTCGGCGCCCGGTTCGACCTGGAGACCTTCGCGATCCTCGAGCCCTCGGCCTCGGCCGTCGTCACGCTACTTCCGGCGGTCTCCCTCGGCGGCATGGTCGGGTATCGGTGGGTGACCGGCGCCGACGCCCTCTTTCTTGCAGGCAATGACGACCTGCGGGGCGCACACGCCACGATCTTTCTCCGCCTGGGCGGTCGCTAGAACGCTTCTGGGCACCTCTCCCGACAAGATGGTATGATGGGGCTCGTTCCCAACCCCGTGCCGCAAGCAGGAGACACCATGGCCCAAGTCGAGCCGGAGGTAATGGCCTTCGTCGAAAAAGAGCTCGGGAAAGACCCCGACGCCGGATCCCTCGCGTTGTTTGAGAAGGCCAAGGTCGCCTTCCCGTCGGTCTCCGAACTCTCGATCCGGCAGTTCCATGCTCGATACCCGCTCCAGGTGAAGCGGCGTGCGAGCGCAGGAAAGCCGAGGCGGCAAAAGAAGAAGACGGAGCGGGCTCGGCCGGCCCTTCGCGACCATGATCGCCGCATCGCTGTGCGGGCCGTTCTCATGCGGTTCGCGACCGACCTCTCCTCGGCCGAGGGGAAGGCCGACGTGGTGAAGGTGCTCGCGGATTCCGACCGCTATGTCGACGAATTGATCGGCGCCGCGAACTCCTAGGCGATCCCGGGCAGGTTCACCCGCTCCGAGAGCACCGTGATCTCCCGCACGGCCACCGAAAGGCCCGCGAGGGTCATTCCGTCTTCGGCGCGGATTTCTTCCAGAAGGCGCCGGAACCGGTCCACGTCCCGAGTTCTCTGGGCAAGCAGCCTGCTCGCCGCCTCACCGATATCGATCCCTGCGACCCGCTCGGTCATCACCTGCGACACCATGCGATGGTGCGCACGGGTCAGATCGTCGGCCAACGCCTGTGCGGCGCGTTGCTCCCAGCGATCGTCTCGGGCGGAGGCGTAGATTCCATCGCGAAGCCAGGGCACGGAAAGTAGTTCCGAGACACGATAGAACGCGCGCGCCGTGTCGGCCGGCTCCGCGTCGGTTTCTCGGGCCACACGAATGATCTCGAGCATCTGGTCGAGGTAGCGCAATGTGACCATGTCGCGAGCGAAGTCGGCCTCCGCCCCGATCTCCACCGCCTCGCCGACCAGGCGCTCGAACGAGGTGCGGTCGGCGCCCGCCACCAACTCCGAGAACTGCCGACGGAGCACGCTGAGGCCCGGCTTGTTTGCGGCGATAACCGCCTCGGAGTCGGCATCGCCGGAAACATTTCGAAGCACCCATCGGGTGGTCCGCTCCAGCACCCTCGACAAGCCGAGAACCCAGCGATAGGCGTCGGCCGACCGGAGTCGTTGCCCCGCGCCGTCCGACAGCTCGTCCAGGTACCGGTGGTGGCCGGTGAGGCGAGCCGCGACGACCCACGCCCGCACCACCTCCGCTGCGGAGCAGCCAGCATCTCGCATGAGGCGATGCACGAACGTTGCCCCCATGATGTCGACCAGGTCGTTGGTGACCTGGCTCGTGACGATTTCCCTGCGAAGAGGATGAGCCGCCAGTTGGGGTCGACCGGCTCTCTGGACCGCCTCGCGCGGGAAGTACCCGAGGAGGTAGCGCTCCACAGACGCGTCATCGGGCAACGTGCTGGTCACCACGTCGGCTTTGACGGCCAGCTTGGCGTAGGCGAGAAGCACGCACAGTTCCGGGCGGGTAATCCCGGCTCCTGCACTGACTCGCTCGACGATCACCTCGAGTGAGGGCAGCCCCTCAGACGCTCGATCGAGAAGGCCCGTGCGCTCGAACGTCGTCATCAGGTCACGGAATTCGTCCAGTTGATCCGCCTGCCGAAGGGAATCGAGCGACACGGCGAGGCTCTGCGACCAGTTGTCCCGGAGAACCCGCTCGGCGACATCGTCGGTCAATGCCTCGAGAAGTTCGTTTCGGGCTTCCGGAGATAGACTGCCGTTCCGTACCGACGGCCCGACCAGAATCTTGAGGTTGACCTCCCGATCCGAGAGGGCGACCCCGGCCGAATTGTCGAGGGCGTCGGTGTTGATCCGTCCCCCGGCCAGGGAATACTGAATGCGGGCCGCCTGCGTGAACCCGAGGTTTCCGCCTTCGCCGACGACTTTGCACCGTAGATCCGACGCATCGATCCGCACGGCATCGTTGGACGTGTCACCCACATCGGCATGGGTCTCGAACGAGGCCTTCACATACGTCCCGATACCGCCATTCCAAAGAAGCTCGCTCGGCGCCTTGAGCACGGCGCGGATCAATGTCTCGCCGTCCATCGGCCCGATATCGTCGGGCAGGCCCAGCGCCGCTCGGGCCTGATCGGTGAGGGTCACCTCTTTCGACCCCCGGGGCACGATCATGCCCCCCTCGCTGAGGAGGGATCGATCGTAGTCGTCCCACGAAGACCGACCCAGCTGGAAGATCCGCTGCCGCTCGGCGAAGGTCGGCTCCGGATCAGGATCGGGGTCGATGAAGACATGCCGGTGGTCGAACGCGGCGATCAGCCGAATCTGGGTCGACAACAACATGCCATTCCCGAAGACATCGCCGCTCATGTCGCCGATCCCCACGACCGTGAACGGCTGTGCCTGGATGTCTTTGCCGACCTCGCGGAAGTGGCGCTTCACACACTCCCATGCGCCCCGCGCGGTGATGCCGACGATCTTGTGGTCGTAGCCGTGAGACCCGCCCGAGGCGAAGGCGTCGCCGAGCCAGAAGCCGTATTCGGCCGAGACGGCGTTGGCCACGTCGGAGAACTTGGCCGTTCCCTTGTCGGCCGCGACGACCAGGTAGGGATCCGGGTCGTCCCAGCAGACGACGTTCTCGGGGGCGAGGTTGCCCCCCTCGGGATCGAGGTTGTCGGTCAGGTCGAGGAGGCCACGAATCAGCGTGCGATACTGTTCCTTGGCCTCTTCTCCCCGTTCTTCGGGATTCGCCGGCAATCGCGTGGGGACGAAACCACCCTTCGACCCTCCCGGCACGATGACCGCGTTCTTGACCATCTGCGTCTTCACGAGCCCGAGGACCTCGGTGCGGAAGTCGTCCGGCCGGTCACTCCAGCGAATTCCACCGCGCGCCACGGTGGAGCCCCGCAAGTGGATCCCCTCCATCCGCGAGGATCGCACATACACCTCGTACCGAAGACGGGTGCGCTGGATCGCGGCCAGCGAAGGAGCATCGAACTTCAACGACGTGTAGGGAACGCCGCCCGATCGGCGGGTGGGTACCCGGCCCCCGCATCGGTAGAAGTTCGTACGCATCGTTGCGTCGATCAGCAGTCCCATTCTGCGGAGTGCCCGATCATCAGCCAGAAGCTCCACGGTCTTCAGAGCCGTATCGAATCGCTTTCGGTGCTCGACGACCGACGCCTCACGCTCCGGCTTTCCCGCGCCAAGCCCGGGGTCGAATTTGGCCTGGAACCACGATACGAGGAGGGCCGCGATCTCCGGGTACTTGACCAGCGCCGACGGCATCGAAATCCGGGACGGGATCGCCCCCACCTGAAAGGCGTAGCCCGCGTACGCCCGCAAGACATCGACGTCGCGCCAGTGCAGGCCCGCCTTCATGACGAGCGCATTCAACATGTCGGTGGTCGCCTCGCCGGCCCGCACGGCGAGGATCGTCTGCCCCAACAGGGTCCCGATGGTCTCGACGTCGATCGGCAAGCCATCGTCGTCTTGAAGGGCGAAGGTATACAAGACCGCCCGATCGACGCCGGGGCCCTCCACCTCGAAGGGGCTGACGGCAACCACACGCAGGCCACAGTTCTCGAGAATCGGCATGAAGTCAGAGAGAATCAGCCGGGTGCCGCGCAGATACAGCTTCAACTCCGTGACGGGTTCGTCACCCGCGCCGTCGGCAGGCTCGGTCGGCGCCGCAAACGCCACCGCAACGGCCCGATCGTCGGCCCGCATGGCCTCGAGTTCCAGGATGTCTCGCACGGCGATGGCCGGCTCCGACGAAGCCTGGTACTCCGGACTGAACGCCTCACCGTAGAGGCGAGCGAGCCGCCGTGCCTCGTCGGCCGGGCGCACGCGCTCGAGTCCTTCCCGCACGCGATCGGTCCACGTGCGGATGATCTCCCGCACGCTGGCTTCGAAGGCGACCGGGTCGGCCTGGGCGATCCGCTCGGAGTCACCGGCGACGTAGAAATGAAGCCGAGCCTGGTCACCCGCCCCGAGGGCCAGGTGGTAGTTGAGAACGTCTCCCTGCATCGTCTCGGTCAGGGCCCGACTGATCCGACGGCGTACTTCTGCGCTGAAGCGCTCCTTGGGAAGGATCACCATCGCGGAGACGCCGCGTCGCAGGGGGTCGTTGCGCAGGGTGACCCTCACGCCTTCCGAATGGTAGGTCGTCAGAACCGTTCGGATATCCCGCCCGATCTCCTCGGCCGACGTGAGGAACAGTTCCTCTTTCGGCATCGAGTTGAAGATCGTGTTGATCTCCTTGTAGTCGTGCGATCCCTTGGCGACACCTGCCGCGGCGAGAATCTGATGCAGCTTCTCGCGCAGAATGGGAATACGCTCGGCCTGATCACCGAAAGCACGCGACGTGAACAATCCCACGAACCGCCGCTCGCCCAGCACTCGCCCGTCGGGGGCCAGCTTCTTGACCCCGATGTAGTCCATACGGGACCGCCGGTGGACCGTAGACTCGGCGTTGGTCTTCGAGATGATCAACAGGGGCCCATCCAGGACGAGCGCCCGCACCCCCTCCGGCATGGCGTCCAGACGCACCGGCACGGCATACCTCGAGTCCCCCTCGTCGCGCAGAATCCCGCGGCCCGAATCGGGCTCCACGAGGACCGCCGGCTCGCCGTCTTCATCGACCAGGTCGTAGCCGCGATAGCCCAGAAAGACGAAGGCATCACGCTTGAGCCACTTGAGGAACGAGCGCACCTCATCGATCTCCGCCGCCCGCGATTCGACCTGGCCACTCCGCTCCTCGAGTTCCCGCATCGTCGCGTCGAGCGCGCCGATCATCTCATCGAAGTCGTCGGTCGCCCTCTTCACGTCGAGGAGCCGCTTCTCCAACCCGTCGCGAAGACGGTCGAGCGTGTCCTCGTCGGCCACCCGCGTGACTTCGCAATGAACGAGGGAGACGAGAGCTCCCCCTTCCGACGATGGTGTGACGGTGCGGATCGACCCGTCGTCATCCCGCCCGATACCGAGCACCGGATACACATTGTGTTCGATCGGCAGGTCCTGTGAGTGCAGGAACTCACGGATCGTGTCGACGACGAAGGGGCGCTCCGAGATCGCCGTGCGAATCACCGTGACCGGAGCGTACCAACCCTCGTTGTCGACATCCGGGTTGAAGACTTCCACGTTGATCTGCTCGGGCCGAGCCGTCTCGATGAATCGATAGGCGCCCACCACGAGATGAGTGAGAGCGTCGGTGCTCCGCTCGTGCAGGAAGTCCTGTGTCGCCTTCGAAAAGAAGATCTCCGCGAAGGCCACGACGTACGGCGCCTCTTCCGGTCCGACCTCACGCTCGAGTTGCCGGCAAACGGCGTCGACCGTTGGGGAATCCTTGCGGATACGTCGTACCGCGGCTTCGGTGGTGTCGCTCATGGAAGGCCCTGGTAGAGTGAATCTCTTCAAGATAGACAAGATCCCGCCCTTGCCTAGGAGCGTGCTGAACTCCACTGGAAGGGTCGGGGGCGGCACGCGACCATCTCCCACCGTGGACCGTCTCCCCGTAGCTTGGGCTAGGTTCTTCCGCACCCCTCCGACTTCCGGTAATGATGCGCTTTCTCCACCTCGCCGACGTGCACCTCGACACGCCCTTCGCAGGCCGGGCTGCGCAGGTGCGTACACGGCTGCGGGAGGCGGTGCGAGACGCATTCAGACGCGCGGTGGACCTCGCGATTGCCGAAGAACTCGACGCCTTCATCGTCGCCGGCGATCTCTTCGACAGCGACACGTTTTCGTTCGAAACCGAGCGATTCCTCGTTGCGCAGCTCCAGCGGCTGGCAGCGAGGCGCATCACCGTCGTGTACGCGACCGGCAACCACGACCCGGGGAAGGACCCGGGGCGACGGGGCGCGATTCAATGGCCCGAGGGCGTGTTTGTAGCCGACGGGCCGGAACCGGTCCGCGTACAGGTTCACGATCGAGGCGGACGACTCGCCGGTTGGATCACGGCGGTCGGGCACGCCACGGCCCGTGAGGCCACCGATCTTTCCCGGTGCTTTCCCCGACCGGACGGGCTCTTTCCCGAGGTCGCCGTCCTTCACGCTCAGGTGCAGTCCTCGACCGGTGCTTCGGAGCACGACCGCTACGCACCGACGACGGTCGAGGCCCTCGCCTCGAAACCCTACGACTACTGGGCGCTGGGCCATGTGCACCGGCGACAGGAGGTTCACGACGAGCCGGCGATCTTCTACCCGGGCAATCTACAGGGCCGGACCCCCGCCGAGTCGGGGCCGCGCGGTGGATTGCGGGTGGATCTGACGGCGGGGCGCACGCCCCAGGTGGTCTTTCGCTCGTTCGCCCCGGTTCGATGGGAAACCGTCGTTGTGGCCGGACTCGAGGCCGTCGAGACACTCGACGCACTGATTCGCACGGTCCGCCGCCACTGGGATGCCTGGCTCGACGACGAAACCGGAAGCAGGGCGGCATGGATGGTACGCATTCGCCTCATGGGCGGATCTCCGCTGTGGAAGCTTCTCCGCGACCCATCGGAACGGGAGACGTTGGAGGCCGAACTGACCGGAGAACTCGATGTATTGGACGCGGCCGTCGACGCCGAGGGCGTCCATGCCCCCGTCGATCCGGACGCGTACCGGGGTCGTGACGATGCACTCGGTTGGGTGCTGAGACGCCTCGCGGCACTCGACGAGGGTGAAGCCCTTCCGGACACCCTCGTCCAGGGACTCCAGGGCTGGAACGAGGTCGATGAGCCCCTCGACGAGTACCTACGGCGAATTCTCGCCGGCGCGGACGCCGATCTGGTCGTTCGCATGGCGAAGCCCGGATCGTGAAGATCCGACACCTGGACATCGCCGGTTTCGGCGGGCTTCGTGGCCAACAGTCGGGCCCGGGAGAACTCGGTGACTTCGTTGTGATCCTCGGCGACAACGAGGCGGGGAAAACCACCCTCTTCGAGTTCCTTTGCTCGATGCTGTACGGAATGTATCCGACATCGGTGGACCGCCACCCCTACGCCCCGTGGGACGGCCACGAGCTTGGCGGATCGCTGCGCATCGAGCTCGACGAGGAAACGGTCGAGGTGAGCCGCAGGCTGCGGTCCTCCCCGACGGGAACGTTGGTGCAGGCCGGCCAATCGGAGAGCTTGAGAAACGACGACCTCCCCTTCGTATCGCATGTCTCGGCGAGGGTCTTCCGCCAGGTCTACGCCCTCGGACTCGCCGACCTGGCGTCACTCGCCGATGAAGGTTGGGAGGCCGTACAAGACCGGATCCTCGGCCGCCTCGGCGCCACCGACCTTCGCCCCGCCCGCGAGGTCGCCGATGAGCTGGAGTCGGAGGCGCGAGCCCTCTGGCGGCCCGATCGGAGAGGCTCGCCCCGTGTTCGGCGACTCGACGACGCCATTCGCGAGGCGGCGGCCCGTCGGCCGGAGGTGCGTCAACAATCACATCGGCGGCGGGCCGCGGCGGAACGGCTGGCCGACACGCGGCGTGTGCTGGAGTCGGCGAGAGCGGCGCGCGAGGCCGACCAGAATCTGCTCGCTCGCCTGCGCCTGTGGGTTCCCATTCGCACGGAGCTCGGCCGCCTGGCCGAGCTGCGGCGGGGCGCCGGCGCGGCGTCGCAAGTCGACGTGGACGGCGTCCGGGTGACGATGCAGACCCTCGGGCGCGGCGGGCACCTGCGCGGCTACAGCGGGCAATTGATCACCGATGTGGTGAACATTGGTATCGGCGGTTCAGACCTGGGCCCGAACGTAGTCTGCGATGCGATGAAACCCTTTGCTCAGCGTG
>CBDUEZ010000178.1:0-8698 GCA_965366355.1 uncultured bacterium
CGCATCTTCCGCATGGCACCGCTCCACCACCACTTCGAGAAGCTCGGGTGGGAGGAGACGACGGTCGTCATCCGGTTCTGGATCCTCGGGATCCTGTCTGCCATGGTCGCCATTTCAACCCTGAAAATCCGGTGACCGCCGTCGCAATCCTCGGCCTCGGGAGCAGCGGCGAAGCCGCCGCTCGTCTGGCCCTCGCACAGGGACGCACCGCCTATGTCTCGGATCTCCGCACTGATGCCTCAACTGCAGCTCGTGGAGCCGAGCTCCGACAGCTGGGCGCCGACGTCGAGCTGGGAGCCCACGACCTCGATCGGATCACCGACGCGCAGGTCATCGTGGCCAGCCCTGGAATCCCCCCCGACGCTCCGGTGCTCCAGAGTCTTCGGGAGCGCGGCCGGCGCTGGGTCTCCGAGCCCGAGTTTGCCGCACGGTTCTACCGCGCGCCACTGATCGCGGTAACGGGGACCAACGGCAAGACCACCACGACCCTGCTGATCGCCCATCTCATGCGGGAAGGGGCGCTCGAGGTCGGGGTCGGCGGCAATGTCGGGGGTGGTCTGGCTCCCGCCGCCTCGACGCTGGCGTTGCGCGATCCGCCGCCGGCCTGGTTCGTGCTCGAGGTGAGTTCGTTTCAACTCGCCGATATCGAGCAGTTCAGCCCCGACATCGGGGTCCTGACCAATCTGGCCCCCGACCACCTCGATCGGTACGCCGATCTCGCCGCCTACTACGGCGACAAGGCCCGGCTGTTCGCGAACGCGACGCCGGACTGCCGTTGGGTGCTCGGCGACCAGCCCGAAGTTCAGGCTCTCCCCGGCGATCACCCGGGCGTTCGCTACACCTTCAGTATGGCGCGCACCGAGGGGGTGCACGCCTTCGTGCGCGAGGGAGTCCTCACTCTTCGCGTCGATGGCGTCGAGGAGCCGCTTCTCGCGCGTGAGGAACTGCCCCTCATGGGGGGACACAATGTCGCGAATGCGCTGGCCGCCGCGCTCACGGCTCGGTTGGCCGGCGTGGCTCCCGCCGCCATCGCGAGGGGGCTCTCGACGGCGCGGGCCCTTCCGCATCGCATGGAGCCTGTGGGCGAGCGCGACGGCGTCACCTGGGTGAACGACAGCAAGGCTACCAACGTCGCCGCCACGGTGAGCGCGCTCACGAGTCTGGTCCGACCGGTCGTGGTACTCCTCGGAGGCAAGGACAAGGGTGAAGACGTCTCGCCGCTCGGGGCAGCGCTTCAGGGGTCGGCCCGAGCGGCCGTGTGCTACGGCGCGGCGGGCCCGCGAATCGCCGACGCCATCGAACCGAGGGTGGCCGTCGGGCTCGTGCACCGGGCCGCGACCTTCGTCGAAGCAGTGCGTCGGGGCGCGACGCTGGCTCGCCCGGGCGATCTGCTCCTCCTGAGTCCGGCATGCTCGTCGTTCGACGAGTTCGAGAACTACGAAGCCCGGGGACGCCGGTTCGCGGCCCTGGCTCGCGGGGAGGCCGCCTGATGGATCGCCGGCCTCTCGACCTGGTTCGCAAGTCGGTCACCCTCCCCGACCTCGGCATCGGCCGCGGGTGGGAGGGCCCGGCGTTGTTCGCGCTCACCCTGCTGCTGCTCAGCTTCGGGCTGGTGACGCTGTATTCGGCCAGCGTGTTCATGGCCCAACAGGCCGGCGAGCCGGATCACTACTTCGTGTTGCGGCAGGCTGCGGGTGCGGCGGTGGGCCTGGTGGCTCTGGTCGCCTGCGCTCGGATTCCCTATCGCGTCTGGGAGGTCGTCGCCTGGCCCATGATGTGGGTGAGCGCCTTTCTCCTGATCCTGGTGGTGCTCCCCTTCACCGAGGGCATCGCGCCCCGCGTGTCGGGCGCGCGTCGCTGGCTCGACGTGGGGATCCGGTTTCAGCCCTCGGATCTGGCGAAAATCTCGATCATCGTCTGGACCGCCATGTTGGCCGTGCGCAAGCAGGGAGACTTTCGCAGCCTCGGCCGCGGGCTCGCCCCGTTCCTGCTCGTATGGAGCCTGCTCCTCTTTCCCGTGGTGCTCGAGCCGGATCTGTCGACGGCCCTGCTCATGGCGACGGTCGCCTCGCTGATCGTCTTCGCGGCCGGCGGGCGACTGGGCCACTTCGCCTTTCTCGGTGTGCTCGCCGTCCCAGCCCTCCTGACTCAGCTCGGCGATGGTTTCCGGCTCGCCCGGATCCAGGCGTTCCTCGATCCGACCTCCGACCAGCAGGGGGCGGGCTTCCAGCTCTATCAGTCGCTGATCGCCATCGGATCGGGCGGCCTGACGGGGCGCGGGTTCGGGAACGGCCAGCAGAAGTACGCCTTCCTTCCCGAGCCCCACAACGACTTCATCTTCGCGATGGTGGGCGAGGAGTGGGGTTTCGTGGGACTGGCGCTGATCGTCGCCCTCTACATGGGCTTCATCGTCATCGGGTTCCGGATCGCACGGAGGGCCCCCGACCTCTTCGGGCAGCTGCTTGCGCTGGGGATCACGAACCTCATCGCGCTGCATGCGGTGCTCCACATGGCCGTGGGTGTGGGACTGCTCCCGACGACGGGGCTGGCGCTTCCGCTGATCTCCTACGGGCGGACCAACCTGGTCGTGACTCTCGCCGCGATCGGCATCCTGATGTCGGTGGCCCGCGAGACCGACCGGGACTGGCGTCCGGAACTCGAAGTGCGTCGGCGTCGAGACGACCTGACCCGCTCGGCGAGCCCCTCTCACGTCTTCGCCCGCCAGCGCACTCGAGGGGCCCGTGCATGAGGCCGGTGTGGTGGTTCTGTTTGCCGGCGGAGGCACGGGTGGACACCTCTACCCGGCGATCGCCCTGGCCGATGCCCTGGTCGCGCTGCGACCGGAAGTCCGTCCCATCTTCGTGGGCGCGGAGCGGGGCGTCGAGGCCCGCATCCTGCCCCAGCGGGGGGCGGAGCACATTCTGCTTCCCATTCGGGGCGTGCACCGGGGCCGGGGCCTGGGCGCCAACCTCGGCGTCGCTCCCGCCCTCGTGCGTTCCCTGGCCCTCCTCGCGGGAGAGTTTCAGCGGCTGCGGCCGGAGCTGGTCGTGGTGACCGGCGGCTATGCGGCGGCCCCGGCCGGGGTCATGGCCGCGCTGCGCCGGGTACCGCTCGCTGTGCAGGAGCAGAACGCGATGCCCGGTGTCACGACGCGGCTGCTGTCTCCCTTCGCTCGCCAGGTCCATCTCGCCTACCCGGAGGCGGCGCCCCGGCTTCCCCGTCGCGGTCGCCGCCGCGTGGAATTCGCGGGCAACCCGATTCGGCCCCCCGAGGTGCGCGACGCACGAGCCGACCGCCGCTCGTTCGGGCTCGATCCCGACCGCGTGGTGGTGTTGGTGACCGGGGGAAGCCAGGGCTCGGCGGCGTTGAACGCCGCGGTGACCGACCTGGTGCGGGCGCGGGCCGACGCTCCCCCCGTCTGGCAGCTGCTGTGGGTCACGGGCCCCACACACCTGACGGGCGTGCGAGAGGCGCTGGGCCCGCTGCTGGAGCAGTCCTGGCTTCGTACCGAAGGCTACGTCGACGACATGCCCGTCGGACTGTCGGCCGCGCATCTCGCCGTGAGCCGCGCGGGCGCCATGACGACCTCGGAATTTCTCGCCTGGGGGCTTCCCTCGGTGCTGGTGCCCCTCCCGACCTCGGCCGAAGATCATCAGGCCCGCAACGCCGAGGCCCTCGCAGAAGCGGGGGCGTCGGTGCACCTCCCCCAGGGCGAGCTGTCGGGCGAGAGTCTCGGGCGACTCCTGGACGAGTTGGTGGAAGACTCGACCCGGCTCGAGGTCATGTCGCGGGCGGCACGGGCGCGCAGCCGTCCCCACAGCGCCCACGAGATTGCGAGGCGACTCGACCAGTTGCTGAAGCCGGCCATTCGGGGGTCCGCATGAGTGCCGATCTCATGAGCACCGATCTTCTGCAGCGCGCGCGCGAGGGGTCCGTGCACTTCATGGGCATCGGCGGGGCGGGCATGTGCGGCCTCGCGGAATGGCTTCTCGTGGAAGGGGGCGAGGTGAGCGGGTGCGACCTGAGGTCGGGCCGGGCGACCGCTCGCCTGACGGCTCTGGGGGCGACCATTCAGGTCGGTCACTCCGCCGCGCACGTCGATGGAGTCACGGCCGTCGTACACACCTCGGCCGTGCCGGCCGCGCACCCGGAGTTGCAGGCAGCCCGCGCGAGGGGCATTCCCGTGCTCAAGCGAGCAGAGGCGCTCGGTGCCCTGGTCGACGCCGGCCGCGTGGTGGCCATCGCGGGAACCCACGGAAAGACCAGCACAACGGCACTGACCGTCGAGGTGCTCGTGGCCGCCGGCCTGGCGCCCACCGGGTTCGTGGGAGGAACCGTGGCGGCGTGGGGTGGAAACCTGCACCGAGGCGGCTCGGAGTTGTATGTGGTCGAGGCCGACGAGTTCGACCGATCGTTTCATGCCCTGAGCCCCGACGTTGCCGTGGTCACGAACGTCGAGGCCGATCACCTCGACATCTACGGCGACATCGAGGGGGTGCGGTCGGCCTTTCGCACCTTCCTGGACCGGGTGCGTCCCTCGGGACTGCGCGTGTTCTGTGCCGACGACCCCGGAGCGGCGGCCTTTCTCGCCGAATACCCGGACGCCGGCCCGACCTACGGGCTATCGGCGGGGAGCCGACTGCGGGCCGTCGATGTGCGGCATAACTCCGACGGGTGTGTCTTCCGCGTGGTCGAGGAGGGCACCGACCGGGGGGAGGCCCGCCTCGGGGTGCCCGGCGACCACAACCTGCGCAACGCCCTTGCTGCGGCCGTGGTGGCCCGCCACCTGGGTGTCGATTGGGCGCCGATTCGAGAGGGCTGGAGCTCGTTCCGTGGGGTGGGCCGGCGGTTCCAGCGGCTCGGTGCCGCCGCCGGAGTGGACGTCATCGACGACTACGCCCACCACCCGACCGAAATTGCTGCAACGTTGGGAGCGGTGCGGAGCGCGTTCTCCGGCCGGCGCATGGTCGCCGTTTTCCAACCCCACCTCTACTCGCGCACCCGCGATTTCAGCGTCGAGTTCGGCACCGCCCTGGCGGCCGCCGACCTCGTCTGGGTCTCCGACGTCTTTCCGGCCCGGGAGGCTCCGATCCCCGGGGTCGACGGCCGACTCGTGGCCGACGCGGTGCGTACGGCGGGCGGTTCGGTGCGCTACGAAGCGAGTCTCGAGCGCCTCCCGGAAGCCGTCGCCGAGAGCCTCCGGCCGGGCGATGTCGTCGCGGTCATGGGTGCGGGTTCGATCGAGGCGACGGGGCCGGCCCTGTTGGCCGCGCTGGAGGCACGCGTCCATGTCTGATCGTCGCCGAATGATGCTCGGGGGATTGGCCCTGGTCGTGGCGGTATTCGCCGTCCTTGCGGGCGTGCGGGCCGCCCCGGGCCTGCTGGCCCACGTGCCGATCTTCGATGTCGCGACCATTCGTGTCGTCGGGGCAGACCTTCTCGAAGACCAGGAGGTCCTCCAGTCGGCGCAGATTCCCGATACGGCCAACATCTGGCACGACCCCGCGCCGTGGATCGCCGCGGTCGAGGCCCATCCCGTGATCCGGAGTGCGCGGGTGCGCCGCCGCTTCCCGGCCACGCTCGTCGTGGAGATCGTGGAGCGCGAAGCCGTGGCCTTCCTGGCGACGCCGGTGCTCGAGCCGATCGATTCCGAGGGGCGGCTGCTTCCCGTCGATCCCATCCGTGTGCGCCTCGACCTGCCCATCGTTCGACTCCGGACGCTGGCCGGCGATACCGCGGCCGTCCCGTCCCCGCACCGCGTGCGCCCGCAGGTCGAGGCCGTGGCCCGACTCCGCGAGAACCCCGCCTTTCTCGGGCGCCTCTCCGAGCTCCGCGAAGAAGCCGACGGATCGGTGACGGCCTTCTGGGGATCGTCGCCGGGGCTCGAGATCATGATGCGCCTGCCGATCGACCCCGCCCGTGTCGAAACGGGACTCGCGGTGCTGGAGCAGGCGCTCGCGCAGGATTCCACCCATACCCCCCGCTATATCGACCTGCGTTGGGCCGAGCAGGTCGTGGTCGGCTATGTACCCGAGTGACCGAGGAACCATGCGTACCAACCTGATCGCCGGACTGGACATCGGCACGACCAAGACCTGCGTCGTGATCGGCGAACTCTCCGAGGAGCCGGGCCGCCCGGCGGCCCTCAAGATCCTCGGCGTGGGTCAGGCACGCACCAACGGGATGCGGGGCGAACGCGTCACGAATCTCGAAGAGACGAGCGCCTCGATCCGGGCCGCGCTGAAAGAGGCCGAACTGATGGCCGGGGTGACCATCGATCGTGTGTATGCCGGGTTGTCGGGCGACCACATCGAGGCCTGGCCCTCGATGGGGGTGGTCGCCGTGCACGACGACGAGGTGACGCCGGGCGATGTGAACCGGGTCCACGAGGTCGCACGCGCGGTGGCGATGGGCCCCGACCGGGAGCTGCTTCACGCGATTCCGGTGGAGTATGTCGTCGACCACCAGCGGGGCATCAAAGACCCGGTGGGCATGAACGGCACACGTCTCGAGGCTGAAGTCCATCTCGTCAGCTGCTCCGCCACCGCCGCCGGAAACCTCAGGAAGGCGGTGACCCGGGCCGGCTACGCGGTGCAGGAGCTGGTGCTGGAGCCGCTCGCGACGGCCCGCGCGGTGTTGACCGAAGACGAAAAAGAGGTCGGAGCGGCGATGGTCGAGATCGGCGCGTCGTCGACCGAGATGGCCGTCTACTACGAGGGGAAACTCCGACACGTGGCCGTCATTCCGATCGCCGGCACGGCGGTGACGACCGACCTCGTGAAGGGGTTGTCGATTCCCTTTGCCGAAGCGCGCAAGGCCAAGGAGGCGTTCGGGGCGGCGTCGGGGCGTTTCGTCGACCCGCACGAGACGGTCGAAGTGCCCGGTCCGGCGCCCGGTCAGGTTCGCCACGTGGCCCGGGAGCTGATCGCGCATATCGCCGAACAGCGCCTCGACGAACTGTTCGGTCTCGTGCAGCGCGAGCTCGATCGTCACGACCTCGCCGACAAGCTCGGCGCGGGCATCGTGATCACCGGGGGATCGGCTGCACTGCCCGGGATCATCGAATTGGCTCAGCAGGTGTTTGCCGCGCCCGTTCGGCTGGGTGTGCCCGGCGACGGACTCGGTGGACTGGCCGACAGCGTCGGGAGGCCCCGCTTCTCTGCGGCGGTCGGCCTGACGTTGTGGGGATGCGAGCGCTACAACGAGACCGGAGAGGGCGCGACCACCGCGGCTTCGGCCGTGGTCTCCCGCGTGGGAGCCTGGCTCCGGGAGTTCTTCTGATGCAGCCCACCCTTCGCCCCGCCTGGCCCCGAGCCGGGCCCGACCCACCTCTGCGACGAATGCGGGCGCCCCCGGGGCGCCCCTGGCCCAGACCCGATCCCGAATCCCCGATGTACGCAGGAGTGACACCATGATGATCTTCGAATTCGAAGAGGCACCGGCTCAGAACGCCAAGATGAAAGTGGTTGGCGTGGGCGGCGCAGGCGGCAATGCAGTCAACCGAATGGTCGACGAAGAACTCGAAGGCGTCGAGTTCATTTCGATGAACACCGACGCCCAGGCCCTCAAGGGCTCGCTCGCGCAGGTGACGATGCAGATCGGCAAAAAGCTCACCCGAGGCCTCGGCGCGGGCGCGCGGCCCGAGATCGGCCGTCAGGCCGTGCACGAGAGCCAGGAAGACATTCGCAAGGTGCTCGAAGGTGCCGACCTCGTTTTCATCACGGCCGGGATGGGCGGAGGAACCGGCACGGGTGCGGCCCCGATCGTGGCCGAAATTGCCCGCGAAATGGGGGCACTCACCATCGGGATCGTGACGCGGCCCTTCGCGTTCGAGGGCAAGAAGCGGCTTCGCCAGGCCGACCAGGGCCTCGCCGAGCTGAAGCGGGCCGTCGACACCGTGATCGTCGTCCCCAACGACCGACTCCTGGCCGTGGTGCCGAAGGGCACGACGTTCAAGAATGCGCTCAAGAAGGCCGACGAGGTGCTCCTGCATGCCACCCAGGGCATCAGTGACCTGATCCGCGTGAGCGGCGAGGTGAACGTCGACTTCGCCGACGTGCGCACGATCATGTCGTGCCGTGGGCCGGCCCTGATGGGCTCGGGCTTCGGTGAGGGCGACAACCGCAGTCAGGAGGCGGCGCAGGAGGCGATTTCGTCGCCGCTCCTCGACAACGTCTCGATCGCCGGCGCCAAGGGCGTTCTCATCAACATCACGGGTGGCATGGATCTCGCCATTGACGAGGTCACCCAGATCTCCACTATCATTCAGGAAGAGGCCGGCGACGAGGCCGAGATCATTTTCGGGGCCGTGCACGATCCCGAATTGGAAGGCAAGGTCCGGGTCACCGTCATCGCGACGGGGTTCGATTCGGGTGAGCAGGAGCGGCAGGTCATCAATCACGACTTCCGCCGTCAGCCCATGGCCGTGGGGCGGGCAACGCCGCAGCAGCGGCCGGCGTCTCAGGTTCGGCAGCTCGACATCGAAGGAGAGATTCGCCGTACTCAACATCAGACCCAGCATCAGACGCAGCGGCAGGTCGCGGTAGCGGGCGGGGCCTCGATCTCGGTCCAGCCGGCACCACAGCTGGGACGGATGCCGGATCGGCCGGTCTCTTGTGAAGAGATCGGGGAGTTGGATATTCCGACGTTCATTCGTCGGCAGATGGACTGAGTTTCGGAGTGGCGCGCTCCGGGCTCG
>CBDUEZ010000179.1:0-8647 GCA_965366355.1 uncultured bacterium
TGACCTCCCCCTCCTCGGCCCCCATCTTCTCCATCGCGTTGGCGATCCGCTCCATGCCGCCGAAGAGCCGCATGAGGTCGTCTTCGAGCGAAAGGAAGAACTGGGTCGCCCCCGGGTCTCCCTGTCGGCCGGCGCGACCGCGAAGCTGGCGATCGATCCGTCGGGACTCGTGGCGCTCGGATCCGATGATGTGGAGACCGCCGTCCTCGATGCTGGTGTCGCCGCTGCGGCTTTCGATCTTCGCGTCGTAGCGGGTCGGGTCGACCGCCTGTACGTCGTGAAGGTCCAGGTCGTGTGCCTTCGCCCAATCGACGGTGCGTTCGTCGCGCACGCCCTCGCCGAGTTTGATGTCGGTTCCGCGGCCGGCCATGTTCGTCGCGATGGTCACGGCGCCCGGCTGCCCGGCGCCCGCGACGATCTCACTCTCCCGCTGATGCTGCTTGGCGTTGAGCACGTTGTGGGTCAGGCCGCGACGCTTGAGCATTCGCGACAACGTCTCCGACACCTCGACGTTCGTCGTACCGACGAGGACCGGAAGCTCGAGCTTCTGCAGGCGCTCGATCTCGTCGAGAATCGCGTTGTACTTCTCGCGCTTCGTGCGAAAGATCAGGTCGTTGCGGTCATCCCGGACCACGGGCCGATTCGTCGGGATCACCATGACGTCCAGATTGTAGATCTGGTGAAACTCGTTCTCCTCGGTCTCGGCCGTCCCGGTCATGCCGGAGAGCTTGTCGTACATCCGGAAGTAGTTCTGGATGGTGATCGTGGCGAGCGTCTGCGTCTCGCCCTTGATCTCGACCCCTTCCTTCGCCTCGACGGCCTGATGCAGCCCGTCGCTCCAGCGCCGACCCGCCATCTGTCGACCGGTGAATTCGTCGACGATCACGATGCTGCCGTCGTCGCCCAGAATGTACTTCTCGTCCTTCTGGTAGAGCGCGTAGGCCTTCAGCAGCTGGTGGATGACGTGGAGCCGCTGGTTCTTCGCGGCGTAGGCCTCCTCCATCGCCAGGAGCTTCTCGCGGCGCTCGTCGACGGTGAGGGTCTCGTCGTGCTCGATGGCGCCGATCTCCTCGGAGAGGTCGGGCACGACGAAGGCCTCGGAGTCGTTCGGAGACAACTCGTCCAGCCCGGCCCCCGACAGGTGCACGTTGTGCCCCTTCTCGTCCATGGCGAAGAGGAGCATCTCGTCGATGTCGTGGAGGCGTTTATCGCGCATGTAGTCCGCCTCGACCTTCTGCACGAGTCCCTGCAGCGAAGGATCATCGGCGAACAGCTTCTGAAGCCGCTTGTGGCGCGGGGTCCCCCGCTTCACGGCGAGCAGCTTCTCGCCGGCCTCGAAGGTGTTGCCCTCCTCGAGGTCCTTCTCGGCCGCCGAAACGAGGTCGTTCGTGAGCCGCAGCTGCTTGTTGAAGAGCGCGTTCACGAGCGGGTTGTATTGCTTGAAGGGCGTCGACGTGTCGCGACCGACGGGACCCGAAATAATGAGAGGCGTCCGCGCCTCGTCGATCAGGATCGAGTCCACCTCGTCGATGATGGCGTAGTGGTGCCCGCGCTGAACCCGCTGCTCCAGCGTGTGCACCATGTTGTCGCGCAGGTAGTCGAAGCCGTATTCGTTGTTGGTGCCGTACGTGATGTCGGCCGCATAGGCCTCGCGCCGCTCCGGGGTCCCCGGCGTGTACTTGTCGATGACGTCGACCGTGAGTCCCAGGAACGAGTAGATCGCGCTCATCCACTCGGCATCCCGGGTCGCCAGATAGGTGTTGACGGTGACCAGGTGCGCCCCGCGACCGGCGAGAGCATTCAGGTACAGGGGCATCGTCGCCACGAGGGTCTTCCCTTCCCCCGTCTGCATCTCGGCCACCTTCCCGCGGTGCAGGGCGATGCCACCGATGAGCTGCACGTCGTACGGGATCATGTTCCACACCGCCGAGGTCCCGGCGAAGTGGACTTCCTGCCCGTCGAGGCGGCGACACGCCTCCTTCACGACGGCGAACGCTTCCGGGAGGAGGGCCTCGAGGGTGTCTTCGACCGCCTCGAGCGATTCCTGCTCCAAAGCGCCCAGTTCGACCGACAACTGCTCCCTCTCCGCCGGGTCTTCCGAGGCGCCCTTCCGCGTGCGCAGGTCGGCGATCTGCACGTCGAGCTCGGCCGTGGCTTCCCGGATCCGGCCCCGGAACTCCTCCGTCTTGCCCCGGAGTTCCTCGTCCGTGAGCGAGGCGAGCCCCTCGTATACGCGATTGATCTCATCCACGAGGGGTTGAAGCTTCTTGGCTTCCCGGTCGTGGCGATTGCCGATGATGGTCTTGACGAGGGACTTCAGCATGAGGTGTACAGTTCCTTCGATTCGATGAATGCACGCACGGCTTCGGGAATCATGTGCCGAACGGTTCGCCCCGACGCCACGCGCTTCCGAACGGTCGACGACGAGATGTCGATGCGGGGAACCGGGACCTCGATCCACGGCACCGCATGTGCTGCAGCCGCGTGAGAGCCGTCGACACCGTCTCGGGCCATCACCGCGATCCGAGCCAGTGCCGCGATCCCGGAAGGATCCCGCCACCGGTCGAACGACGTCCACTGATCGGCCCCGAGAAGCAGTGTCCACTGAGCGGTGGGCTCGGCATCCGTCAGGAGTCGCAATGTGTCCACCATGTACGACGGCGCGTCCCGGTCGATCTCGATTCGCGACACGTCGAAATCGACGTCGTCGCGAATCGCCCGAACCACCATGTCGTAGCGGTCCTCGGGGGGCGAGGAGTCGTGCTCGGCCTTGAACGGGGATCGGTGCGCGGGCACGAACCAGATCGCATCGAGATCCAGCTGCTCGAGAGCCTCCCGGGCCACGATCAGGTGTCCCACATGCGGAGGGTCGAAGGTGCCACCGAACACCCCGATCTGCACCGGCTCAGCCACCCCCGGAAACGCCGTCCCCGCTGCCACCGAGGGCTCGAGCCTCCGGAGATTCGGGGTACTCCCGGAGCAATCGCGCCGTGGCGGCCTCCACCTCGTCGTCGTAGCCGATCCGTGTGTAGGCATCGATGATGCCCGCCAGAGCGGTCGCCGCCCACGTCGTCTCAGGATACACGGCGACCAACTGCTGCCAATACAGAATCGCAGCATCGGGCACGTTGCGCCGGAGATAGTAGGCCCCGTTTTCGAATTGTTTCTTCGCCAGTTTCGAGCGCATCTCCCGAGCAACGGACGCCGCCTCCTCGGCGGCTTCCGCCCCGGCCCAGTCGGTCGCGACGTTCTGGCAGACCTGGGCGGCCTGCTGCGTGAACGTCTGATCCCGCTGTGAGATCGGCGACAGGGCCTCATTCGAACGACACACGCCCAGGGCCGCTTCCGCGGCTTGTGGGTGGGCCGGATACCGGTCGATGAAGCGCGTGTATTCCGACTGGGCGAGAATGTATTGCTTGTCCAGGAAGTAGGCGCGCGCAAGCAACAGATGAGCCTCTGCGGCCTGGTCGAAGCCGGTCGCACCCAGGATCAGGCGCTCCAGCGTCTGGCTGGCATCGCCGTAGTCGCCCGCCTCGAACTCGGCCCGGCCCATCTCGAAGAGCTGCGACGCGGTCATGCCCTGCCAACGAGGGGCAGACGAGCAGGCTCCGAGCGCCAGGACGAACAGCATCGTGGCGAGGAAAGAAATCCGCGACAGGAAAGAATAGGTCACGCGGCGGTGGCTGGCTGGAGAGAAAATAGAAACATCCGTTGAAGGTACCCGAATAGAAGGCCGTTGTTCAGCCCCCGTAGTAGGCCTGGATGGCCTCGACGACGCGTGCGAGCCGATCGGCCCCGAGTTCCGGGAAGATGGGCAGGCTCACGACTTCGGTGCACAACTGCTCCGAGACGGGAAGCTGACCCGGGCGGTATCCGAGTTCGGAGAAACAGGCCTGCAGATGGAGCGGAACCGGATAATACAGGCCCGTCCCGATCTCCCGCTCCGCGAGATGTGCCCGCAGCTCGTCCCGGCGGCGTGCCTTGATGGTGTATTGATTGTACACGTGGACGTTGCCCTCGAGCACCAGAGGTGGGAGGACTTCCGCCACGTCGCCCAACCCACCCTCGTAGGTGCAGGCGTTGACGCGGCGCGCGGCCGTCCAGCGGTCGAGGTGCCGGAGTTTCACCCTCAGGACGGCGGCCTGCAGGGCGTCGAGTCTCGAGTTCGTACCCACCATCTCGTGGTGGTACATCTGGCGTCCACCGTGGACTCGTAGTTTGGACACCCGATCGGCGATCTCACCATCGAGGGCCGTGACCATCCCGCCGTCTCCGAACCCACCCAGGTTCTTGGTCGGGAAAAACGAGAGGGCGGCCACGGCGGCGGCGGCCCCCGCCCGGACCGGGAGTCCGTCCGGCCCCCGCTGTCTCGCTCCGACCGCCTGTGCCGCGTCTTCCAGCACCACGATCCCGTGGCGTTCCGCCCAGACACCGATCTCCGCCATGGGGGCCATCTGGCCGAACAGGTGCACGGGGATCGCCGCCCGCGTGCGAGGCGTGCGAGCGGCCTCGAGCGACTCCACGGTCACATTGAAGGTGCGCGGGTCGACATCGCAGAACACCGGACGGAACCCGGCATTCCAGACGGCGCCGGCGGTGGCGAAGAATGTGAAGGCCGGGACGATGACTTCGTCGCCCGGGCGCGGCCCGAGCGCCATCAGGGGAAGGAGCAAGGCGTCGGTCCCGCTGGCCACGCCCAATGCGTGAGGGACCCCGAGATACTCCGCCATCTCCTGCTCGAGCCCCTCGACCTCGGGCCCCATGACGAAGCGCTGGGACTCCACGACGCCCTGGATCGCCGCATCGAGTTCCGCTCGAATGTCGTGGTACTGGGCGGTCAGATCGAGGAGGGGTACCGGAAACCGGTCCATTCAGCCCTCTAGTAGCAGCGGGTGGAGCCCCGGAGCGAGGCGAGTCCGCGCCCGAAGGAGATGGCGTCGTATCGATCCAGGGCCTGGCCCGCGAGGGGGCCGGCCCCACCGGGCTCGAGTTGCCGAACCTCGGCAAAGGCGTCCATGGCCCCGGAGCAATCGCCGAGCGCGGCGAGAATCTCACCTCGATAGAACCAGGCTTCGCTCTGCAGGTGTTGTGGCTGACCGACTTCGATCGTTCGCGAGATCATGCGGTTCGCCTCCTCGAGCGCGGCCGTACTTCCGCTCCGCTCCGACTGGGCGAGAAGCTCCTTCGCCACCTCGAATCCACAGGTGCCGATATGCCAATCGGCCTCGGAGCGTTGGGCCCGAGGGGCCTCGTCCCGAAAGCGCTCGAAGAAGAGCAGCGACTGGCGACAGTCTCCCGTCTCCTCATAGGCCTCGCCGATCTCGAAGAGAATTCTCGGCGCGGTATCGGCCTCGATGAGTACTCGCCGATAGAGGGGCAGCGCACGACCGAATTCACCGTTGCGAAAGAAGTGGCGAGCCAGCGGTAGCGCCATGTCGTCCAGACCGAGTCCTGGACGAAGGTTCAACGCCTCGGTCACGGCCGTCGCCATCCGGAAGCGATCGTTCGCGGCCTCGGCGACCCGCGCGAGGTGCATCAGATCAGCCGCACCCTGGTCGCCGTACCGCGGGTCCTCGGCGGCCGCGAGGCGATAGTACTCCGCCGCGGGGTCCACCCGTCCGAGGAGCGCATAGGTGTGGGCCACTCTCGCCAGCACCTCCGCGGCGTCCTGCCCCTGCCGAACAGCCAACTGGTACTCGGCCAGGGCCTCCTCGAGCGAGTCGGCCGCAAAAGCGAGATCACCCCTCAGGACGGCGGACTCCTCGGTCGATGCGGTGCATGCCGTCGCGAGACCGAGCATCGCGATCAAGGCGAAACGAAAGCTCATCCAGAACGTCCGGACAGTGGGATCGGGTCGAGCGCCCTCATACACCGGTGGGCCCGCCGTGAGCCCTCCCCTCAAGCCTCACACTTCACGATCCAGCCCTGGGGCTCCGATCGCTCCGAGGACGGAAGGAAACTTCCCGTCACGTTTCGTGTGTCGACCACGAGTCGCGCCTGATCCACCACGCGAGCGTAGTCCACCTCGGAGTGATCCGTCACGATCACCACCACGTCGGACTCCTGCAGCGCCTGGTCGGTCAGCGCGACCGACTCGAGGTCGAGGCCTTCGTGCACCAGCGACGGCACGTAGGAGTCGTGGTACTGGAGATCGGCCCCGTCCTCGCGCAGCAGGCGGAGAATGTCCAGCGCGGGCGACTCCCTCACGTCTTCGATGTCTTTCTTGTAGGCGACACCGAGGACCAGAACCCTCGAACCCCGTACCGGTTTGGCTACCTTGTTCAGGGCGTGCCGCACCTTGCCCAGAACAAAATACGGCATCTCCCCGTTCACCTCCGAGGCGAGCTCGATGAACCGCGTGCGGTAGTTGAGCTCTTTCATGCGCCAGGCGAGATAGTGCGGGTCGACCGGAATGCAGTGACCGCCCAGCCCCGGACCCGGGGTGAACTTCATGAAGCCGAACGGCTTCGTGGCTGCCGCGTCGATGACCTCCCACACGTCGACCCCGAGACGGTCGGCGATCATGGCCGTCTCGTTGACGAGGCCGATGTTCACCGCCCGAAAGGTGTTCTCGAGGATCTTGGTGAGTTCGGCGGCCTCGGTCGACGAGACCTCGACCATGGTGTCGATGAAGCGCTCGTAGAGCACCGCGCCGGCGCGCGTGCAGGCCGGCGTGATTCCACCGATCACCTTCGGCGTGTTCTTCGTGTGCCAGGTGGCGTTCCCCGGGTCGACCCGTTCGGGCGAGAAGCACAAGAAGAAGTCCGTTCCCACCTCGAGTCCCGTCTCCTCCAACATCGGAAGCACCAACTCGCGGGTCGTGCCCGGGTAGGTGGTCGATTCGAGCACGATCAACTGCCCCGTACGGAGCGTCGCCTTCACAGCCGCGGCGGCCGACACGATGTACGACACATCGGGATCGCGGGTTTTCGAAAGAGGCGTCGGAACACAGATCGAGATCGCATCACATTCCGACATTCGAGACATGTCGGTGGTGGCCGAGATCAGCCCCGCATCGACCAGCGCCTTCACGGTATCGCCCGGCACGTCCTGGATGTGGCTCTCGCCCCGGTTGATCATCGCGACCACGTCGGCATTGACGTCGAAGCCGATGACTCGCAATCCGGCCTGGGCGCACTCCACGACGAGCGGGAGGCCCACGTAGCCGAGCCCCACGACGCCGATCAGCGGGCTGCCATCACTCAGGCGGGCTTCGATGCCCTGGGCGCCATCGATGGAAGGCGTTGAACTAGGCAACATGGACTCCTGGTAGAGACGAAATCGGACGGGAACAGACTGTGAAAAGTGCCGATATCCTGGGACCCCCCGCAAGCCCTGCGAGGCTACGGAACGCGAGAAAGCCCCCGGTGCCGAAGCGCCGGGGGCTCTCACTCGCGTTCCGAGGGGGGGTACCCCGTCGGAAGGTCAGGTCGAAGCCTGCTTCAAGGCAGGAGCCTTGGTGATCTTGCCCGCAGAAATGCACGACGTGCACACGCGAACCCGCTTCCGAGTCCCATCGGCGTCGACAATCCGAGCGGACTGGAGGTTCGGCAACCAACGCCGACGCGTCTTGTTGTTCGCGTGACTGACGTTGTTCCCGGTACTGGGACCTTTGCCGCACACGTAGCACACTCGAGCCATGGATCTATACCTGTCGTAAATGTCGGAGCAGAATGCTCAGTTGCCCGAAGGAGCAGGCGCCGCACCCGCAGGAGCCGCGCCGCCGTCCTCCATCCGAATCTGAAGCACGTCGATGTAATGCGTCGCGAACTCGACCAGAGGCCGATCGTTGTCCGTGATGTCGCCCGCCTCGGACCAGGCCGAGATCGTGCTGTCGTTCATTTCCTTCACATCGCCGACCAGGGACACCCTCTGACCCGTGGCCGGAGAGACTTCGCCGGCAGCGACCAGCTCTTGGCCGATCCGAGCGAGGAACGGCGTCCGCGGCAGATCGAAGAAGAAGGCCTTCTGACCGACGGGCGACGCAACATTCAGATCGTTGAGTCGAATGGTCAGCCCAACGTATCCGCTGGCGCCGTTCTCCAACGAGGCGGCATCGACCAGAGTCGCGCTCATCATTTCGGCCTCAGGCTCTTCCTCCACGATCTCCGGCGGCGCCGTAGGCACAGCAGTCAGGGAGAGCCAATAGAGGAAGCCCGCCAGAAGCACGAATGCCCCGAGCATGAGGGGGACCGTGAGATTTGTGGCACCCCTTCGTGCACCGTTCTGCGCCATGGTCGCGTTCCTTTCGCCGTGAGAGTGGGTTTGAAGTGGGACCAACTTAATCCACCAACTCGATCAGCGACATATCGGCGGCATCACCTTTTCTCGCTCCGAGCTTCAAGATCCGCGTATACCCGCCCGGGCGGTCGGCGAATCGGGGTCCGATCTCGTCGAAGAGCCGCCCCAGAACGGCCCGATCGCCGATCTTCGTACCGGCGATCCGACGGGCATGGAGGTCTCCGCGACGCGCGAGCGTGATCAAGCGTTCAGCGTAGGGCCGCAACTCCTTGGCCTTCGCCGTGGTCGTCTCGATCCGCCCGTGCGTGAAGAGGTTCTGGGCCATGTTTCGCAGGGTGGCCCGACGGTGGCTCGCCGTGCGGGAAAGCTTCCTGCCCTTCTTGCGATGACGCATCGTGTCCTTCCG
>CBDUEZ010000180.1:0-8638 GCA_965366355.1 uncultured bacterium
GTATCCGGCCGCCACTGGCACCACCTCGGCAGGTTGCCGAAACAGTCGCAGAATACCCTCGGCCGGCAGAAGCATCAGCGAGGCGAACACACTGAGCCCCAGCGCCAGCAAGACCCCGCGTTGCGTGCCGCGAGCGACGCCCTCGTGGTCGTCGGCCCCGAGAGCCTGCGACACGACCGGATCGAGGGCGAACAAGAGGCCCATTCCGAAGACGACGGCCGCGAAGAAGTAGACGTTGCCGAGTGCCACGGCAGCCAGATCGCGGGGGGACACCCGGCCCACCATGATCGAGTCGACCACGCCCTGGAACATCATGCCGACCTGAGCGAGGGCCACTGGAAACGCGAGGTCGACGAGCTCCCTCAGCTCATCGCGCCGGGGAACGAAATGGAGAAGACGCACCTCCCCCGGCGAGCCGTTCAGTTGCCCCGTCGCTCCGCGTCGCAGCCCTCGCGGGTCCGCGTGTCGGTGAGCTGAAAGATCTTCCAGCCCTCGTCCGTGCGGAGCATGTGAATGGCATCGACTCCGCAGTGCTGAAAGGAGTCGTTGACGAAAAGATTGTAGGGGGCCCAGACCGAGGCCAGGTTGCCGTCGATGCGCACCACCTCGTCGAAGGTCACCTCATCGAGCGAGGCGGTCGACGAGACCACGCTGGCGATGAAGCCATCGACGGCGGTGGTGCGAAGCGAGGGTGTGCCGTCCTGGTCCTGCCCCGCACTCTGCAGGCGCGCCTCGGGATGCCAGACCCCCCGAACCTTCGCCTCGTCCTTCTCCCGCATGCCATCGAACAGGTCGTGCACCACCTGGAGAACCGCCGCTTCGTCGTTCGCCGACTGGGCTTCGATCCCCAGGGGTGCCCCCACGAGGAGCACAAAACCCACCGCACCCAGGATCCGCCGACCGTTCCGCATCGTCCACCCTCCTCTACACGGGATTCAACCGAGCTCGGCGGCCGCCCGCCGACGCGTGGACCAATCTGTCATCGCGGCCGGCCCGGGCCAACCGGTATGGCTTGCCCCACAGCGCCGGGGGGCCGACCGTTCCGGAGTCCCCCCGCCCCTCGTCGACCAGGAGCGCCGTGTCTTCGGCCCCATCCACCCGGATCCTCGGACTGTGGCGCACCCTCTCGCCGTTCCCGGGTGGGCGCTGGCTCTTTTCGCGGCTTCTCGGCCGCATGGTGCCGTACTCGTCGACGATCGGAGCGCGAATCGAAGCCCTCGAGCCGGGGTTCGCGCGGATCGGGCTCGATGATCGACGGCGCGTGCGCAATCATCTCGGCTCGGTCCATGCCGTCGCTCTCACGAACCTCGGCGAACTGGCGAGCGGTTTGGCTCTGGTAACCTCGGTGCCGCCCGATGTGCGCTCGATCGTGGTCCGTCTCGAGACGCTGTTCCATCACAAGGCGCGTGGCCACCTGGTGGCGACGTGCCGAACCGTCCAGGAGATGGTCGAGGCGGATGCCGAGCGCGAGGTCACCGCGCAGATTCACGATGCCGAGGGGACTCTGGTCGCGGAGGTGCGCGCCACGTGGAGGCTGTCGCCGCCCGTCGAGGCGTCGCCCCCCACCGAATCACCACCGGCGGCGGCATGAATCGGCTCGCGACGGCTCTCAGCAGTGACGCGGGGATCGAGGTGCCCGTCATCTGCGGCCCGATGTACCCCTGCTCCAACCCTGAGCTCGTCGCCGCGGTCTCTGAAGCCGGCGGCATCGGAGTGCTCCAGCCGGTGACGCTCACCTACGTCTTCGGCTACGACTTTCGCGAGGGGGTGCGTCACATCCGCACGCTGACCGATCGCCCCATCGGAATGAATTGCCTCATCGAGGCCTCCTCGAGTGCCTACCGCACCCGAATGGAGACGTGGCTGGACATCGCGCTCGAGGAGGGCGTGCGCTTCTTCGTCACTTCGTTGGGCAAACCGGATTGGGTCGTCGAGCGGGTGCACGCAGCGGGAGGGCGTGTGTATCACGATGTCACCGAGCGGCGGTGGGCGGAGAAGGCACGGGACTGCGGGGTCGACGGACTCATCGCGGTGAATCGGCGCGCCGGGGGGCACCCGGGACCTCTCGATCCCGAGCCGCTGCTCGACGAATTGAGTGATCTCGACCTTCCGGTGGTGTGTGCCGGCGGCGTCGCGACCGCCGAGGCCGTCTCCCAGCGGCTTGCCTACGGATACGCAGGGGTTCAGATGGGCACGCGTTTCATCGCAACCCCGGAGTGTAGCGCGTCGGAGGACTACAAGGCGGCGATCGTCGAGTCCCAAGCCGACGACGTGGTGTGGACCGAACGGCTCACGGGCGTTCCCGTGGCCGTGCTCAACACCCCCTTCGTCCAGGCCGCGGGCACGTCGGCCGGGCCTCTGGCTCGGTGGATGCTCCGGGGGCGCCGAACCAAACACTGGATGCGATCGATCTACGCCTTGAAGGCCCTTCGAGGCCTGAAGCGGTCTTCGATCGGGAGGGGCCGCGACGAGTATTGGCAGGCGGGCCGCTCGGTCGGCGACATTCACTCGGTGCGCCCCGCCGCCGAGATCGTCGCGTCGTGCGCCGCGCGGCTCCGTCTGCCCGCCGAGTGAGTATCGGGCCCCGGGTGTTGGCCGGCTGGCTTCTTCCGCCCTCGCTGGTGCTCTGGGCGTGCACGGCTTGTGCTCCGGTCGCCGGCCCGCCCTCGGGAACGGCGCCCAACGCCCCGCCCCTTCCAGCGGTCGAGGCAACGCCCGCCCCGCCCGCCCCGCCCGTCGCGGCGGCGAGTCCCTCCGAGTCGTGCCCAGCCGATCCACGGCAGACGATGCTCGATGCCATCAATCTGCTCCGGGGCGATCGAGGCCTTCGTCCACTCCGGCCCGAACCCCGGCTCTACGCGACCGCCGAGGGCCATGCCCTCGATCTGCTTCGCCACGGCCTGCAGGGCCATGAAGGGTCCGACGGATCACTCCCCCAGGACCGGGCTACTCGGGCCGGCTACCCATGGATCCTGATCGGCGAAAATGTGGCCACCGGTTTCGGAAGCGCGTCGGCCGTGGTCGCGGGATGGATGGCCTCGCCCCCCCATCGAGCTAATCTGCTGACCCCGGACTTCCGGGAGGTGGGCATCGCAGGCCAACCCGGCGAGGGCACAGCCGGCCCGGTCTGGGTTCTCGTTCTCGGGCGTCGTCGCGCGGCGGATCAGGACCCGCCGCGGTGCGCCGATGGGTCGAGGGGCCCTCCGGGCTCGGCCTCGACCGGTTTGTAGGCCCAGGCGGCGCCCATACCGGCAAGCCAGAACGCGGCGACGAGGCCGCGGGCGGCCGGTTCGTAGAGCGGCGGCATCAGCAGGATCCTGCCCATCGCATCGAGGGCCGGAATCAGCAGGACGACAAGAAGAACGCCCGTGATCAGGCCGACCAGAAGGGTACGCGCGATCTTGCGGGCCATCGTCTATTCTTCCTCGGGAGCGGGGACGATCATGGATTCGGCGAGCAGACGGAGCTCGCCGATGCGAAGGCTGTCTCTCAGCACGCGTACGGCGAGCAGGCCGCACGCGAGGGCGACTCCCAGCTGCATCCAGGCACCCGCGGCCAGCGCTACCCGGCCGGGGAGCACCGCGGCGGCGACCAATGCCCACAACCCCCACCCCCACGGGACGATCCAGGCGGCGCCGGCCGCGCGCCACCAACCCGTCGCGGGCCATCCGGCGGCGAGACGCACCGCGCTCTGGGCCATTGCGAGAAAGGCGACGGCAACCGCGACGCCTCCGACCACGATCCCGACTGCAACGGCTCCGCCGAGGCTTCCCAGAACGAACGCGGCGACCGAGCAGGCCGCGAGAAGGGCGAGCGGGAAAAAGGCGCGTCCCAGTCGGCGAGCCGCGATCGCGCGGATCGACTCCGCGACTAGATGCACTCCTGGACCCTCCATCCCTCGGTGGTCCGCGACACCCGACACGAAAAACGGTTGTTCGCTCGGGTATCCTGCCGGGTGTAGACCAATAGGCGAGCAAACTCCGGGCTCTCCCACGCCGGGTGTTCGATCGCCACGACGATCGCGCGCTCGCCCGTCGCGAGAAGCCGCTCGTCACCGTCATCGGTGGCGCATTCGTCGATCCGGCGAACCGGCGGCCTCAGGTCATTGAGCGACGAAACGAGCCGAGGCGTCGGAGCCCAGGCGGAGCGATCTTCGCCGACCCGCCCCCGTGCGACCGAACTGGCGCGGCGACCCGTAGCCAGGCACCAGGCCGCGGGCGCCGGATTCCAGTCGGGCGGATCATAATAGGCGTGCAGATACCGCACCACGGCCTCGTAGACCCCGGCCTCTGCCACCGGCGCACCTCCCAGGTGACTCCACCCGGGCTGCGAGGAGCAGGCGGAGAGAGTGCAACACACAGCGAAGCCGGTCAGGGCACCCGTGAGTGACGTCTTGTGTGTGCCCATCGGGTCTTCCAAGGGGTTGGCGGTGGGTCGGATCATCAGCCGTGCCATCACGTTTCACGTGGCACAATTTCACTAGTACGCGCGAGGCGGTCGGTGGTGCCCTCCCCCTGCGGAACTTCGGGAATCCCCATGCCGGACTGGCCGAGACCCGAAGGGAGTCGCATCTTCGGCCCGCCGTATCCGCCCGTATCCGCCCCCACCGCCTCGCCCATCATGCGTTTTCGACCCGTCTCCAGGCTGTCGCTCCTCCTCCTGCCGTTCATGGTGGCCTGTGCCGAGACCGAGTCGACCGCAGTGGTCGACCGGGGGGATAGCCGGCTCGGCGTGGTGGTTGTGGTCGACCAGCTTCGCGGTGACCTGCTTTCCCGGTACGACGATCTGTTCACCGAGGGTTTCCGCCGGCTCCTCGATGGCGGAGCCGTATTCACCAACGCCACCCACGACCACGCCCAGACCTCTACCGCCCCCGGGCACACGACGCTGGGGACCGGCCGAATGCCCCGGAACCACGGGATCGCGGGCAACTCATGGTCGGAGCGGGTGGGAGACGGCTGGCGGTCGGTGTACGCCGTGTCCGACACGACGGTGAGCATCCTGGCCGACCCCGGTCTTCCAGGCCGATCTCCGGCCAACATTCGAGCCGACGCCATCGGCGATTGGGTGCTCGCCGCCGATCCCGAGGCCCGCGTGGTGGCCATCTCGCGTAAGGACCGGGGCGCGATCCCCCTCGCTGGGCACGCGGCGACCGACGTGTATTGGATGGCTCTCGGAAACGGGGTGGGCGGATTCACGACGAGTACCTACTACCGCGACGAACTTCCCGAGTGGGTGCGCGAGGCGAACGCGGCCCTGTCGCCCGACCTGTGGGGCGATACCGTGTGGACGTTCTCGGGGCCGGACGGCTCCCAATCCCGGGCGCGCCCCGACGCCAATGCCGCCGAGGCCGACGGGATCCATACCACCCTGCCCCATCGCGCCCACGTCGAAGTCGACATGTTCGATCGGCGCGCCTGGGGGGGATGGCTCGAAGACTCTCCCGCCCCCGACGGAGCCGTTACGACCCTCGCCACCCACGCACTCCGAGCCCTCGATCTGGGAGCGCGAGGCACCGTCGACCTGCTCGCCCTGTCGTACTCCTCGACCGACGGGGTCGGGCACACCTTCGGTCCGCTGTCGACCGAGCAGTTGGACAACCTCCTGCGACTCGATCGAGAGTTGGGCGAACTGATGGACTCCCTCGATACCCGCGTGGGCGAGGGACGTTGGACGCTGGCGCTCTCGGCCGACCATGGGGTCGTCGACCTTCCCGAGTGGGGGATCGAGCAGGGTGCACCCGCCATTCGCTACACCTCGGCGGAACTCAGGGCCGCCGATGCCGCCCTCGCCGACGTCACGATCGACGACTCCGGTGAGGCCGTGGCGGCCGCGTTGAGGGCCACGCCGTTCGTCGAGGAGGCCTACCCCTTCTCCCAGCTGCGGGGCAGCGAGCCCGCCGACTCGTTCGCGGCCCTCTTCCACAGCAGCTTCGTCGAAGGCCGAGTCCCGAGTTTTCGGGGACTGAATGTGGCCGTGCGGCTCCCCGAGGGGGCGTACGGTGACGATTTCGGTACCGGTCACGGAACTCCGTACTACTATGACCGGTGGGTAGCCTTCATCGTGTACGGGGCCGGCGTCCCTGCCGGGATCCATGAGGAGCGGGTCGCAACATTCGATCTGGCCCCGACCCTCGCCCACCTGCTCGGCATTCCCGCTCCCCCCGACCTCGACGGAAGCCCGCGGCTGCTGCGGTAGGGCGGGGCCACACGACCCCCACCCTACCGCGCATTCAGCCCGCCTCAGGTCGCGGTTGAAGACCCGGGGTAGCGCTGCGAAACACCTCGGCCGGTTCGGGCGTCCGAACACTCGGAGGGAGGGGAGCCTGATGGGGCTTCTCTTCCCTCGGCGAAGGGGTCGCCTGCTCTTCGTCGTCATCGGGGTGCACGAAGTACCGCTTGAATACCCGAGTGAAGTCGTCGACGAGGGAGTACATGACCGGCACCAGCACGAGCGTGAGGAAGGTGGCGAAAATGATCCCCACGATGACGGCGATCGCCATCGGTCCCCACCAGGCGGCCTGATCGCCTCCCCAATACAGCTCGGGTTGGAGCGAGGTGAAGAGACCAAAGAAGTCGAAATTGAGTCCGATGGCGAGCGGAACCAGACCGAGCGCGGTCGTCGTCGCCGTCAGCACCACCGGGCGGAAGCGCGTGCGCCCCCCCTGGATCAGGGCCTCGCGGCGATCCATCCCGTCCCGCGCGCGCAAGATATCGATGTAGTCGATCAGGACGATCGCGTTGTTCACGACGATGCCGGCGAGTGAGATGATGCCGACGCCCGTCATGATCACTCCGAACGGCATGCGGAAGGCCATGAGGCCCATGAGCACCCCGACGACCGACATCATGACCGAGGTCATGATGATGACCGGCTTCACCACGGAGTTGAACTGACTGATCAGGATGAACGCGATCAGAAGGAGTGCGGTGAGGAAGGCGCCACCCAGGAAATCCTGCGCCTCATCCTGCTCCTGCTGCTGGCCCGTGTATTCGATGACGTAACCCGGCGGCAGTTCCGCCTGGGCGAAGTCTTGAAGCACGACCTGGACCTCGGCCAGGACCGCATTGCTGTTCAGGCCCGCCGCGACGTCCGAAGAAATCGTGGCCATGCGCTCCTGGTCTTTTCGCCGGATCGTGCCGTAGCCCTCGCCGACGTTCCACTCCGCCACCGACGAGAGCGGGATCTGGCGCCCACCTTCGGCCATGACGGTCAGCTCACCCAGCTGATCGAGTTCCCGGCGGAACTCGGGCGCGAGTCGCACGATGATGTCGTACTCGTCGCTGCCCGTGCGATATTTGGCGGCTTCGATGCCCTGGATCGCCCCACGAATCGCGCGACCCACGTCGGCCGTCGACAGTTCGTACCGCGCGGCGTTCTCCCGATTCACGGTCACGGACAGCTCCGGACGCGCCGCATCGAGGTCACTCTCCAGTCCCACGAGCTTCTCGATGATCGCGTCGTTGCGCAGGATCTCGAGGACCCGGTCGCTGAGCGCTTCGAGCTGCTCGGGGTCTTCGCCCGAGATCTCGATGTTGACCGGCAGCCCCGACTGGACGCCTTCCTGCAGCTGCTCCACGGTGACCTCGGCCCCGGCGATATCGGTGCCGATGTTCGACTGCATCCACGCGAGCGTCGCGAAGGCGTCGGTTTGGCGGTCCTGGAAGTCGACGTAACTCAGCGTGACCCGGCCGGCGTTCGGCCCCGAAGGTCCACCCTGCCCGGCCATGGCTCCGGCCCCACCGCCACTGCTTCCGCCGCCCCCCCCGCTCACTGCGACGGAGCTCTTCCAGTCCTCTCCGCCCGCGACTCCGACGAGGTCTCGTTCGATGCGACGAACGATTTCGTCGGTGGCGTCTGCGCGGGTGCCCACGGGTAGCTCCACATCGACGAACACCTGCTTCGGCGGAATGTCTTCGGGGAAGTACTCGACGCCTGCGTTGAAGCGGGTGAAGGCGGCCACCGTGACGACGAGCACCACCAGCGAGCCGAGGATCATGCGCCCGCGATGGCGAAGGGCTGCCCGCAATTGCCGCTCATACGCGGCGAGCATGCGGGGCACGAGCCGCTCCTGGAAGGCGACCGCGGCCGACGCCAGCAGGAAATGATAGAGGGCCCAGCCCGCCACGGCCGTCGCGAGGAGCAAGCCTGCCGTCAGCGGGTTCACGCCCGCGATCGCCAGCAGGGCCACGGCCGCGCCGCCCGCCAGCGTGAAACGGGTGGTGCGGGTCATCGGAGGTCGTTCGTCGGTTTCGAGCTTCATGAACATCGCGCACAGCACCGGCACGATGATCAAGGCCACGAACAACGAACTGGTCAGAGTGACGATCAGTGTCTTGGGCAGGTACCCCATGAACTCACCGGTCACACCCGGCCAGAAGAGCAGAGGCGTAAACGCCCCCAACGTGGTGGCGGTCGAAGCGATCACGGGGATCGCCACCTCTCCGGTCGCCTTTTTGGCGGCCCAATCACTGGGCCAGCCCTCTTCCATATACCGGTAGATGTTTTCGACGACGACGATCGCGTTGTCGACCAGCATGCCCAGCGCGAGGATCAGGCTGAACAACACCACCATGTTCATGCTGACGCCCATGAGGTTCAGCACGATGAAGCTCAGGAGCATCGACGACGGGATCGA
>CBDUEZ010000181.1:0-8573 GCA_965366355.1 uncultured bacterium
TGACGGCCTTCGTCAACCTCTTCGTGGGCTCCGCGAGCGCCAAATGGGCGCTGCTTGCGCCGATCTTCGTACCCGTACTGATGCAGGTCGGCATCTCGCCCGATCTCACACAGGCCGCCTACCGGGTGGGCGACTCATCGTCGAACATCATCACCCCCCTGATGCCCTACTTTCCGCTGGTGGTCGTCTACTGTCAGCGCTATGTGAAACAGACCGGTATCGGCACACTGACCTCGTTGATGCTGCCCTACTCGGTCACCTTCCTGGTGGCCTGGTCGGCGTTCCTGCTGCTCTACTGGGCGGTCGGAATCCCCCTGGGGCTCGGGGCGTCGTACGTCTTCACGCCGTAGCGCGGATCGGCCCGCAACAGCACGCACGGCGAGTCGAGACGCAGGGGCAACAAGGTCGAGACGGCCAGATAGGGCCCCCAGGGGCGGATGGGCGTACGCTCACGGGCAGTGGATATGCCGTCCGAGCCTTTCTCCCGGAAGTCGCTATGCCCCTGCCCCGCCGTCGTTCGTTGGATACCCTGGCCTTGTGCGCCGTGATCGCGGTCTCCTTGCCCGCTGCTGCGCAGACTCCGTCGCCCACACGAATGCTCGCTGATCCTGCGATCAGCGGTTCGCACATCGCGTTCGTCTACGACCGCGACCTCTGGATCGCCGAGCGAGATGGGGCCAACCCAAGGCGACTCACATCGCATCCCGGTCGGGAGAGGTCCCCCCGCTTCAGTCCTAACGGGCAGTGGCTGGCCTTCACCGGTGAGTACGACGGAAACTCCGACGTCTTCGTCGTGTCGGTCGCCGGAGGTGCCCCCCGACGCATGACCTGGCATCCGGCACCCGACCTCGTGCAAGGGTGGACGCCCGACGGCCGGCACATCGCCTTCGCCTCCAATCGCATGGGCGTCGTCTCGGGCGGGGGCGCGACCCCCATGACCGTGGCGCTGGACAACCAGAGGGTCTCCGAGCTCGAGGCACCGGTCGCCTTCGAATTCGATCTATCCGACGACGGTGCGCAGATCGCCTTCACGCCCGCGGCACCCGCGATGGGACAGTGGAAGCACTACCGAGGGGGACGGGTCTCGCGGATCTGGGTCGCCGATCGCTCGGACCTCGCCGTGGAGGAGGTCTCGAAGCCGGCGGGGGGCGCGAACGACCTCCGTCCCATGTGGATCGGCGACGATTTGTACTTTCTCTCCGACCGCGACGGAGAGTTCAACCTGTACCGGCGCACCGCGTCTGGGGCCGAGGCGCTGACTCACTTCGACGACCACCCCGTCCTCTCGGCTTCGGCCGCAAGTGACGGAACCATCGTCTACGAGCAGGCGGGTTGGTTGCACACCTACGACACCCGCACCGGCGCCGACCAACGCCTCGACGTCGTGGTCGCGAGCGATCTGGTCGAGACCCGGGCGCGCTGGGCGGATGGGAGCGACTTCATCCAGACGTTCGACCTCTCGCCGACGGGAGCGCGCGCCCTCTTCGAGGCCCGGGGCGATATCGTGACCGTGCCCGCGCAGAACGGAGACGTTCGGCTCCTCACCCAGACCCCCGGAGTCCACGAGCGCTCCCCCGTCTGGTCGCCCGACGGAAGTCGGATCGCATTCTTCTCCGACGAGAGCGGCGAATACGATCTCTACGTCGCGCCCGCCGACGATTTGGCCGCCGCGCGGCGCTACCCGCTGTCGGGCGCCGGCTTCTACGACGATCCCAAATGGTCACCAGACGGGTCGCACATCAGCTTCACCGACAACGGGCTGGCAGTGCACGTCGTCAACGTCGAGTCGGCCGAGACACGGGCCGTCGGGCGGCAGCACGTGTTCGGACCGATCGACGAGATTTCGCACAACTGGTCGCACGACTCGAAATGGCTCGCCTTCACCACCGCCGATGCGGGCGGCTTCGGTCAGCTCTTCATGTATTCGGTCGACAACGAGACGGCCCAGCGCATCGATACGGGCCTCGGGCACCTTCGTGAGCCGGTCTTCGATCGAAGTGGTAAGTATCTGTACTTTCTCGCATCGACCGATGCCGGGCCGGTGCAGTCGTGGTTCGACATGTCGAACAACGACACGGAGGCGACCGGAACGCTCTACATGGCGATTCTCGATCCCTCCCTCCCCTCTCCGCTGGCGCCGAAGAGCGACGAGGAGTCTGCGGTCGCATCGAGTTCCGACTCCGAAGCCGAGGGCGCGGGCGCGGGTGAGGCGGACGACGTGCGGCCCGCGCAGGTCGAGTTGAACGGCCTCGGCGGGCGAGTCGTTCCGCTGGGTGTAGGCTCGGGGTGGTTCTCCGATCTCCAGACCGGAGCCGAGGGCCACCTCTACTATCGACGCTCCGACCGCCTGACCGGCAACGGACCGGGCCCGCAGAGCCTGCGGTCGTGGGAGTTGGCGAGCGAAGATGAGACGACCCTTCTCGAACGCGCCGGACCGTGGCGGATCTCGGCCGACGGCAAGAAGTTGCTCGTGACGGCCGGCGGCGCCTGGCACATCGCCGACGTGGGTGAGATCGAACTCACGAGCACCCGCATCAAGGCCGACGAGATTCGCGTGCGTGTCGATCCTCGACAGGAATGGGCGCAGATGCTGCGCGAGGTGTGGCGGCAGCAGAGAGACATCTTCTACGACCCCGACATGCACGGCGCCGACTGGGACGCGATGTGGGAGCGCTATGCGGCCTTTCTTCCCGACCTGGCGACCCGAAACGACCTCGACCGCGTCACCCAATGGATGCTCTCCGAACTCGCCGTGGGCCACAGCCGCCAATCCGGTCCCGGTGAAGGCATTCGCGACGCGGAATCGATCCCGTCCGGGCTCCTGGGGGCCGACTACGAAGTGTCCGATGGGCGGTGGCGCTTCGCGCGAATCTACCGGGGTGAGAAGTGGAATCCCGGTCTCCGCGCGCCCCTCGCCGAGCCGGGAATGAACATCGAGGAGGGCGACTATCTTCTCGCGGTCAACGGCACGCCCCTGACGGCCGCAGACAATCCGTTCGCTCCCTTCGAGGGGACGGCCGGTCGTCAGGTGTCGATCGCTGTGGGTCCCAACGCGGATGGATCGGGCCAACGCACCCTGACCGTGGTCCCGATCGCGAACGACCTGAACCTCCGCCTTCGGTCCTGGTTGGAGGCCAACGCTCGAGCCGTGCGTGAGGCCACCGACGGACGGGTCGCCTACGTCTGGGTGCCCGACACGGGGGCCGACGGGTGGGCCGCCTTCAAGCGCTACTTCTTCGCTCAGGCCGCGAACGCCGAGGCGATCATCGTCGACGAGCGTTTCAACGGGGGCGGCCAGCTCGCAGACTACGTGATCGACCTGCTCGATCAGGACTACGGATCGAGTTGGGCCTTTCGCTACGGCGACGATCTGCACTCACCCACCGCGCGTATTCTCGGGCCCAAGGTGATGCTGATCAACGAATGGGCCGGCTCGGGTGGTGACTACATGCCCTGGATGTTTCGCCAGCGCGACCTCGGCACGCTCATCGGAACGCGCACCTGGGGAGGCCTCGTGGGGATCCTCGGCACGCCGCCGACGATGGACGGAGCCTCGTGGACCGCGCCCAACGTCGGCTTCTGGACGGAAGAGGAGGGATTCGGCATCGAGAACGTCGGCATCGCGCCCGACATCGAAGTCGAGCAAGACCCTGCTCTGGTGGCCGCCGGTCGGGATCCACAGCTCGAACGGGCGATCGAAGAGGTGATGCGGCAACTGGAGGCCAATCCCGTGGTGCGCCCGACGCGCCCACCCTTCCCCGTTCGGGTGCGGGAAGGAGGTTGAGCGCTTCCGATTCCCTTCAGGTCGTCGGCTTGCAACCACCATGGGTCAGGACGCAGTCTGGGGGTACAGCCCCCTCCGGAGAACAGGCCTTACTGAATGACCCCCATGGTCGAGACCCGTGCTGCTTGCGTCGCGGTTGTGGCGCTCGTGTTGCTCTCACTCGCGAGCGCGGCGTCCGCCCAGGACCGCCCGCGCATCGAAGTGAAGTGCCATGTCTATCAGACCGCGCGGGACGCGCCTTTGATTCCGGGCAAGGCCACGGTCATTCGAGTTCACGCCAATTGGGACGAAGAGGACGCTCCTTTCGACGACGAGGAACTCGCCTTTCACGAGGCGCGGGTCAGAATCCGAGCCGATGGCGAGGAACTACCCGAGATGACCCACACGTTCTGGCGACCCGACTGGCACACCGAATCCGACAGTATCGAGGCCTCCTTCACCGCCAACCACTTCGGCTGGACCCCGACGGCGGCCGGTGACGGTCGGCGGCCCGTCGCCATTCGCGCCACGCTCGAATTCGATTCCCCGAGGACCGGAGAGACCTTCCGCTACGACGGCGCGTGTCCCGCCGTGGTACTCCCAGCGGCCCCCGAGCCGCGGATCGACTATTTCCTGGTGAAGACGGGATCCTGGGCAGACGACGGGTTCGACGGCGAGAGGTGGCAGGAGGAGGAGGAGTTCTACCGGAACAGTGGAGCGGCCTGGCCCGGCCCGTGGGGCTACATCGAGGAGTCGGTCCATTCGTACATGAAGTCCGCCGTCAACTATGCTGCGTACAACAGCCCCGTCGGCCGGTTCAGGCCTCGATACGGTGGCTCGTTTCTCTTCGACCGATGGTGGTTCGAGGAGGGCCGCCTCGAGGTGTCCGAGGCGCTCTGGTCGGCGACCCGGAGCGTGAGTGCGGAGGCCGACATCGTGGTGGGATTCGTGCCCACATCGCCGGGGTTTGCACCGACGCCGGAGGGCGAGGTGGGCTGGGCCGGCGTCATGATGCCGTTCCTTGAATCGGGAGACGACCATTTCAGTCGGTATCTCGGGGGCAAGCGACTGATTCTGGTGCGGATCGATCCGCTCGACGCCGAAGACCGCACCATGGTGCTGGCCCATGAGATCGGCCACTTCTATGGTCTCTGTCATACGGTAGAGACGATCCCGGCCACCGGCGACCCGTTCGACATGTCGGTTCCGAGCGCACGGAACAACTGCCTTCCGGGGCCCGTTCAGAACGAGGGATTCTCCCTGTATGTCAACGGTGGCGGCGACAACGTCAGCCGAACAGAAGGCAACAACCGCTCTCCATGGGATCCCGACCTGCTCTGGCCACTCATGTACCCGGAGTCGGGGTCCGCATCGCTCCGCTTCATGGCGGATGAGCAATACGAGCGAATGATCGAGAGTCTCCAGCTGCTCGGGTTCTTCGGTGGCCCCTCCGGGCCCGCTCCCGCGCAGGAGATGGACGCCGTCGATAGGGTCGGAGGCCCCGCGCCACCGCCGGAGCGCTCGGTGGGGTTCGCTCGACCCGAGCCGGTCCAGGAGCCGTCGACCCATCTCGTGGTGTCCGGGCGCATCGCATCTGACGGCACGGTGAGGTTGGCTCCCGTCGTACAGAGGGAGCTCGAGGCGTCGCCGGGCGGGGGTCGGGGCGGATATCGGGCGGAGCTGCGAGACGCCGCGGGAGCCGTACTCGCCAGTCGCGCCTTTCCCAGGCAGTTCGTCGCCCCGTCGCATGGTGAGCCGATCAGCGAGGCGGCGTTTTCCGTCGCTCTTCCACTCGTGACCGGGGCCGCTGAAATCGCGATCCTGGAGAATGGGGCTCCCCTCGCTCGCGTGGTGGGGAGCGCGTCGGCTCCGACCGTGCGACTGCTCTCACCGGGACCCGACGAGGACTGGCGCGGCGAGCGAACGATTCGGTGGGAGGCAGCGGATGCCGACGGCGACGAGCTCTGGTTCGACGTCTTCTACAGTGCCGACGGCCGGGCATGGGCGCCGCTCGGGCTCCGCCTGTCGGGATCCGAGCTGGCCGGCGTCGCCCCTCGGTCGTTGGAGGCCGGCCCGGCCCCCCGAATTCGGGTCGTCGCCAGCGACGGGTTTCACACCGCCGTCGCGGAGTCCGCCGTGCGCCCCGTGGGTGGCTTCCGCCTCCTCGCTGGCGGCCCCTCCGAAGGCGACACGGTTCCGGCCGCGACGACCGTGTTGTCGGCCCACTTCAACCGCGATCTTCGAGGGTCGTCGGGCAACGCCCTGACGGTGCTGGGGCCCGCGGGCGCTCCCCTTTCGGCAACGGTCGAGCCGGGCGAGAACCGTCGCTCGCTACAGATCCGACTGGATAGCGCGCTCGACGCGGGGGCGTCGTATCGCGTTCGCGTGGGCGACGGATTGCGCGATGCCACCGGCAACGCCCTGGAGGGGCGGGCCAGCTGGACGTTCCACACCGCCCCCGACACCCGGCGTCCCCATCTATTGCGCCTGACCCCGATGCCTGGAGCCCTCGGAGTCGCCCCGGACGCGCCCCTCGTGATCACCGTCGACGAGTCCCTCGATCCGACGACCGTTCAGGGCGGTGGCCTGCGGGTGGAGACGGCCGCGGGGGGATCGGTCGGCGGGCGCTGGCAGTGGGTCGAAGAAGCGAGAGTCGCCGTGTTCCGGCCAGCGGCCCCCTGGACGGAGCGGGAGACGTATCGTGTGACGTTGACGGAACAGGTCACCGACCTCGCGGGCAATCCTCTCCGCGTGGTGCCGCCCTACACCTTCACGGTCGTCGGTGCGATTCGCCCTCGGGGCGGACGATGAGTCGAGTCGCGCTGCTCGCGGCCGTGGGAGTCCTGGCCGGGACCACAACTCTCGCGGCCCAGCAGGGACCCGCCCCCATCGAGGTACTCGGCCCGGGCCCCACCACCATCTCCAACATCGCCGGCGCGACCGAGGCCCAGGAGGGCGAGGGGCTGGCCTTCGGGGTGGCGGTGTCGAACCCGCGCGGGGTGTCGGAGTTCGCCTGGGATCTGGGCGACGGGACAAGCCTGTCGGAACGGGGTCGCCGCGCCATCACCCATCGCTATCGACAGGATGGCGACTACGAGGTGCGGCTCGACGTCTCCGGCCCGGAGGGCTTCTCGGCCACTCGCAGCCTCACCGTGAGGATCCGCAATGCGCCGCCGGAGATTCACGGCGTCCTCTTCGAGGAACCCGTGCGGCCTGCACAATCGACCCGCTTCGAAGCGGTCGCCTCCGACCCCGGCGACGACGATCTCACCTACGCATGGGACTTCGGAGACGGTAGTGCCCCCGTCACGGGTGCCGATCTCGATGAGCTCAACCACACCTACGCCGAGATCGGTCGCTACACGGCCACGCTGACCGTCACCGACGAAGACGGCGCCCAGACGACGGTCGAGTTCACGGTCGACGTCAATCCAGGGTTTGTCGGCGAATGGGCCGGTGAAGTGCCCCGCTTCGTCATGGCCGGCCAGGTGGGACCCTCGGCTCTGTCGAGCGGCCTGGGCATGGTCTCGGCGTTTTCGGGCGCCGCGCCGATGAGCGGGGGCATCGCAGACCTCAGCATGCTGGGTGTGTGCCTGCTGAACGCGGGTTTCTGGGACGACCGGACCAAGTCGCACGTCAACTTCATTCTCACGCTCCCGGCTCACGAGGCGTTCCAGCCGAAGTTCTACACCATCGGGTGGGAGCACAGCGAGAATGGGCTCGCCCCGGACCAACTGCTGATCAACGCCCAGATGCTCTGGATGGATCCGTCGTATGAGAAGACGAAAGCGGGAGCCGAGAACATGTCGATCTTCTCGCTCAGTGGGCTCATGTCGATGATCACGCAAGGACTGGCGGGCGACTTCGAGGCCGAGCCGATGGGGCCCGGCCGCAACTTCACGCTCACCTCGAATGCCGGTGCCGTCTGGATCGACCGGGTTTTGCCGGATCGCATCGACGGGCGCATGCAGGCCTACTTCAACGGTGCGTGGACGGAAGCCGACCAGTCTGGCCGGGTGACCTATGTCGAGCTCGACGAGGCGTCGTTCACCTGGGACCTCAACGCCGATGCCCAGGCCAACCTGGCCCGGTGCGTCGACCTGCCGTTCACCATCGAGTCCCACACGCCCGAAGCGGAGGAGATCAATGTCGGATTCTCCGGCGCCGAGGTCGTGGTGAAGTTCAGTCAGCCCTTCGATCCGCAGACGATCACGAGCGCGGCCATCCAGGTGGGATACCTGTCCAGCGGGGGCACGTTCGAAGCCGCTGCGGGCACGCTGAGCCCCGACCCCGACGGCCGTACCGTGCGCTTCACTCCCGACGACGACCTGCTGGACGCGGTGTGGTATCGGGTCCGGGTCCAGGGTGGGCAACAAGGTGTGAGGAGTGCCGGGGGTGATCCGCTCTCGGAGGACTACGAGTGGAGATTCGCGACCGTGGTCGACCTACTGGAGCGGGGCGGCGGCGACTAAGAGGCTCGAGGGCCCGCCGATTCGACCACATCCAACCAGTCGTCGAGCGCCGAGGCCAGTTCGGGGGCATGGTGCAATACGACGTCGCCGGCATCGACGCCCAGTACCTGAACCACGTCCGGGCGGGGATGGATCAGTTCAGACCACTCGAGGCGATGGTCGGGGCGATCGGTGTGCTCCCGCTCCGTCAGGAACAGGCGCGCCCGCGCAACGTCGACCTGCGGGGGACGATACCGCTCGATGGCCCGTCGGTTGGCCGCGATGACCCTCTCCTGGAGAAGCTCCAGCTCGACCGATGCCTCGAGTCCCTTGGCGACGGTCCGCACGGCCGTCCGCGC
>CBDUEZ010000182.1:0-8566 GCA_965366355.1 uncultured bacterium
CCACGATTCCCGGTGGAACGACGGGCTCGATGACCAACCGAGCTCGGGTGGTCGGTACCACCTCCGACCCGACTCCGGCCAACGACCGACAGGCGGCGACGACGACGATCGCTGCAGTCGCCGATCTGGTCACGTCGGCGGTGGCGCCGGCAACCGCAAGTCCGGGCGCCCAGATCACCTTCACCGTGTCGGTGTCCAACACAGGACCCAGCACCGCGACGTCGGTGGTGGTCACCGATACGCTCCCGACCGGCGTGACGTTCGTGTCGGCAACGGGAGGGGGGGTACACTCGGCTGGCGTGGTGACCTGGCCTGCGGTCGCCTCGATCGCCCCTGGAGCCCCGGCCACGACGTTCGATGTGGTCGTCGACATCGATGGTGGATTCAGCGGAACGCTGACCAACATCGCGGCCGCCGTGGCGGCCACCAGCGAACCCACGCCGGCCGACAATCGAGCCACGAGTGCCACCGCGGTCTCCACTCCAACTCCCTCGCCCCTGGCGGCTCCGGCGGTCGCTCAGCCGCGCCCTTCCGAGGGGCCCGACGAGGGTCCGGCCAAGGGCTCCTCCTGACCGGGGCAGGCGCGAAATCTCCGCGATCCGTGTAGGATTCCCGTAGGCGCCTTGTCCGGGGGGAGATTCGGCGATGGCTAAGAACACGTCCGACGAACCGACGGTACGCACCGCCGGCGAAGCGGCGACCGGTGCCGGTGGCCGGTCGCGGGTCTTCGTGTGGGGAGACGCCACCCCCGAGCGCGGTCTGCTTCGACGCCTGGTCGATCGGCTCCGTGGAGACGAGACGGCGCCCTCCGACGAGGCACCGGTGGTCTTTCGCCCTCCCGTGTCGCGCCGGGCCCCCGGGGACGAAGAACCGACAGCCAAAGCCGGACCCCTCCTCGAGGTTCCGCGTCGCGTCGGATGGGACCCCCCCGATCTGAATGTGGAGCCGCCGGCAGACGAGTCGGCACCCGGGATGTCGACCGCCGCGCGCGATACCGCGCCGGATGAGGACCATGGACCGGGACCCCTCTATCGTGCGACTCTTCAGTTGCTCCCGGGTCGATTGCGACCTCTGGACCCCGACGTGGTCCGCGAGGAGATTCGGTTCGTGCGACCGACCGGGCGTGACGTCGTGGTGACGTTGGGTTGGGCGGAGGGGGATCCTCCGGACCACATCACCCTCAACCACCCGACCGTGCAGGACCGGCATGCTCGTATGTCGTATGAAGGTCGGCGCTGGCGGATCGAAAGCCTGGTGGCGCAGCATCCCGTTCAGGTGAACGGGGTGGTCCTTCCGTTGGGTGCCGAGCCCCGTGAACTCCAGTCGGGCGATGAAGTCCGACTGGGCGATGCCCGCTTCCACTTCCAGATGCCGTGACTGTTGGACCCACAGAGAGCGGATGGCACGTAGCCCTGCGTACAGACGCCGGGCCCCGCGAAAGCAATGAGGACTCGGTCCTCTCCATGCGTCTCGGAAACGGGGGGCACGTAATCGCGCTCGCCGATGGGATGGGCGGGCTCGAGATGGGTGACGTGGCCAGCCGCACCGCGCTGGAGGCCCTCAAATCGGCGATGATTCGAGGCGAGCCCTTGCTCCGCGCGGTTCAGGCCGCCAATCGAGCCGTATACGACCGAGCAGCGGGGCGGAAGATGGGCAGCACACTCGTGGTCGCGCACGCCGTGGGGCACCGCGTCACCGTGGCCAACGTGGGCGACAGCCGTGCGTATCGCTGCACTCCGCTGGGGATTCGACGGGTTTCGATCGACCACACCCATGCGGAAGAGGCGCGGCTGACCGGCGCGGCGGGCGACATCGATGCGGTGGCGGGTCGGTGGGCCCACGCCCTCACGCGTTCGTTGGGCGGAAAGCCCGAGGTCGAGGTCGATCTGTTCGGACCCTTCGACGTCGACGACGGAGAGAGCCTCCTGCTCTGCAGCGACGGGGTGCACGGTGTGCTCTCCGACAGCCGTATCGAGCAGTGGAGTCAGACCCTCCGCGATCCTCAAGTGGCCGTGCAGGACCTGGTGAGCCTCGCCCTGAGCGCGGGGTCTCAAGACAACACCTCTGCGGTCGTTCTTCATCGTCCGTCGAAGACCCTCGGCGTGCAACCGGCGGCGCTTCGCAAGTCCGTGCCGAACTGGAACCCGAAGACGCTGATGGAGCGGAGCCCTGTGCGTCACCGCAAGAAGCATTGGGGGCAGGTGCTCTCGACGCTGGTCGCCCTTGCCGGTCTCGGGGCCGCGGCCGCTGCCTGGTTCTTGATGCGATGACCGATGAGTTGAGGGAATCCTCGTCAGGGGACTCCGTGCGAAGCGCACTGGAGGCCCTGGGACCCGGTTTCGAGTTGATTCGCGAACTCGGTCGGGGCGCCACCGCGATCGTCTATCTGGTCAAGGATCACGAGTTGAATCGTGATCTGGCGGTGAAGGTCATCCGATCATCGTTCGGAGCCGACGAAGAGGCGATGGCACGCCTCCAACGCGAGGCCCAACTCGTCGCGCGCCTGCAACATCCGAACATCGTCAAGCTGTATGGCACGCGGCACCTGGCCGACGGGAGCATGGTGCTGCTCATGGAGCACGTGCCGGGCCGAAACCTGAAGGAACTGATCCACGACACGGGGCCGCTCTCGCCCCGTCGGGCCATGTCGTTTCTTCGAGATGTGGCGTCGGCTCTGGCCTACGCCCATCGGCGACGGATCGTTCACCGGGACGTCAAACCCGAGAACATCTACATCGACGACGAAGTCGGGACCGCGCGACTCGCCGACTTCGGTGTCGCCCGGCCCTGGGATCTCGACACCCGCCTGACCCTGCCAGGCGAGTCCCTCGGGACCCCCGCCTATATGGCGCCGGAGCAGATCGACGGCCAGGACGTCGATGGGCGTTCGGACGTGTTCAGCCTGGGGTTGGTGGCCTACGAGATGCTCACGGGTGCCCATCCCTGGGAAGGGGAGAGCATCTACAGCATCATCTTCAAGCAGAAGCAGGAGGAACCTCCCCCCCTGCGCGAGGTGCGCCCGGACTTGTCGGACCGGGTGATCGACATCGTGGAGCGGGCGATCCGGAAAGACCCCGCCGATCGGTGGGAGTCGGCCGAAGAGATGCTCGGTGCGGTCGAGGCTCTGGCCGACCCCGAGGTCGATCCGTTGCTCCATGGGCTCGGGTTCGAAGACGACGCGCCCACGCCGATGACCCCGGCGCTCCCCGGCCGGCCCGGTCAGACCGGTGGGGTTTCGTCTCGCCCGGCCGCCAGGGCCGCGGCGCCTCGCGGTGCCCCGGCGCCGTCGAGTGGTGCCCCCCGACGGCGACGAGCACTCCTGCTCCTCGGGGCCGGTGCCCTGCTGCTCGCCACGGCCTGGCAGCCCCTCGGACTCGGTCGCTGGCTCCCACAGAACGTCGACGCCGAGGGAAGTCTTGTGGCGCCCCCGCCGGTCGCCGTGCAGGCTCCGGCGCCCGACACCACCGAGCCTCCTGTTCCGGGCACACCTCGCCTCCTCACGGGCAGGAGCGGAAACGCGCAGTCGGGGCCCGTGGGAACGGTGCTCCCCGTGCAACTCCAGGTTCAGGTCCTCGATTCGGCGGGGACTCCGGTTCCCGGCGTCCCGGTGGAATTCGAAATCGTGGGGGGCGCGGGCGTATTGGGGTCTGCCGAGGCCACGACCGATTCTGTGGGATCGGCCGCGACGCCGTTGACCCTTCCCGAGGCCCCCCAGGACATCGAGGTGGTCGCACGCCTCACGGGGACGGAGCTCGAAACCCGGTTCCTGGTGTCGGCACTCCCGCGGACGGGCGCGGCGGTCGGGGGTGTGGATGGAGACGATCAAACCGGGCGTCCGGGCGAAGCTCTGCCCGAGGCCCTCCTGCTTCGGGTCGTCGACGACGAAGGGCAGCCGGTCGAAGGTGCCGAGGTGGAATTTGTCACGGAGTCGGGCACCGTTCGGCCCGAGATCGATCTCACCGACGCCCAGGGTTGGGCCGTCGCCCGATGGACTCTCGGCAACGAGCCGGGCACGCAGGAGGTTGTCGCGAGAATCCCCGGGGGAGGCGCCCGGGTGATCTTCACCGCGACCGCCGCCGAGCCCGAACCCGAGCCTGCTCCCGACTCGGTCGAGGTGGAGGAGGATCCCATCGATCCGGGTCCCGTGGCTGCGACCGTGGTGCGCAGAGCCTGGGATGTGGGGGGAACCATGGTCTGCGTTCTCGGTGCCGGCGGGCGGCCGTTCTGCAGAGGGGGGACGTCGGCGTCGGAAGACGTCGGTGGGATCGTGGCGGTCACCGCCGGTGTGACCCATGCCTGCGGGCTCGATGATACGGGCCGAGCCTTCTGTTGGGGTGCCAACCAGGACGGCCAGCTCGGTGACGGCTCCCGCTCGTCGCACGACGGTCGCCCGGTCGATGGCAACCTTCGCTTTTCGCGGCTCGCGGCGGGCCTGTCTCATACGTGCGGACTCGACGGTGGAGGGGCCGCCCACTGCTGGGGAGGCAATCTTTCGGGTCAGCTGGGCACCGGCGGCCGAGACGATCGTACCGTGCCGGTTTCGGTCGCGACGCCCCTGCGCTTCACCCGGATCGTCTCGGGCTGGAACCACACCTGTGGTCTGACTCCTTCGGGGCAGATCCATTGCTGGGGACTCAATTCGGCGGGTCAACTCGGAGACGGAGGGCGCCTGGACCGGCTCGCGCCGGTCCCGATCGCGTCGGGCGCAGGCTTCCAGGCGCTGGCGGCGGGGAGCGGCCACACCTGCGCATTGAGAGACGGCCAGGTGTACTGCTGGGGCGACAACCAGCACGGGCAACTCGGAAACGGGACGGTTCAAGCGGTGATGCGACCGGGACCCGTGGGCGGACTTCCGCCGGTCGCCTCGGTCGTGGCGGGTGCGTCGCACACCTGTGCTCGCACGACGGGGGGAGAAGTCTACTGTTGGGGGCAGAACATTCACGGGCAGTTGGGCGACGGGACGAACCAGGCGCAGAGCGTCCCCGTTCCGGTGTCGGGAGACCTTCTCTTCAGCTCGATCTACGCGGGCGGAGGGATCACCTGTGGTCGATCGACCGACGGCGAGAACTGGTGCTGGGGCTTCAATCAGAGCGGTCAACTCGGCGACGGTAGTCGCACCAGTCGCTCCGTGCCGACCCGGGTCGGCGGGTGAGATGTTGACGCCGGGCGAGATCGAGGCCGCCGAAGCTGCTTGGCTCCGGCCGGGACGAGCGCTTCCTGCGCGGCGCCAGCAGGGGCTGGGCTGTGGGGTGGCCTTCCTGGGAATGGCGACCCTCACCCTGACGCCAGCCCTCGGTAACTACGTCGAGATTACCCCGCAGACCGCGTACTTCGTGTTCGGGGCGGCCGTGGTGCTGCTCTTCGCTGGCGCTGCCCTGGGGCTTACCGGCGCTCGCCGCGCCCGGTCAACGGAACGCGGCGATATCGACGCGGCAGCCGAGCGCGTCGTGGCGGCGCACTCGGCTGGTGATCCCTCGCTGCCTCAGGAGACCGTGGAGTTGATCGTGCTGCTTCGTGAGGCAGGGCCCGGAGCCGCCAGTAGTCTGGCCCCGCGACTCGGTGCTGCGCTCGACTACGTGCAGCGCCTCGACGAGCATTTCAGGAGTCGCGCGGTGGCGACTCCTCCGAGCTAGGCGACTGCACTCGGCGAACGCCGTTCACTGGTTCGCGGTCAATCGATCCTGGATGAAGCGCCCGACCGCATCGATGTCGCGGTACTTGAGGCCTTCCATGCCCCAGTGTGGCATGCCGCCCTCCGTGCCTGTGAAGACATGACGGCGAAGGCCGTCGAGGTCGTCCTTGAAGCGAAATTCGTCGACGGCGAACGACGGTGGCCGAATCGTGTCGCCGCGCGTGACGAAGTTCCCGTTACCGAGTCCCTGGGATCCGTGGCACTTCGCACAGGAGAACTGGAACACGATGCTCCCCCTCACGATGGCGTCTTCCGGGGTGTCCCACGAGATGCTGTCGAATGCCGCGGCGTCGTAGCTGGCCAGGGCCATGGCAACCGTATCGGCGGGCGTCGGGGGCGCTTCTACTTCAGGGGCGGGCTCACAGGCCGCGATGGCGAGGCCCACGAGGGCGGCGGAAAACGGTCGGCTGCGGTACATCGGGACCTCCCGGGCTTCGGCGAGCGATCGACGGTTTAGTATCAAGGTCCTCCGGAATGGCGACCGATGCCATCGGGGATCTTCCGCAACCTGCCGAAGGGGATCTTCCCCCGGTGCGGCCCGCCCTTCACCTTCCCGGCATGACACACTCGTCTCGGACCCGCCTTTTCCTTCCGCGCCTTCTGGCCACGGCGAGCGCCGTCTTGTCGGTGATCCTCTGGGTCCGTCTGGCCTGGATGACCGCGGTGGGTCCAGGGGGGGCCGCAGTTCCGCCCGCGGTGGTGGCGGCCCTCCTCTTTCCCGGGTTGGCTGTGACCGGCGCCCTGGCCGCGTATCGGGATGCCCCCCTGGTCACCTTCATCACCGGGTTGATCGGGCTGCTCCCGGTGGGGCTCTATTTCCTTCCCGCCCCGGGTGTCCTCCGGCTGATCGGACTCGCGCCGCTGATGATGCTGCTGGCCGGCGTGCTGCTCATTCGAGATCTGCGAGCGCGTCCGTAGGTGGGGGTGATCCCTACTTCAGCAGCGCCGGATGTCCCCCCGTGTGCCAGAAGATGATCCGATCTCCCGCCGGAGATCGGCCCTCCCGCAACCAGCGAATCATGCCCGCCATGGCCTTGGCGGTGTAGACCGGGTCGAGCAGAATGCCCTCCCCCCGCGCGAGCAGGTCGCGGGCCTCGTCGGCCGCCTCGGTCGGGATGCCGTATCCGCGACCCACTTCCCGGTCGTCGACCTCGACGCGGCCGGCGACCCGCTCGACGGCCTCCGGATCCGTTTCGAGGAGGGTCAGGGCCCCTCTTGCGAGCTCGGCAGCCGTGTTGCGCAGTTCCGGGGCCGGCGTGTCGGCACTCACGGCGGTCACATAGAGATCGTGCCGCTCCAGGAGTGCCAGGCCGGCCCACAGCCCAGCCAGGGTGCCACCCGACGAGCTCGACACGAAGACCTGAATTGCTCGATCCGACTCCTGCGGAAGTTGGTCGTGGAGTTCGAGTACGGCGCGAACGTATCCGAGCGCCCCGTGCGGGGTCGACGCTCCCAGCGGGACGACCACCGCCTCGCCCCCCGCCCGTTCGACCTCCTCGGCCGCCGCCGCCACGGCCGTCGCGCGGTCGGTTCTATTCTCCACATACCGGATCTGGGCACCGAGAATGCGGTGCAGCCGCGCATTGCCGGTGGGCGTGGGGTCGGGCGGACCGTTGATGACGAGAATGCAGCCCAGTCCGAGCCGCGCTGCGGCCGCCGCCGTGACGCGGCAGTGGTTGGACTGGGGGCCTCCCGTGGTGATGAGATGGGTGGCCCCGGCCAGTCGCCCGGGGGCCAGTTCGAACTCGAGCTTGCGCACCTTGTTGCCGCCGAGGCCGAAGCCGGTCTCCTCGTCGAGTTTTGCCCTCAACTCGGGGGTTTCAGGCCCGAGTGCCGCGCGGAGGCGCGGGAGGGTACGCAGCGGTGTGGGTAGGGTCGCGAGCGGTGTGCGGGGGCGTTGTTCGAGCCGGGCGCGGAGTGTGGCGAGGTCCATGGATCATCAGGGCACGGGTAGTTTCCGACCCCGACTCCACCGCCGTGCGGCATCCGACACCGTCGAGGCGTGCAGGTCGGCGATCGTGTCGACGTCGGGAGCGTACCCGCCGGCTGTGACGGTCGCGACCGGAACGCCGGCCTCTTCACACAGATCGTAGACCAGACGGTCCCGCGCCGCCATGCCGGCGACGCTGACCGACAGCCGTCCCAGAGTGTCGCCGACGTACGGATCGGCACCGGCGAGAAAGAAGGCGAGCTGCGGGCGTGACCGCAGCGCGACCTTCACCCCGGTCGCCACCGCCTCCAGAAACCGTGTGTCACCCGTTCCGTCGTCGAGTGCGATGTCGAGATCGCTCGCCTCCTTGTGGAAGGGGTAGTTCGAGCCCCCGTGTACCGAGAGGGTGAACACGTCGGCATCCGAGGCGAAGATATGGGCCGTTCCGTTTCCCTGATGCACGTCGAGGTCGATGACCGTCACACGCACACCCGGGTGATCGTACTGCAACTGCCGGATCGCGACCGCGACATCGTTGAAGACGCAGAAGCCCTCGCCATGCGTGGGGTACGCATGATGGGTGCCACCGGCGAGATTGACAGCCCACCCTTCGTCGATCGCGGCGCGGGCCGCTGCGATGGTGCCTCCGACGGAGCGTCTGGAGCGCTCCACGAGTTCGGGCGACCACGGAAAGCCCAGGCGCCGCACCGCCTGCGCGTCGAGGGAACCCGATAGGGCGGCCGAGAGGTAGGCGAGGGTGTGCACGCGGGCGAGCTGTGCGTCGGTTGCCGCAGGAGGCACGCGCAGGTCGATGTCGGGCCGCCCAGACAAACGCTCGCGGAGTGCGGCGTACTTGAGCATCGGGAATCGATGCCCGTCCGGAAGAGGAAGAACGAAGTGGTCACAATAGAAGGCCAGCATGGCCGCCAGGATAACCCGTTCAC
>CBDUEZ010000183.1:0-8544 GCA_965366355.1 uncultured bacterium
ACGGCCCTGGCCGCGTCGCGTCTGTTGGAGCGTCTGATCTACGGTGTGGCCCCCAGCGATCCCGCGACCTATGTGGTGGTGGCCCTGCTCCTCGCGGCGGCGGGCCTGGCGGCATGTGTGGTCCCCGCGCTGGCGAGCGCACGCACACGCCCGATGTCGGTGCTCGGGACCGAGTAGCGCGACCCCGCCCTTGGCGCTCGCCGTCCGGCAGGCCACAATCCGGTGTCGAGATCCCCCTGCCGAAGGCCGATGCCCACCCTCGCTTCACCCCGTATGCTACACGTTTCCCGGGTCGTCACGTCGATCGGTGCGTCGTGTGTCGCGTGGGCCATGTGGGCCGGGCCCGCTGCGGCGCAGGTGAGCGCCATCCCATCCGACCTTCTCGACGGCGGCATCGGGTTCGGGCGGGACCTGTGGGCGGTCGTCTCGTTCCCCTCGCGTCTCGACCAGGACGGATGGCTGACCCTGGGCGGTGTCGTGGCCGTCGGCGGAGCGCTCTACTCCGCCGATCTCGAGATCACCCGGGCCACGCTCCGACAGGCCGGCCATCAGCCGCACGACGCCCTGCGCGACGTGGGCGACTTCTTCGAGCCCATCGGGCTGATGGGCAACACCAATGCGTATTGGGCGGGGGGGATCGTCGTCGGGTACGTGACCGGTCAGGAATGGCTGCGGGCGCCGGCCCGTGACCTGCTGGTGTCGCACTGGATCGCGGGGGTGATGCGAAACCCCGTGCGGGACCTGGTGGGCCGGCGCCGACCCGCCGACGGCGTGGGCGCCCGCACGTTCGTGCGAGGAGAGGGCACGTCGTTTCCGTCGGGACATTCGTCGACCATCATGCAGGTGGCCACGATCCTGTCGCATCATATCGACCGAAAGTGGGCCAGCGTTCTACTCTACGGCGCTGCCGCCTCGGTCGTCTTCCAGCGGGTCGATGACGAAAAACACTGGGCGTCGGACGCCTGGATCGGGGCGGCGTGGGGATGGGGCGTCGCCCGTACCGTCCTGGCCAACCGAACCGATGGAGCGCGCGGTCCTCCGGGCCCGGCGCTGGTACTGGCCCCGGGGCCGGGTGGCCTGGGGCTCGCGATCCGAGTCCCGCTCCGATGACGAACGAACCCGAGGGTCCGGCTCCGAGCCTCGAGTCGCTCTCCGACCGGTCGGTGTCGCGTGCCGTGATCAACGCCGACCTGGACGACCTCGAGCTCCAGCTCGAGCAGGAGCGAAAAAACTACCAGCGCCACCTTCTCTGGCTCGTCTTGGGGGCGTCGCCCGGCGCCCTCCTGCCCATGCTCTTCGTCATGACGGAGTTCGGCGGCGCGGCGCTCGTCGCCGTGATCTTGACCGTGATCGTTCTGGAGGGATGGCGGGCGTTGGGCGCGAAGAGGAGCATTCGCGGCCTGGAGACGCTCGAGATGGAGTTGCGAGAGCGTCTCGCGGAGGTCGACCAGCGGCCCATCGACGCCGATTTGCCGGGAAGCTAGCTACAGTTCTCGAAGCGACTGAACGCTAGTCCCGCCGAAGAGTCGTGGCCGGGTCGATCCGGCCCGCCCGCAGCGCCGGAATCCCGGCGGCGATCATGGCGACGAGAAATAGCGCGAGGGGGGCGATCACGAAGGTGCGCGGGTCGAGCGGCTCGACGCCGAACAACAGGGCTTCGATGGCGGGGACCAACGCCAGCGAAGCGACCACGCCGCCGGCTGCTCCGAGGAGTACGACGCGGCCCGCTTGCAGGAGCACGAGGCCGACCGCGTCGGCCGCTCCGGCTCCGATCGCCAGGCGCACGCCCAACTCCCGGCTACGCATCGAGACCGAGTAGCTCACCACCCCGAACACGCCGACCAGCGACAGCAGCACCGCGCACGAGGCGAGGCCAAGCAGGAGCGCCATGTTGAAGCGGGAGGGCGCGACGGAGGCCGAGACCAGGTCGGCCATGCGATTGACCCGGGTGATGGGCTGTTGTGCATCGAGGGCCAGAATCTCCCGGCGGATCGCAGAGACGACCTCGGTCGTGGCATCCGGTGCGTAGACGACGAGGTGCATCGATGACAGCGGGAGCTGCGCGAAGGGAACGAACATCTCCGGGTTCGCCGCAGCGCCCAGGCCATCGTGCCGGATGTCCGACACCACTCCGATGATGCGGGTGGTGCCGGCCATCGGCATGTCGATGGCCTGCCCGATCGGATCGCGGTCGGGGAAGTAGCGTCGCACCACCGTTTCATTGACGATCGCGACACGACTTCCGTCGGTGCCGTCGATCTCGTCGATCGTGCGTCCGGCGACGAGGTCGATGCCCATCGTCTCGAAGTATCCCGGGAGGATCGCCCGGTACTCGGCGGTGGGGCGCTGCGAGGGCGAGGTCACATCCAGCCCCTCTACGGTGAAGGGCATATCGAATTCCGTCCCGATGGGGCTCATCGGGAGGTATGACACCGCGCCCGCCGCCTCCACACCCGGGATCCCGCGAAGCCGGGCCATGATCTCGTTGAAGAACTCCGCCTGAAGCGCCATCTCGGGATACCGCGACGATGGCAGTTCTACCGCAACCGCGACCACGCCTTCGGTGCGGTATCCCGGATCGACCGTCGAGAGGGCGACGTAGCTGCGGATCAGGAGGCCTGCACCGACCGTCAAGACCAGGGCCAACGCGACCTCGGCCGCCACCAGTACGTTGAGAACTCGCCGCGCGCCTCGACCGAGGGAGGAACTGCGTCCCGCGTCCTGGAGCACGCCCACGATGTCGGGACGCATGCTTCGAAACGCCGGAGGGAGGCTGAACAGAAGGCCGGCCACGCATGAGACGGCTGCCGTAAATGCGACGACCATCGGGTCGAGCGCGATCTCGTCGAGGCGAGGGAAGCCGGAGGGGAGCATCGCTCGCAGGAGTCCCACACTCACCCAGGCCACCGCCAGACCTGCGACGCCACCCATCACACCGAGAACGAGGCCCTCGGTCAGGGCGTTTCGAAGCAGATCCCGTGGAGTGGCGCCAAAGGCCGCGTGCACCGCCACGCTCCGGCTGCGAGACCCGGCGCGCACGAGCAGAAGGCTCGCCACGTTGACGCACCCGATGAGCAGGACCAGGCTCACCGCCCCGAAAAGGATCCAGACCGTACCGGCCGTATCGCCGACCAATTGCTCCTCGGCCGAAACCAGGGTGACCGACCAGCCCTCGTGCGAGTCGGGATAGGCCGCCGCGATGCCTGCCGCGATGCGGGTCATCTCCGCACGTGCACCTTCGAGCGTCGCCCCCTCGCCGAGACGACCGATCGTCGAATACGAGCGATGAGGGCGACTGGGCAGATTCTCGAGGCTCAGCGTCAAGGGTGACCACGCCTCGACCTCGGTGTTTCCAACCGGGAAGGTGAAGCCGGGACGCATGACGCCCACGACCAGGTAGGGCTCTCCGTCCAACGGGATGCTCCGGCCCACGATCCCCTCGTCGGCCCCGAATCGATTGCGCCAGGCTCCGTCGCTGAGAATCACGAGTCGCTCATTGCCCGGCGCCTCTTCTTCGGCGCGAAACGTTCGGCCGAGTGCCGGCTCCGCCTTCAGCACGTCGAAAAGGCTCGGCGTCACCTGGACCGATGCGATGCGCACCGGAACGTCATCGAGCATCAACGTGAAGCCCCGATCCGAATAGGCCGCGAGCGTTTCGAAGCTCGAGGCCTGCTCCCGCCAATCGAAGAAGGTCGCGCCCGAGGTCGGCTCCTGATTCAGCCCCTGAGCGGGGTTCGATTCCCACACCATCACGAGGGCGTCGGGGTCGTCGTAGGGCAGGGGCTTCAGGACGACGCCGTGGAGCACGCTGAAGATGGCGCTGTTGGCCCCGATCGAGATCGCGAGGGTCACGAGCACCATGGCCGTGAAGCCAGGGGTCAGGAACAGGGAGCGTACGATCTGTTTGAGCGTGGTCATTGTGAAGCCGTCCGGGGGTGGAGACCCAGGGAAGGTAGCGGCTTCGCCCCTTGGTCCCCCATGTTCGTGCGATGAATTCTACTCGCTTTTTTGGCCTTGCCGCCGCCGCGCTCCTGAGCAGCCTTCCCGCGCCGATCTCGGCGCAGGTCTCCGCCTTCGATCCCGAGGCCCGCCTCGCGGAGCTCGGCATCGAGTTGCCGGTGCCACCGAGTCCCGTCGCCAACTACGTGAACGGGGTTCAGGCCGGGAACCTCATTTTTCTGGCGGGGAAGGGGCCGTTGAGCCCCGACGGCACGGAGGTGCGGGGGAAACTGGGACGCGATCTCACGATCGAGCAGGGCTACGCTGCGGCGCGCACGACGGCCATCAATCAGCTCGCGGTGCTCAAGGCGATGTTGGGTGACCTCTCGCGGGTCGTTCGTGTGGTGAAGGTGCTGGGAATGGTCAACGCCGACCCGGAGTTCGTCGACCAGCCCGCGGTGATCAATGGGTTTTCCGACCTGATCGTCGAGGTGTTCGGAGAGCGTGGGCGACACGCACGGGCCGCCGTTGGAATGGCGACCCTTCCCCGAGGGCAAGCGGTCGAGATCGAACTCGTGGTGGAGGTCGCTCCGGGCACTGCGATGCGTCCGGGGCCCGACGCCGCGCCGCTCGAGATGACCTATTTTGGCGCCGCGGGATGGCGTATCTCCGATGGAAATGTGGTGGTTCTGGTCGATCCCTGGCCCTCCCGCCTGAAGTACGGCGGGGCCGGAGACCCGGCCGACGATCGTCCCGACTTCGCGCGCGACGACCTCGCCTGGGCCGACACGACCCTGATCGATTCGTTGATCCCCGAAGCCGACTTCATCCTGATGCAGCACGGCCACTTCGACCACCTGGGCGACGTGCCGTACATCGCGAGAAAGACCGGGGCCAAGGTGATCGGAACCGAGACCGTCATCATGATCCTGCGCGCGTACGGAATTCCCGACGAACAGCTGTACGCCGTGCACGGGGGCGAGGACTACCAGTTCGATGGATTCAGCGTGCGGGTCGTGCCCAGCCTCCACTCGGCCCTGGGGGAGAAGCACTACCACGATTCGCGCCGCTACGACGAGTCCACCCCGCTCGAGGCCCCACTGCGCATCGAGCAGTTCATCGAGGGGGGTGCCCTCAGCTTCCTCGCCCGCTTCGATGGTCGGACCGTGCTCACCATGGGGTCGATGAACTTCATCGAGCGGGAGTACGAGGGCCTCGAACCCGACATCTTGCTCGCGGGCATCAACGGATCGCGACTGGGGCTCTACGACTACGACCGCCGGCTGCTCACCTCGACGGGTTTTCCGCCCATCGTCATCCCGACCCATTGGGACAACTTCCGGCTCCCCTACGGCTTTTCGCAGCAGCCGAACATCGAGCGCAACCTGGTTCCGTTCATCGAAGCCGCGCGCGAGATCTCACCGGGGTCGAGAGTAATCACCCCGGTCCACCTCGAACCGATCATCATTCGATGATCCCGGACCCCTCCCTCGAATCCATGCAATCCGCGATGACCACAATGCGCATTCGCTCGACCGCCCGGACCTGTGCCTCGGTGGCGCTCCTCGCCACGATCGCCTGCACCCCGACGCCGGTCGAGAGAGAGACCTTCGACGTGGTCGAGGCGACGATCACCGAGATGCAGGACGCGATGACCGACGGGCGGATCACGTCTCGTGACCTCGTCGAGGCCCACCTCCTTCGCATCGCGATGTACGAGGAACGAGTCAATGCGGTGATCGCCATCAACCCCGAGGCCCTCGAGGAGGCCGACCGACTGGACCGTGAACGGGCCGAGGGCCGCGTGCGCGGACCCCTTCACGGTATTCCTGTGGCGCTCAAAGACAACGTCCACACGACACAGATGCCGACCACCGGCGGTGCGCTGGCCTTCGAGGGCTACATCCCCCCGTACGAAGCGACGCTCACGACGAATCTGCGCGAAGCCGGAGCCATCATCCTGGCCAAGACGGTGATGACCGAGTTGGCCAACTTCAAGGCTCGGGGCATGCCCGGAAACTACAGTGCCGTCGGCGGCTACGGACTCAACCCCTACGATCCCCGGCGGGAGCCCCGGGAGGGGCGCAACGATGGGCGGCCCGTGATGGGCGTCGGTGGGTCGAGTTCGGGGATCGGAACGGCCATGAGTTTCTGGGCCGGGAACGTCGGCACGGAGACCTCGGGCTCGATTCTGTCGCCTTCCAACTCCAACATGCTGGCCGCCATCAAGCCGACGGTCGGGCGAGTGAGCCGCTGGGGCGTGATTCCGATCACGGGTGACCAGGACACGGCCGGCCCCATGGCTCGGACGGTGTCGGATGCGGCGATCCTCCTCGGTGTGCTCGAAGGCGCCTCGCCCGATCCGAACGACGCAATGACGTCGACGTGCGAGCGCCCCGCCCAGAACGACTACACGCCGCACCTGCGGGCCGACGGACTCGAGGGTGCCCGGATCGGGATCCCCCGAGCGCTCTACTACGACCCCGTTGAGGTGCCCGGCACGGACCGCGTCCAGGATCGGTTGGACGAAGAGGGTGGTGAGATCATGGCCGAGGTCATTCGGATCCTGCAGGAGCAGGGAGCCACGGTGGTCGACCCGGCGGAGATCCCGAGTGTGGTGGACCCCGATCCCGACAACAATCTCATGCTCGCCGGTGGGAGCTCGGTGCTGGGCTACGGTATGAAACGCGACTTCAATACCTGGCTGGCCAGCCTCGGCGAGTCGGCGCCCGTGAAGACCCTCACGGAACTCCGCGAGTGGAATCTCGCCCACACCGCCGCCGGGTCGAACAAGTACGATCAGGCGTCGCTCGACAGCTCCGACGAGGTCGACCTCGAGGGCGATCGCGCCGAATACGAGGCGGATCGGGCCTCGGATCTCTGGCTGAACGGGGCCCACGGCATCGATGAGGTGATGGCCGATCTCGAACTCGACGCCCTGCTTTTTCCCGGCTCGAGCGGGGCCGGGATCTCGGCCAAGCCGGGGTATCCCACGGTCATGGTGCCGTTTGCGTTCGTGGGCGGCGGCGAAGAACTCGTGCCCGGCTTCGAGTCGATGCCGCGCCCCCTCGGCGTCAGCTTCGCCGGTGGTGCGTGCAGCGAGCCCCGACTGATCGAACTGGCCTTCGCGTTCGAGCAGGCGACCCAGCGGCGGGTCGCCCCGCCGCTGTTCCCCTAGAGGGGTGTTGAGGACACACCCTTCCAGGGGAACGGCCGGCTCTAGGGCCGGTCGGCCTTGACCTCGAACGCCAGCTCACCATCGACGACGTGCCCGTCGGCGGCCATCGTGCGCCACACGATCGAGTAGTGGCCGTCGGCGAGGGTCGCCGACACGGGGGCGTGGAACACGGTGCCGTCGTCGGAGGCCATCATCGCGCCCACCTCGACGAGGTTCTCGGCCTGGTCGAGCAGGCGCACGCGGGTCGCCCCTTCCTGGGGAGCCTCGGAGAAGGTCAGGCGAACCTCCGAGGGGGGCGCGACCACGCTGTCGGCCGCGGGTGCCGAACTGACCAGGCGGAGGTGGCGAGTGTGTGACGACGCCGAGCCGACCACCAGCAGTGAAGCGACGGCGGCCAACACAAAGACGGAACGAAATCGAGGAGTGGTCATGGTGGTCCTGGGTGGAAGTGAGGGAAGAGTACTGGGGGTCAGAAAGGAAAGCGATCGAACGACACCTGCATGCGGAGGGACCGCGGTGCTCCGGGAGTGACGAATCCGCTCGACCGCAGTTCGACATGCCGAACGTCGAAGGCGTTCCCCACCTCGAGGTCGACCGTCTGCCCGTGCCCGGTGCGCCAGGAGACGCCGAGGTCGACGATCGAGTAGGCCCGCGTGGAGACGGATGGTTCACTGATCGGGACGTGAGGGCCCACGGCGTTGAAACGAAGCTGGCCGGCGATCGATTCGGCGACCGGCACCGCCAGGCTCAGGTGCGCTCGCCAATCGGCGAGGCCGGGCACGTGGAGTGCGTTGTCTCCCGCATCGTCGGAGTCCGTGGGGGCGGCCGGATCGAACACCTCGTGCGGGTGATCGTCGTGCGCGTCGGCGTAGGGCCCACTCAGGCGTGCGTGGTTCCAGGTGGCGCCGGCCTCGGCTACGATCTCGCCGGGAAGGGCCGCCCCCAGCGATACATCGAGGCCCTGTCGCACACTTTCGCCCGCGCCGGTCGACGTCAACGTGATCGGGTCGAACACGCGCTCGTTGTCGACATCGACACGAAACGCCGTCAACTCCGCGTGCCACCGGTCCTCCACCCGCGCGACCGCGACTTCATGCGACCACGCCAGGTAGGGATCCCGGGTGGGATCGCCGATGATGCCCACCGCGCTTCGGAAACCGCGGGCGGTGGTGCCGCTGAGACTCCAACGCGAGGTGAGGGCGTATCTCACCCCGAGCTTCGGCGCGAACACCGAGTTCGTGGCCGACTCCCACCAGCCCTCGACATCGAAGTCGGAACGACTCTCGTGGGTCAGAACGTCGAGTCGCGCACCGAGATCGACGCCGAGCCTGGGCGTGGGCGACACCCTCCAGCGCAGGTAGGCCGCCCCGGCACGGTGCCGCGCGTCGAGCGCGATCTCGGGGTTCACGACATCCCGCTCCAGGGTC
>CBDUEZ010000184.1:0-8454 GCA_965366355.1 uncultured bacterium
CCCTCAACAACTTGGCGATTCTCTACCGCGACACCGACCGGCCGGATCGTGCACTGCTCGAACTGGAGCACGTCTTCGAACGGACCCCGACGTCGGCGATGGAGCAATCCGTGTGGGACGAGGGCGTGGCGCTGCAAAGGGAGTTGAAGGGGCGAGCGGGAAGTTGAATGGGCGTGAAGGGAACGGGGAGGGAGAAGGACCCTCTACGACTTCAGATCGTCGATGACGGCCTTCATTCGACGCACCCGGGTCGCCTCTCGCTTCGCGCTCGTCAGCCAGTGTGTCGCCTTCTTGCGGTACCCCGGCGGCCGCGCCACCCACGCGGCCCACACGGCTGGATCGGCCCGGAGCTGGGCCTCCTGCTCCGCCGACAACGAACGAGGGGTCGCCTGCTCGAACGAGTAGGTGCCCGTCTTGTCCGCTCTTCGTCGCGCCCATGCCGCCTCACCGGCCGGCCGAATGCGAGCCTCTCCTTTCAATGCCTCGTATCTCGTGACGTTCCGAAGGCTCCAGATGCTCCCCGTGCGACGGGGTGTGAAGCGGATCGTGTAGGCCGCGTCATCGATGCGCTGGCGAATCCCGTCGATCCAGCCGAAGCACAGCGCCTCGTCTACGCTCTCTTCCCACGTCTGGCTCGGGCGGCCGGTGTGCTTCTTCCAGTACCCGACCCAGAGCGAATCCGCCTCGGCATGATTCGCGTCGAGCCAGGCACCGAAGGCGCGGGGACTCTCGAAGTGGGTCACGTCGACGGGCTTCACCGCACTCTCACCCACTCGGCCCGTCCCCCCTCGCCCACCATGATCAGGGTGTTTGCGTCGGGCATGAGGTAGGTGCCCTGATCGGTGTAGTCAATGGAGGGCGAGTTGGCGACCCAGCGGCCGTCGGTGAAGCGGATCGTGCCCTCCTGGTCCGGGGGAGCGTTGGGGCCGGTGGCCCGGAAGGTCGTCGTGCCGTCGGCGCGGAACTCCTGGACCCACTGCTGCGCGCCGAGCTGAAGCCTCCAGACGCCGACCGTTGCCCGGTCTCCGATCTGCACCGCCTCGATTTCCTCAGCCTCCCCGGCCACCGCGCCGCTGGGGTCGTCGCCGACCGCCACCCACAGCTGTGCGATCGCGACGAAAAGGGTGATCACGCCCGCCACGGCAGCCGCCCTCATCAGGATCGTATGCTTCTCGTCGGTCACGACGGGTCCCTCCGCATGGGGTCCCCGCTCCGCCGAACGAGGTGACTACCCATTCGTCCGGAGTGGGTGGTTTCGCAAGGCCCGTGAGCGGTCCCATACTGGCATCTCCGCGCCCGACCTTGTCCCGGATCATCGCATGCGCCACACATCGACTCGCCGTCGTCGTCACATGATCGCCGTGGGGGTCGCCGTCGCGGTCTACTCCGCCACCCTCCCGACTCGCGCCCCCGCCCAGACGACGCACGAACTCCTCGCCTCGCCCACGACCGTCGCCTTCGGCCACTACGACCCGGACAAACCCGCGGTCCTGCACATCGCCGACGGCGACATCGTGCACGTGACGACGATGCTGACCAGCAATCCCACCAGGCTGCAGGCGATGGGACTCCCGGCCGACGAGGTCCAGGAGGAGTTGATCGCGATCTACGACGAGGTGACCGATCGCGGTCCCGGCGGGCACATCTTGACCGGTCCGATCCATGTCGAGGGGGCCCGGCCCGGCGACGTGCTCGAGGTGCGCATTCTCGACGTCGACTACGCGATCGACTACGGCTACAACGGATGCAGCGGCTACGTGCGTGACCTGTGCGACGACGACGCCCGATCCAGACTGATCCGGATCGACCGAGCCGCGAACACGGCCGAGATCGCACCGGGGGTCACGATCCCCCTGCGCCCCTTCTTCGGGAGCATGGGTGTGGCCCCGCATCCCGACTCGGGTCGGGTGAGCAGCAACCCCCCGGGACAGCACGCGGGCAACATGGACAACAAGGAGCTCGTCGCGGGAACGACCGTCTACATTCCCGTCTGGGTCGAGGGTGCCCTCTTCGAGGTCGGCGATGGTCACGCCGCGCAGGGAGACGGCGAGGTGAACCAGACCGGCCTCGAGACCTCGCTGTCGGGGCTGCTGCAATTCGTGGTGCGGCGTGACCTGTCGATGGATTGGCCCCGAGGAGAGACCGCCACCCATCACATTCTGATGGGCTTCGACCCCAACCTCGAGGTGGCGACCGAGATCGCGATCCGGGAGGCGGTCGAGTTCCTTCAGGCCGAGGCGGGACTCACCTCGGGTGAGGCATACGCCGTCGTGTCGATGGCGGGCGACCTTCGCATCACCGAACTCGTGGACGGCAACAAGGGCGTGCATGTGATGATCGCCAAGTCGCTGCTCGGGGACGGGGGATGAGTCGCCGTCCTGCCGGGCCGGTAACGCGCCGTGGATTTCTGGCCGCGCTGAGTGGCACCGCGCTGGGCGGCTCTCTGGTGTGGCCGCGGGCCATCCACGCACTGGAGCGGCTCGATCCCCTCCGCGGCAGCGCGGAATATTGGGGCGCTCTTCAGCAGGAATTCCTGATCCCCGACGACCGAATCTACCTCAATGTGGGCACCCTCGGCGCCCAGCCTCGGGTCGTCGTCGACGCCGTGGTCGAGCATACGCGGCGCGTGGCCGAGACCTACCCGCCGCGCATCGACTGGGACGCGTTGAAGAGCGAACTCGGGCACATGCTCGGGGCCGATCCCGCCGGCTTCGTCTTTCCGCGCAACACCACCGAGGCGATGAGCTTCGTGGCCAACGGGCTGGAGTTCGCGGCGGGCGACGAGATCCTGACCACACACCACGAGCACATCGGCGGCCGCTCGTGCTGGGAACTGATGGCGGCGCGCTACGATCTGCGCCTCCACGAGCTCGCGCTGTCTCCGGTCGAGGAGGGCGACGAGGCCGTCGTCGAGGTGTTTCGGCGTGCGATGACGCCGCGCACGCGGGTGTTGTCGGTGTCGCACGTGACCTTCACCAACGGGCGGGTACTGCCCGTGGCCGCGCTCGCGGCCCTGTGTCGCGAGCGCGACGTGGTCTGCGTGATCGACGGCGCCCATCCGCCGGGACTGATTCCCCTCGATCTCGACGCCTTCGCCGCCGCGGGCGTCGATTTCTACGCCTCCTCGCCCCACAAATGGCTGCTCGCCCCGCAGGGGACCGGGCTGCTCTGGATGGGCGAGCGGTGGCGCACGCAGCTCTGGCCGACGCTCGCCTCGGGGGGCTGGGACGATCTCGAGCTCGGCGCCCACCGCTTCAACCACCTGGGCAGCCTCGACGAATCGCGACTCGCCGGGCTGGTGGCGGCGCTGGCCTTCTTCGACGAGGTCGGTCTCGACGCGGCCCACAGCCGAATCCGGGGACTCCGCCGTCGGCTGATCGACGGACTGAGCGGGGTGTCCGGCGTACGAATCACGTCGCCCCGGGACGACGTCTTCGGTGCGGGCATGGTCTCCTTCACCGTCGACGGAATCGCGGGCCTCGACCTTCAGCGCGAACTGGGCGGGGCCGACAAGATCCGCACACGGGTGATCAGCGAATTCGATCTGGGGTGGATGCGTCTCTCCCCACACGTCTACAATTCCGAGTCCGACATCGACACGACCGTCCGGCGGATCGCCGAGGCGGCGGCTCGGGCCTGAGCCACTCCTTCCTTTGACCCTGGACCCCGTCATGCGCTTCTTCGGTCTCCCGTTGCTGCTCGCCTCCGTCGTGGCGTTGCCCTCGGCGGTGTCGGCTCAGCAGTCCCAACCCGCCACCGACCTTCCGTGGCCGCCGGTCGCGACCTTCTCGATCCTCGGGTACGATCCCGAAACCGGTGAGATGGGTGCGGCGGTTCAGTCGCGGGTCTTCTCCGTGGGCAACGGGGTGCTCTGGGCCGAAGCGGGTGTGGGTGTGGTGGCGACGCAGGCGATCGTCGACGTGAGTTATGGTCCGCAGGCGCTGGACCTCCTCGAGCTGGGGTACGCGCCGGAGATCGTCGTCGAGACCATCCTGGCGGCCGACCCCAACCCCGACCCCGAGCGATGGACGGTGCTGGGACGCCAGTTTTCGGTGATGGACGCCGAGGGGAACGTGGCGACCCATACGGGACCGGAGGCGAGCGAATGGGCGGGACATGTCGTCGGCGAGTACGTCTCGGCGCAGGGCAACATTCTCGCGGGTCCCGAGGTGGTACAGGGAATGGTCGACGCCTTCGAGAGCACCGAGGGACACCTCTCGTACCGGTTGATGGCGGCGCTCGAGGCCGGGCAGGCCGCCGGGGGCGATATTCGAGGGATGCAGTCGGCCGCGATGTTGATCGTTCAGGAAGACGGCGGGGTGTGGTTGAACAACGATGTGGTTTTGCGGCTGCAGGTCGACGACGCCGATGACCCGATCGCGGAGTTGCGGAGACTGGTGGAGATCGCCGGCGCCCAGCGCGAGCGTTTTCGGAGAGCCCCGTGAGGCGCTCATGAGTTCGCTGCGTCGTGCCCGCACGCGGGAAGCCGTTCGGGCCCGCTTTCAGCGCCTCCGTGCCGACGCCCCGGCCCAATGGGGACGCATGAACGCGCATGGCATGGTGTGCCACCTGACCGACAGCTTTCTCACCTGCCTCGGAGAGCGGCCCACGACGATGAAAAGCACGCTTGCGGGCCGCACCGTCATGCGCCTCTTCGCGCTCTCGACACCCATGCCGTGGCCGAAAGGACTCCCCACGCTGCCCGAGGTCGATCAAGAACAAGCCGGCACTTCGCCGGGTGAATTCGATGCCGATCGGGCTCGGCTGCTCGAGGTGATGGACCGGTTCGTCGACGAGCTGGATCCCAGGACCTACCGGCATGCGTTCTTCGGTCGGCTTACCGCGGCGGAGTGGGGACGCTGGGCGTATCGCCACATGGATCACCACGGGCGGCAGTTCGGGATCTAGACCTACGCCGAGGTCCACTCCGAGAAGTAGAGCGTCAGCACCAGACCCCGCAGGCCGTAGTCGACCTCCCTGAGAAGCGGAGCCAACGGCCCGCGCGCCTCGAACGAGCCCGCGGCCCAGCGCAGCAGTCTTCGGTGCACGCCGGCCGGGCAGGCCGAAAGGACCGACAGAAGGAGCCCGAGCGAGGCCCGGTCGGCCTCGGCGACATGCTCGAGCACCCGATCGACATGACGCACGCAGCCGAGGGCTCGAAACGACGGGATCTCAGGCTCGCCCGGCGCAGCGTGTTCGCCGGGCACACAGCAGTCGCCGATTCGAACCAGGGCCGCGATCTGATGGGGCCTCAGGTACCGCGACGAGACGGGCGAGCTCATGCGTGCCTCAGCACCGCATCGGCCGCGCGCGTCGCGAGCGCCATCACGGTCAGCGATGGATTCCGTCCCGGTGCCGACGGGAAGAGCGCCGAATCGGCCACATAGACGTTCGACTCGCCGTGCACCCGGAACTGCGGGTCGACGACGCCTCGTCGCGGTGTGTCGCTGAGAGCGCAGCCTCCCATCGGATGCACGGAAAATGCTCGGGGACTGAATTCCGCCTCGCGGGCGCCCATGCTGCCGTACACCTCGCGCAAGACCTCGACGGCCTCTCGCTTCGCCTCGCGGTCGGCCGGCCCCAGTTCCTTTTTCAGGACCACCCGCCCACCGCGTCCCACACGGAGCCGACCGGGCTCGGTATCGCGAAGGCAGATCTCCACGCCGACCCGTCGCCGATACGACGACTGCAACCGGTGCACGTCTGCACCCACCCGCGCGAAAAGGGTGTGGAAGACGATCGGGGGAACGAAATTCGTCTCGAACTTGAAGCGGGGTTCCGGCCCTCCCGGCCCTACCGATCCCGGAGGGCACGCCCCGTCGGCGGTGGCGCCCTGGAACGCACCCCGATGGGCATCGACCCGATCGTCGACCACGGCCGACGTCATGAACTGGGGATGGCAGTAGAAGCCCCGGCCGAGGCGGGGGCGTCCGCGTCCGAAGCCGGATCCCAGAAGGAGCGACGTCGTCCCGATCGCGCCGGCCGCGAGGACGACCCGATCGGCCTCGAACCTGCGAGCCGTCCCGTCGTGGACCGCCCGAATCACCACGCCGCCCTTGGCGGACTCGAGCGACCGCACCATGCACCGCGAGAGCAGCCTGGCCCCACCCACTCGAGCACGCCGGAGGGTCGTGACGCGGCTCGACTGCTTCGACTCCCGCGCGCACCCGCCGAGGCACCGCATGCAGTCCTCCCCGTCGCAGGCGTCGGTCTCCGCCCGCCTGAGCGGCCGCCACGACATTCCAAGGTTCTCGAAAGCCCGGCTGACTCTCGAGACGTTCCCGTTGAAACGACTCGCCGGGATCTCCCGGATCGCGATGGCCGACTCCGCCGTTTCGTAGGCCCTCCGCATCACACTTTCGTTCAGCCATTCGACGCCCGACTCGCGGCTCCAGCGGGTCAGGATGTGCGCCCCCAGTCGGTCCATCAGCGCCTGATTCACGACCGACCCGCCCCCGACACAGCGGCCGCGGGTGAACACGATCGACCCCTTCCGACTCAACTCGAGCCCTCCGTTCCAGTAGAGCCGAGAGATCATCTCGGCCTCAGGGAGCGGCATGTCTTCGGTGCGCACCTCGTCTCCGGCCTCCAGCACGAGGCACTGCGCCCCGGCCGCCGTGAGGTCCATCGCCACGCGGCCGCCGGCCACACCCGAGCCGACCACGATGACGTCGAAACGTGTGCGCTCGAGAAGCTCGGGATCGCGGGCGTCAGCCGCCGTCCGCTCCGAGGCCCGCTCCGAGGTCACAGCACCGTCCGCGCATCGGCGACGACGTCTTTCAGGAGCGACCAGTTCGAGGCGTCGAGCAGGCGGTCGGTGCAGCGCACCAGCGCGTCGGCGAAGTGGTCGATCTCTTCGAGCGGGAGATCCAGCGGCGGCAGCAGGGCCAGGCGTGCCCCGAACCGATTGGGGAGCGACACCAGGATCGCCTCTTCGACGAACAGATCGCGGGCCAACATGCCGTAGAACATGTCGCCCTCGACCTTGTCGATGAGGCTGTGGAGCCAGCGCTTCTTTCGAGCCACGACCTCGACCGTGAGCACGAGCCCGCGCCCGCCCACTCGAAACCCGTACGGGCGATCGCCCGGCCCGATCCCGTCGTCGAATCCGGTTCCCCCGTCCCCGTCTTCCAGCCGCGCCCGCAATCGCGTCTCGGCGGCGTTCACATGGTCGTAGATCGAGGGGTTTTCACGAAAGAGCTCGAGCACCGCCAGGGCGGCGGCCATCGAGAGGTTGTTCTCCTTGAAGGTCGAGGAGTAGACGGCGATGCGCTCGATGTTGTTGAACACCTTCTTGTAGACGGCGTCGCGATACAGCACCGCCCCGACCGGCGCCATGCCCCCCGACAGCCCCTTCGCGACGGCCATCACGTCGGGGCGCACCCCGCTCCATTGATGACAGAAGGGCCGCCCGGTGCGCCCGAAGCCGGTCTTGATCTCATCCATGACCAGCAGCGCTCCGTGGCGATCGCACAATTCGCGAGCGCGTTGGAGGAACTCGTCGGACGCCACCTCGCCGGTCCGCGCCACGACCGGCTCGATCACGACCGCCGCGATCTGCTTGCGGTTCTTCGCGAAGGCATCGGCCAGCCGCTCGACATCGTTGAAGGGCAGCAGGAGGTTCTCACCCTCCAACCCGAACATGCGCTGATGTTTTACCGCGCCGTTCACCGACAGCGCGCCGAGCGTGAGTCCGTGATAGCCGCCCTCGAACGAAATCGCTCGCGTGCGGCCCGTCGCGTTCCGCGCCATCTTCAAGGCGTATTCGATCGACTCGGCCCCGCCATTCGTGAAGAAGACGCGGTCGAACCCCTCACCGGCGTAGTCGAGGAGTTCTTCGGCGACCATGGTGGCCAGCACCGGGATGGCGAACTGCACGAGGTTCGGCATGCGCAGATCGACGGCCTGCCGCACGACGTCGCGCACGCGCTCGGAGCGCCCCCAGTAGCAGGTGCCGTAACCGGCGACGAGATCGAGAACCTCCCGACCGTCGGCCTCGACCAGATGGTGGGGTGTGGCGTCGACGAACTGCGTGTCGCGCAGACCCAGGGTGTCGAGATAGCGGGCGTAGTAGTGGCTCACCGACGAGGCGTAGCGGTCGGCCACCGGGCCCTCGGCGAGAAAGGTGTCCACCTTGTCTTGCAGGTTCATCGAATCTCTCCTCTGCGCATGCGGGCCTGGGTGCGCGCGACCATGAAGTCCATCGCCGATCTCATGAGCGCGGGCGCCCATCCGTTGAGTCGGTAGTAGGCGCGGGTGGCCAGGGTGACGTTGATCAAGAAGCGCCCCCGACGGAGCGCGGAGAGGTGCTTGCGCGCCACGAACTCCGGACGCAGAAGGCCGGCCGATTTCGACAGTTCGGCCGTCTCCACCGGTTTGGTCTCGTTTTCGGTCGCGAAGCCCGGTGTGTCGGTGTCGGGAGGGCACAGGACCGACACATGGATTCCCCGAGGC
>CBDUEZ010000185.1:0-8439 GCA_965366355.1 uncultured bacterium
GTCTCGACGAGCAGTTGTCGAACGAGTGCCCCCCGTCCCGCGCCGAGGGTCAGGCGCATGGCGATCTCGGTGCGGCGATCCTCCGCCCGCGCCAGGAGAAAGCTGGCCAGATTGGCACAGGCGATCAGCAGGACCAGGCCCACCACGCCCAGGAGCAGGCCCGCGACCGGAGCCAGCATCCCGTCCACCATCGGGTGGAGGGCGATGTCTTTCGACGACACGGCCGACATCGTCCGGCTGTCGTTGGTCTCCGGGTACTGCGCTTCGAGGCCCGACGAGACGGACGCCAGCCAGGCGTTGGCTTGCTCGACCGTGGCGCCGTCCCGGAGCCGCGCCTTGAGGAACATGCTCCGACTCCCTCGGCGCGACAGCTGGTCGACATCGCCCGAGCCCATGAGTCCGTTGGTCATCATCAGAGGCGCGTAGAACTGGCTCACGACCACCGGCAGCGTGCCATTCCACTCTTCTGAAACCACCCCCACCACGGTATACGGCGTCCCGCTGAGCCGCACCGTCGATCCGACGATGTCGGGGTCGCCCCCGAAATCGAGCAGCCACGTGCGGTGTCCCAGAACCGCCACCGGATGGGTCTCGGGTGTGGCGTCCTCGTCGGGGGTAAAGGAGCGCCCGAGCGTCATCGGCACGCCCAACACCTGGAAGTAGTCCCAGGAGACGAGCTCGCCCATGACGACCTGGGGCTCACCCCCGGTGTCGAGGCGGCCGATGAAGTTGCGCGATCCGACCAGAGCCTCGAGGGGGCCCTCGCCTACCGCGACGGCGGTACGCACATCGAGGTAGTCGGGATGCGAAGAGGTGGCGTAGGCGAAACCGTCGTCTTCGCTCGTGTAGACCTCGACCAGCGTCTCCGCATCGCGCACCGGTAATTCGCGCAGAAGGACGGCGTTGACCAGGCTGAACATCGCCGTGTTGGCCCCGATTCCCAGCGCCAACGACAAGACGGCGACGACGGTGAAGCCGGGGCTCCGCACCAGGCGCCGGAAGGCATAGATCAGATCGCGACGCAAGGCATCCATATCGGTGCACCCTTCGAGAAACGAGTTCGCAGCGCGCCTGAATCCCGACAGGATTCGGCGCAGGATCAATTCGACGACCTGCCGCCGGTACCACCAGCCGGCGCTCAACCGCGAACCGCGGCCCGACGCAGCTCGGAGTTGGAAGAGTTCCTCGAGTTCACCCGGAAAGACGTCCCGGTCCTCGGCCGGAAGCGCCGCCACGAGGAGCGCGGCAAACAGCGGCGGGGGAGACCCCGGACCCGGGCGACTCACGACGAGCCGCCCTCCAGCCGGCCCTCGACGCCGTCCCAGAGCGCCACGTAGCGGCGGCGCGACTCCCGCATGAGCCGGAGTCCGGATTGGGTCACTCGGAAGTAGCGACGCTTCCGTCCTCCCTCGGGCGGGGCGCGCAGGTCGGACGACGTGAAGTTCCCCTCCTCCAACCGACGCAGCGCGATGTAGACCGCGGCCGGGGCCACGTCTCGCCCGGTCACCCGCTCCAGCTCGAGCACGATCGTCGCGCTGTAGGCGCCATCGTCGAGCCGAAGGGTCGCCAGAAGCACCTGGTGTTCGAATTCGCCCAGCACGTCTTTCGACATCGCGCCCTGCTCCTCGTGATCCGAGTCTGGCCAACCCCACTCGTGCCGAACTACGGCACACTAGCGTTGTTAGTTTCAACCCGAGGCCTCGCTCCCTGTTGGCAGCATCTCCATGGCACTACTCTGTCCCGTTCCCCCGTCGGTGTTCGTTCGTCCACCCGCACCAAATCGCCCATGATGAAGACCCGCCCCGTCCGTCTCGCCGCCCTCGTCCTCCCCCTGCTCTTCGCCGCGTGTTCGGGCGGCGACGCCTCCGGTGACGCGCCGGCTGCAGAGACCGAGGCCCAGCTGGTCGAGCGCGCCCGAGGAATTCACGAGCGCGTGATCACCCTCGACACCCACGACGACATCAACGCCGCGAATTTCACGGCCGAGCAGAACTACACGACCGATCTGGGGAACCAGGTCAACCTGCCGAAGATGGAGGCCGGTGGCCTCGACGTCTCGTGGATGATCGTCTACACCGGGCAGCGGGACGACTTCACCCCCGCGGGTTATGCGGCCGCCCACGCCAATGCGATGGAGAAGTTCGAGGCCATTCATCGGCTGACCGAAGAGATCGCCCCCGACCGCATCGAACTGGCACTTACCTCCGACGACGTGCGCCGGATCGTGGCCTCCGGAAAGAAGGTCGCGATGATCGGTGTCGAAAACGCGTATCCGATCGGCACAGACCTCGCGAACATCGAGCGCTTCCACCAGTTGGGCGCGCGCTACATGTCGCTGTCGCACAACGGGCACAGCCAGTTCGCCGACTCGAACACGGGTGAGCGCGACGACGTCTGGATGCACGGAGGCCTGAGCGATCTCGGTCGCGAGGCGATCGCCGAGATGAACCGGCTGGGCATCATGATCGACCTGTCGCATCCGTCGAAGGAGTCGAACATGCAGACCATCGCGCTGTCGCAAGCGCCCGTCATCGGCTCCCACTCGGCCGCCCGCGCCATCGGTGACGTGAGCCGTAACATGGACGACGAGCTCTTGATGGCCCTCAAGGAAAACGGCGGCGTGATCCAGACGGTCGCGTTCGCGAGCTACCTTGATCCGGTGAAAAATACGGCCCACAACGAGGCCGCCGCCGCGGTTCGGGCCGAGGTCGCGGAAGAGCTCGGAATCACCCTCCCGGCCGGTGGCGGTCGTGGCGCCGCGATGACTCCAGAGCAGCGGGCCGAGTTCGTGGCCAACCGGGCACGGGTCGAAGAGGCGGCGGCTCCGCGGATCGCGGCCGAGGTCGATGCCGTGGCCCCGCCCGTCGGCGTGGCCGACTTCGTGGACCACATCGACTATCTGGTCGACCTCATCGGGCTCGAGCACGTCGGGATCAGTTCCGACTTCGATGGTGGTGGCGGCGTCGACGGATGGAACGACGCCTCCGAGACGTTCAACGTGACGCTCGAGTTGGTTCGGAGGGGCTATACCGAAGAAGAGATCGGCATGCTGTGGAGTGGCAACCTCCTACGGGTGCTCGATGAGGTGCAGGCCGTCGCCGCAGAGATTCAGGCCGGAGGCTGAGGGATCGGGCGGCGGCCGACACAAACGTCGGTCGCCGCCCTTCTCCTCAACCCGTCGGTAGCCCGGACGTGAGCCCGCCACCCGCGCCCGCCGAGGGCATGGGTGGGGACGGGAAGAAGTCCGTCCCGAGCCGGCAGTTGACCGCCAGCGTCTTGAGGATGCCGACGAGTTCCTCGCGGCCCTTCCGCAGTCCCATGCCGTACGCCCCTCGCATGCCCCACCAGCCCAGGGCACCCACCGCGACAGCTCCCGCGGCGATCGGGCCCACGATGGCCGCCCCCGCCAGTGCCGCGGCCTTCGCGATGCCGGCCCCGACGAGCGCCCCGCCCCCTGCCGAGACCCCGGTCAGTGCGGTGCTGGCCATCCAGTTCACCCGTCGCGAATGCTGCAACGGCACCATGATCGCGACCTCGGTGTGGGCTCCGTCCGCACGTGGATGCAGCGTGATGCGAAGCTCCTTGAGGTCGGCCCAGGCCATCTTGTACGAAAAGGTGGTATACCCCGTCCCCATGATCCCCGGCACCTGGAACACCAGCACGGCCCCGTTGAGCGGGTCGGCCCCGAGGGTGTCCAGCAGCGTAAGCAGATAGGGGTGATTCGGTAGGACCTTCCGCATCACCGACAGCACTTCGGCGGGAGGGGCCTCGACGACGCGGGACAGGTCGAGCCGGCTCTCATCGGTGCCCAGCTGCCGGGTGGCCCAGCGGTCCTTCCATCCCGTCAGCTTCTTCGGCGGGACGAGACCGGTGTTCGACTCGGCCAACGCCAGGTCGATGAACTCTGAAGAGATGCCCGCCTCGAGGGCCGCGGCCCGCACCACCTCGGCACTGATCCCGTCACCCGTCGCATCACGGTCGCCCCCGTCCGAGAGCTGCCGGGTGGCCGCCTCCGACCGCACCGCCGCCTCGGCTTGGAGTTCAGCGGCTCTGAGCCAGATCGCCTTCGCGTCGTTTTCGTTCATGCCGGAGTGGTATGGAGGGGCCAGTTGCGCGCAGGAAGGTACCCACGCAGCCGATACGGTTCCCGGCCCGACCGCCTTCTTGCGTGTTGTCCACTTTGGATATATCTATTTTGGACACATCTTCCATCTCGAGAGGTGCTCCGTGGCACGCAAGGCCGACCCCCGCGCTCAACCGCTGCGCCCGCCCGTCTTCCATATTCTGCTCGCCCTCGCAGAGACCCATCTGCATGGCCTGGGCATCGCAGACGAGGTCGAACGCACCTCCGGGGGGGCCCTGGAGTTGGGCCCGGGCACGCTCTACCGCTCGCTCGCGGAGCTGGCCGACTTCGGTCTGGTCGAGGTCCTGCCCGACCATCCCGATGGGGCAGACCCGCGGCGGAAATACTACCGCCTCACCGAACCGGGCCGCGAGCTCGTCACCGTCGAGGCGGCGCGCCTCGCCGGCGTCGTAGAACAGGCCCGAGCCAAGAGCATTCTGCCGCGGACCGTGTGATGGCGACGTCGCTGTTCCGGTGGGTGTCGAAGCTGTTCCCCCGCTGGTTTCGAGACGAACACGGTGAAGAGATGCGTGAGCTGTTCGAGGTTCGCCTCGAGCGCGCCGGTTCCGGACGGCGGCGCAGGCGGGTGGTGACAAAAACCCTGGTCGATCTGGTCGTGTCGGCGTGGGCCGTCCGGCGCAGCGGGACGCGACAGACATCTATTCAGCACAACACGGGAGCGGGGATCATGGGGACGATGATGAGCGACCTGCGCAACACCCTTCGCCGACTGGCTCGGGCGCCGGGATTCACGGTCGGAGCGGTGCTGCTTCTCGCGGTCGGGATCGGGGCGAACGCCACCGTCTTCTCGCTCGTCGACGCCCTCCTGTTTCGGCCCGCGCCCTGGGCCGACGCCGAGCGGGTCGTCTACATCTATCAAGACTCCGACGACGGCGAGCCGAGTTCCACCTCCTTCCCGGCCTACCGCGATATCGCGGAAAGCCCTCGCTTCAGCGCCGTGGGCGCCTCCACGCAGTGGTCGGTCACGTTGGGCGGCCCGGATTCACGGACCGAGGTGCCGGCAGAACTCATCACGGCGAGCTACCTGGACGTGCTCGGCATGTCGCCCGCGAGGGGTCGTTGGTTCGGGCCCGAACACGACCGGGTCGGCTCGGAATTCGCGGCGGTGATTCCCTGGCCCATCTGGACGTCCCGGTACGGCTCCGATCCCGACATCGTGGGCCGCACACTCGACATCAACGGGCAACCGGTGACCATCATCGGGGTCGGGCCACAGAACCTTCCGAGTTCCACGCCGCCGTTCATCACCGACCTCTGGTTGTCGATCTCCTCGACCCCGATCATCGGCGACTACATGGTCGAGAACCTCGACCGCCGCGCCGACCATTGGTACCAGGTGAGGGCCCGGCTGGCCCCGGGGGTCACCCTGGAGGAGTCCCAGTCGGAGATGACGGGGCTGGCCACCCGCCTCGCGACGTCGTTTCCCGAATTCAACCAGGGCCGCGACATCACCGTGTTCGGATCGAAGAGCGTGCGCAGTCATCCACAGGCCGATGAATCCCTCTTCCAGGCCGGCACGCTCCTCACCGCCGTCGTCACCGCGGTGCTGCTCCTCGCCTGCGCCAACCTCGCCAACCTCCTTCTCGTGCGGGGGCTCGGGCGTGCCGGTGAAATGGCCGTACGCCGCGCCATGGGAGCGAGCGGTCGTCGGATCGCGGGGCTCTTCGTGCTCGAATCGTCCGTGCTCGCCCTGGCGGGGGGTGCGCTGGGCCTTCTCCTCACCGCCTGGGCGATCCGGGTGGTGCCCACCCTTCCCCTCCCCGACGACTTCCCCGGCGTGCTCGACCTGCGACTCGACGCTCGGCTCGTGATGTTCTCGTTGGGACTGGTGGTCGTGACAGGAGCTCTTTTCGGGGCGCTTCCCGCGCTGCGGGCCGCGAAAGACAACGTGGCCGGTGTGCTCCGCGAGGACCGCCGCACGAGTTCACTCGGTCGGGCGACCGTCCGGCTGCGCAACGGGCTGGTCGTGGTTCAGGTCGTCGCCTCGCTGCTCCTCGTCCTCGCCACCGGAATGCTGGTGCGTGGCCTCACGACCGTGCGGGGCGTCGATCCCGGCATCGATGTGGACCGCCTGGCCTGGGTGCGCGCCGACATGAACGGCGCCGCGGCCGCGCCCGAGGAGCGCCGCGCGCTCGTCGGCGAGGTCATGGAACGCCTCGGCAGCCTTCCCGGTGTGGAGGGTGTGGCCGCCACGAGTCGGCTACCCGCGCAACCCGGCGGCAGCACCACCACGATCGTCGAAGGCTACCAGCCGACCGCCGGCACCGATGCCATCGAGCTCGACTTCATGGTGGTGAGCGAAGACTACTTCTCGACGATGGGCCTCGGCGTGGTCGAGGGCCGGGGCTTCTCGATCGACGATCAGGCGGGTGCCCCGACCGCGGTGATCGTCAACCAGGCCGCAGCGCAGCGCTTCTGGGGCAGCGAGAGCGCGATCGGACGCCGGCTGCGCGGCCAGGGCTCCGACAACTGGCGCATCGTCGTCGGGGTGGTCGCGAACGCCCCGGTGTCGACGCTCGCCGAAGACACCCGGCCGGCCTTCTACTTCACCGAACGCCAGACCGGTGGGATCGGTGCACCCTATCTGGTACTGCGCACCGCGGGAGACCCCGAGCTCCTCCTCTCGGCGGCCAGGGCGGAGATCCAGGCGACGCGGGCGGCGATCGAAATCGGCGGCCAGGGCACGATGATCGATCATTTCGGCGAAAGCCTGTCGGGCGCACGCCTCGCCACGACGTTCCTGGGAGGCTTCTCCCTTCTGGCCGTTCTTCTGGCCGGCCTCGGGATCTACGCGGTGGTGTCGTTCGGGGTCGCTCGCCGCACGGCCGAGCTGGGAATCCGCATGGCGCTCGGCGCCGGGAGCCAGCGGGTGGTGCGCATGGTGCTCCGGGAGGTCGTCGGAACCGTGGGAGTCGGCCTGGTCGTCGGACTGGCACTGGCCGCGCTGATCACGCCGCGCATCGCGGGGTTGATCTACGGGGTCGGTGGAGCGGATCCGTACGCCTACGGTGGGGGTGTCGTATTCATCCTGGCGGTGGCCGGTCTGGCCGCCTGGATTCCGGCCCGCCGGGCGGCCGACGCCAATCCGGTGGATGCGCTGCGGAGTTCGTAGCCGGAGTCCCCTGCGTTGTCTCGTCAGGAGCGGCGGCGTATCGTCTGCTCCGCACGCACGACGCAGTCGCTACTTCGGCCTCCACACCCCGGATACCCCCATGCCCACTCGCACTCGCCGCACGCCTTTCCCTACGTCTCTCGGGGTCGGCGCCTTCATCGCGCTCGTGTCGGTCGCCTCGGTGAGTCCGCTCGCGGCCGCCGCCGCCCAGGACGGTGATGACGATCCGGCACAGGTCCTCGTGAGTCGCCTCACGCTCGATCAGTACAAGGCCACCCTGAAGGGGCTCACGCAGTTCGGCGACCGCCGCCAGGGCACCCAGCGCAATCGCGACGCCGTGGACTGGATCGAGGCCCAATTGCAGGCGGTCGGGTGCACGAACACCGAGCGGATCACCTACGAGTACAACCCCGAACCCCGCGCGCCCCGGCCCCAGCCCGCCGCGGGAGCGGCACCGCGCCCCGCCCCGACACCCCCACCGCCGGTCGACCTCACGACGCCCACGGGTGGAAAAGTCGGACGCAACGGCAACGGCCCGGGAGGGAGTTCGATCTACGGCTACCGCGCCCGCACCGGGGTGAATCGCGACCTCGACGCCCAGCCCGATGAGCGCATTCGCGAGCTGAATCGGGAAGAACCGGTGAATGGCGAGCGAACCGAGGTGTACTGCACCAAGGTCGGCACGACCCGCCCCGACGAGATGTACATCATCGGAGCGCATATGGATGGGCACGGCGTGAACGAGGCCGTCAACGACGACGGCTCGGGAACGGCGCTCGTCATGGAGTTGGCCCGCATCTTCAGCGCTCCCGACGTCGAGACGGAGGTGTCGATCCGTTTCGCCCTGTGGAACAACGAAGAGACCGGGCTCAACGGAGCCAACGCCTATGTCGACCAGCGCCGGGAGTTGCAGGGCATCGAGAACCCCGCGGGATCGGGCCAATATCCCGAACCGCGCTGGCTGGGCATGATCCAGCACGACATGATGCTGTGGGACCACGGCGCGCCCAGCGCCGACGGGGTGGTGAGCCGGGACCAACGCCCGGAGGCCGACGTCAACATCGAGTTCCAGTCCGACTCCGAACTCGCCGACGAATCGATGAGGTTGGCCTTTCTGTTCAAGGCCGCAGCCGACGCCTACAACACCGACTACCCCGCCACCGTGGGGCCGCACCTGACGAAC
>CBDUEZ010000186.1:0-8399 GCA_965366355.1 uncultured bacterium
TCGTCGTCTCCGCCGCCTCAGCCGCAACCCCATGCGCCCCTCCATGGTTCCCCTTTCGACTCGCCTCCTATCCTGCGCCGTCGTCGCCGTGCTCCTCACCGGGTGCCGCGGCACGCTTCAGCTCACCCCCTCCGACGCCGACGTCGTTCTGGCGCAACAGACGCTGCAGGCTCCCGACCCGGGGCTGCCGGGGTCGTTCCCGGTGCGTACCCTCTACTACGGCAGCGGCACGGACCTGAACCGACCGGAGTACCGGGACTCGGTGTCGATCACCACCGAACCGGTGGATGCTTCGAAGCTGGTCGATCTGGGCAACGCGGCGAAAAGCCGCGAGGACTACTGGGGCTTCACTACGAAGGAGTTCCCGCTCAACGCGCGGGTGTGGTATCCCGAGGGTCCGGGGCCGTTTCCCCTCGTGCTCGTCGTGCATGGGAACCACGACATGACGGACTTCAGCGATCCGGGTTACGACTACCTGGGCGAACTGCTGGCCAGCCGGGGATTCATCCTGGCCTCGGTCGACATGAACTTCATCAATGGGACTCGCGCCGAGAACGACGGCCGCGGCTGGATGCTCCTCAAGCACCTCGAGGCCTGGAAGGGGTTCAACGAGACCTCCGGCGGGCCGTTCGAGGGTCGGGTAGACATGGGACGGCTTGCCGTCATGGGCCACTCCCGTGGTGGTGAGGCGGCTCCCGTCGCCGCGGCCTTCAACCGCCTCTCGCGATATCCGGACGACGCGACCCTCGAATTCGACTTCAACTTCGACATTCGGGCCGCCGTGTCGATCGCCCCCGTCGATGGGCAGTATCAGCCGACCGGTCGTTTCATGCCGGTCGAAAACGTCGACTACCTGGTCTTCCATGGCTCGCACGACGGCGACGTCAGCAGCTTCGAAGGACTGCGCATCTGGGACCGTATGCGCTACACCGACGGCGAGGACCACTTCAAGTCGGCGATCTATATGTACCGGGCGAACCACGGCCAGTGGAATACGGTGTGGAACTCCTACGACTTCGGGCCTCGTTCAGCCCGCACCCTCGACCTGCGGTACCTGATTCCCCGAGAAGACCAGCGGCGCTTTGCGGAGCTCTACGTCTCGGCCTTCCTGGAGGCCAGCTTGAAGGACGACGGCCAGTGGTTGTCGATGTTTCGCGATCATCGCGTGATTGGGCAGTGGCTCCCCAAGACGATGTACATCACCCGGCTGCAGCACAGCTCCTTTCGCGCGCTCGCCGACTTCGAGGGAGACGTGGACGTCACGAGCGGCGCTCAGGAGGGCGTGCGCCTGCGCGGCGACAGCCTGGCCACATGGAGAGAGGAACGTCTCGTACTGCGGTCTTCGAACCAGGCGGCGACGCGAGCCTCACAAGAGAACCAGGCGGTGAGACTCGCCTGGAACAACCGGTTGGCGGGCGACGATACGACGAGCATGGGGCCGGCGGCCCGTTTCGAGGTCGCGCTTCCCGACGGGCTGGCGCGGCGGTGGGCACTCTCGGACGTCGACGGTCTGGATCTGTCCCTGTCGGCGATCGATCGCACGCCCGGGCCGCGCCGCCGGCCCGCTCAAGACACCGCCGACGTGAAACCAGAGGACAGTGGCGCGGCGCGCAGCCGGCCTCCTCGCCCCGATCCCGACGCACCGAAGCCGCCGGTCGATCTTTCGATCGAAGTGGAGGATGCCGATGGCACGACCGTCTCGGTTCCGCTGTCAAACTACGGTGCGATTCGCCGGCCCCTCGACATCACCGTGCTACGGCGCACCGACCTCGAGAATCGGGGGCTGTCGGAGCTGGTCCTGCAGTCGTATCACATACCGTTGTCGGACTTCACCGCCGCATCGAGCGACCTCGATCTGTCGCGCTTGCGGGCCGTTCGACTCGTGTTTGATCGAACGGTCGCCGGTGAAGTCGTCGTCGACGACATCGGCTTCTCGAGAATGGATCCCGATTTCTGGCGTGCCCGAGTGCGGTAGGCGACCGTGGCCCGTGGCCGATCAGCGCCATCCCAGCGTGATGCGATGAATGCCGTCCGTTCCGTCGACCGGGTGGAACCCGTAATCGATGACGAGGGCGTCGCCCCAGTACGAGCCTCCGAAGCTCACCGGTGCGGCCTCGCCCTCGGGCACGCGACGTAGGCCGATTCGGCCGACGAAGGTGCGGCCTCGTACCGGCCAGTATCCGAACTCCAGTCCGCCCCCGGCCAGGAGTTCGCCATCTGCGCGCCGACTGACCTCGACGGCCGCGCCCAGATCGAGTGGTCCGATCGGTTGGCCATACGCTCCCCAACCCAGAGCCACCTCGGTGGGAAGGTCGACGTCGGTGTCGCCCCAGGTGGTAGGGGCGCCGAGATTGCGGCCCGTGAGGTGCAGCCACCCCGGTCCCAGCTGCCGTGCCAGTCCCAGGTCGAGCGCGACCGTGGCGGCGTTCGAGGCGCCGACCCGCTGAACCAGGTACTTCGCTCCGACCCCCGCCCGCAGGCCGAAGAGCGAACGGCCGTACCCGACCGTCAGGGCCATTTCGCTGCCCCCGGGCCCCCCCTCGCCGAGCAATGGGTCGACCCCGCCGGGGTATTGGCCCGGCGCTGCACCCGTCCAGTCGAGCACCTGCACGCCGCCGAAGACACCACCGCCGTACCAGTCGCTTGCCGTCGATAGGCTGAACATCGTGCTTTCGGCGTCGAAGCGCTGCCATCCGAGCGCGAATCCCCCGGCCTGAGCGGCGAGCGCTGGATTCACGAAGACCGCGTCGGCGTCGCCCGCATCCGGCTGGAAGGCCCCGCCCAGTCCCAACGCGCGAGCGCCGGACCCGAGTCCGAGAACCACGGGTGCGCGTTCGGGCGCCTGGGCCCCCAGTTCGCTCGGTGGCGGCGCCGCGACCCCTGCGATGAGAAGGGCGAGCAACACCACCGGCGAGACTGGGGCCGGGTAGGACCGGCAGACGGGAGTGGAATCGGCGGACGAGCTCACGAAGAACGGCTCCGGGAAGGGGAATCGGTAACGCGCAGAACCTCGGCCGCGGTCGCCCTCATGGCAACTGGCCAGACGACCAGGCGTCGATCAGGCTACGCGCGATGGAGGCGGGCCCCGGGATCCGCGGCAACTCGGTGCGGTGAAACCAGCCCACCTCCTCGAGCTCCCCGTCGGCCGGGCGTGGGATCCCGTCGACATACCGAGCGAAGAAGCCGACCATCAAGGAGTGGGGGAACGGCCACGGCTGGCTCCCGAAGTAGGCCAGGTCGTCGACCTCGATGTCGGCCTCCTCGAGGATCTCGCGGTGTACGGTTTCCTCGAGCGACTCACCCGGCTCGACGAATCCCGCGAGGGTCGAGAACATGCCGTCGGGCAAATGGCTACCGCGCCCAAGGAGCGCCCGGTCACCGTCATGAACGAGGACGATGACTGCGGGCGAGAGCCGCGGGAACGACAGGTGGTCGCAGGCCGGGCAGACCAGGGCGTCGTACGGTCCCGGCCGTGTCGGAGTCCCGCATACGCCACAGTGCCTGTGGGTGCGCCGCCACTCCAGGAGTTGCCAGGCTCGTCCGGCCCTCCGAAAGAACGAGGGACTCATCACGCTCGCGACCGTCCTCAGATCGATCCACGCGTATCCCGGCGGCGGAGTGGGGGGCATGGCTCCGAACCACGCCTGGGCCGGCTCGTGGTCGCCCGTTTCGGGGGGATCGCGGGACACGAGTCCGGAGCCCGCCCGGATCGCGACCTCGAGGTGAGCAACATCGACATCGGGACCGGGCACGAGCCTCTGCAACGGTCGAGGATCGACGGGTGCACCCAACCCTTCGCTCTGCGCCCAGGCCTGGCTGAGCAGCACCGTGCGGCCATGAAACACCCACCAGGGTTTGCCCCCGCCCGACTCCCCACCGGACCTCATCGTGCGCGGCCGCGAGCGGCTTCGACCACGAGCGATCGGCGGCAGCTTCCGCAGCGGAGCCAATGGCGTGACCGCACATACGACACGTCATCCCGGGGCGCGACGTCGTGCACGTCCATCGGCACATCGCATGCCGGGCAGCGAGGCTGTCGACCGGCCTGGACCGCCGACCGAAGCTCGGCTTCGTGCGCTCGGGAGTAGGGGGGCCTCATGGGAGCAACATCGGGAAGCGAGATGTCGGTGGCCAGGGGAAACCGGTGTTCCTGTTGATTTCGAGCCCCCGAACGCGGTACGATACGGGGCAATACATCCCTACCAATCGGAGTACACGTGGGAAAAGAAGCAATTGAGATCGAAGGAACCGTGAGTGAGGTTCTTCCCAATGCGACCTTCCGGGTCGAGTTGGAGAACGGGCATGAGGTTCTCGCCTATCTGTCTGGAAAGATGCGCCAGAACTATATCCGGGTCCTCGAGGGGGACCGGGTCAAGGTGGAGATGTCTCCCTACGATCTCAGCAAAGGTCGTGTGACCTACCGCTACAAGTAGCGGGTTCGCCGTCCGGAATCACCGGACGGTCTCGGCGAGACTTGACGGGCCATGGGCCCGCCCCCTCGTCTCGACGAACATCAGGGCATCATGCCCACCGTTCCTTTCCTTCCCCAGTTGATCGGCCGGAGCCCGTCGTTGTCGCGGGTCCGGGCGTTCCTCGAGAGGGCGAGCACCGTCGACGCCCCGGTGCTGATCCAGGGTGAGACGGGCACCGGCAAAACTCTGTTGGCGAGGCATATTCACCGTGGCAGCCCACGGGCGGAGGCCTCGTTCATCGCGGTCAACTGCGCGGGGATTCCAGACGGACTCTTCGAGAGCGAGTTGTTCGGGCACGCCAAAGGCGCCTTCACGGGGGCTCACCGAGAACGGATCGGACTCGTCGGTGCCGCCGATGGGGGCACCCTGTTTCTCGACGAGATCGGCGATCTGCCGCGGCCCCACCAGGCCAAGTTGTTGTCGGCCATAGAAGACCGGACGGTCCGCCCGGTCGGGAGCTCGAAGAGTGTCGCCGTCGATTTCCGGCTCGTGTCGGCGACGTGCCGGTCGTTGACCGAAGAACGGGCCGCGGGGCGCTTTCGGGACGACCTCTACCACCGCATCGCCCTCCTGACCGTCACGATTCCTCCGCTCCGGGACCGATCGGACGACATCGTCCCCCTGGCCCGGAGATTTCTCGATTCCGCCGTTCGTCGCCATGGTCTCGAGAGCCGCCTGCTCGCCCCCGAAGCGCGAAAGACGCTGGTCGAGTACCCCTGGCCGGGGAACGTGCGCCAGCTGGCGCACGTCATCGAGGCGGCCGCGATCTTATGCGATGCGTCGGTCGTCTCGGCGGGGCTACTGGAGTCGCTCCTGGAAGTGTGATGACGACGACGGGGCGCCCCGGGCCTATCCCGAGGTGGAATCCCGGACCACCCAGACCCGCAAGCCGGGGCCCTCATCGCGGAGCAGGAGCCACCCCGATTCCCCCGGTTCGACCCGGATGTCCACATCGGGTGTGAGCACCCTCAACACGCCGTTGGATTCGTATGCCCAGGAATCGGATCCGTCTTCGAGAATCGTGCGCACCACCGGCCCGAGCCGGCGCACGCGTGCTCCCACGAGACCCGGGTAGTGCGTGGGAATCTCGAGATCCAGACCGACGGCCGCGGCCCGCCGCCCGAGGTCTCCGAACAGGCGTGACGCGACGGAGTCCGGGATGGCGATTGGCGTGGGCATGGGCAAGCAGAGGGTTCGGTCGTCGGCGCTGCCGACTTCCACCAGGCAGGGGTCGAGGTTGCTGCCCGCGTACAACGAGCCGTCGAAGGGGAGCAGGATCGGCACGAGGTGGGGATCGGTGTTCATTCGTGTCAGGACGCGCCGCTCGACCCGCTCCGCGTCGCCCCCCCGGCCGATCCGGAGAACTTCGATGTCGGCGTTCGGCCCGTCGAAGCAGCGTCGGAGGACCCACCACGAGTCGTCGTGGCGTACGACCGCGTCGCCGAAGGTCCCGGCGCAGTCGTCACCCGCGATGGCAACGCGCTGGGGAAGGCCCGCTTCGGGGAAGATGTCCAGGCGTTGTCCGCCCGCGCCCAGGACGGCGACCTCGCCGCCGGCGGCGAGCGAGACGCGGTTCGGGCGCTCCAATTCTCCCGGTCCGGCCCCTCGGCGACCGACTCGGCGATGGACGCTGCCCGTGGAGTCGAGCACGAGGACTTCTCCAGCCGTTCGGTCGAGCAGGGCCCATCCCCGGGCGGTGTGGGCGACGTCGTCGACGTCGAACGGAGGGAGCAGTCGACCGGGGCCCTTCGGTTCGATCGCGGTGGCGGCCGCAGGGAGGATTCGAGCCACCTGCGCATTCCCGGGCGGATTCGCGGGTGCGAGCAGGGGGGGCACGATCCGGATCGCGGCGAAGCTCAAGACCGCCGCGAGCAGGAGGCGTCGGCTCAATCTGAGCTGTGGGTCGGGATGGACTTCACGAATGCGCATGATTCTCCTCGGGTGAGTCAGCAGCCTCGGGCCGGCGACAGGGCCTGGGAATGGCCCAATGGGACGGGTCCGGCCGCCGGAGCGACCGGACCCGCACACTCATCCGAGGGGATTCAGGACTTTGCCCAGGAAGGTGAAGGGCATTCCGAGATTGCAGGCGAGGAGGTCGACCTGGGTCCCCGTGTGGCAGCGAACGGTGTCGAGAAAGGTCTCTTTGCGTTCGAGGCACTGGTCCAGCGAGTCGAGAGCACCCCAAAGGCACTCCCCCCATTCCTCCATGAAGGTGCACGGCCGCGGGAAGTCGTAGCGGTCGTAGGCCTCACAGGCCCAGACCGTCTGGGCCGAGGCGAGGGTGGCTCCCAGGGAGAGGAGCGCGATCAGGACGAGGCGCAGGGGCCTCCGGGCGAGAAACGACATGGCGTCTCCGGGCAAAAGCGGTTCCCCGGCGGCGATTCCGCCGGGCCCGTCGGTGCGGGTCGCCGCCTACCAATCAGGCGACGTGCCGGAGTGCGATCGTTGGGCGAAGCCATGCGAGAAGGGGCCGAAACCTCGGTGCGTAACTCGACGTAGGGCCCGTCACACGTCGCGCGATTTCGGAGGTGGACATGCGGTTCGGTGCAATGATGGCAGGTGGGGTGCTGGGTCTGGTGACCCTGAAGCTGATGGCGGCCTTTCTGATTCCGTTGGTCGGCGCTGCTGCGGCCGTGTTGATGCTCGGATTGAAGGCGCTCTTCTGGTTGGCGATCGGCTACACGATCTACCGCGTGTTCTTCTGTCGGCGCCGGAACCGGGCCGAAGTCTAGCCGGAGACCGCCGTCAGTTCTCCAGGTGGTCGCGGAGTTGCTGAATCTGTTCGAGACGCCCGAGGACGATGAGTTCGTCGTCGACCTCGAGGCGAGTGTCGGCCACCGGATTGAAGACGAACCGGCCCTCGGGTCCGCTTCCCCCCTTTCGCATGGCGATCACGATCAGGCCGGTCTCCTGGGGAATCCGCGCCTGTGCGAGGGTTCGGCCGGCGAGCGGGCTGTGCGGGGGAATGGCCGCCTGCTCCATTCGCAGGGCCAGGTCGGATGAACGAGTGGCGATGTCGAGAAACGACACCACAGACGGCCTCACGAGGACCGATGCCATGCGGATCGCGCCGCTGACGTTGGGACTCACGACATGGGTCGCCCCCGCCCGATAGAGCTTGTCGAGGGTCTCTTCTTCATAGGCGCGCGCCACGATCGTCAGATCGGGCTTGAGGTCCCGGGCCGAGAGGCACACGAAGAGGTTGTCCGTGTCTGAGCTGAGACAGGCCACCAGGCCTCGGGCGCGGTGCAAGCCGGCTCGAATCAGTGTGTCGTCGTGGGTGGCGTCTCCTTCGATCATCAGTCCATCGGGGTGCGCCGCTCGGAAGGCCTCGACCCTCGCCGTATCCCGCTCCACCGCGACCCACGGTGACTTCAGCGCCTCGAGTTCTTGAATGACCTGTCGGCCGGTCCGGCCGGCCCCGCACACGATGACATGCTCCTGGAGCTTCTCGATGTCTTTCTTCAACCGACGTCTCCGGATTACGTGGGTGAGGTCGAGCTCCACGAGGAGCGAGGTGATGATCGCGAACCAGATACCCATCCAGGTGATGCCGCCGCCCAGGAGCACCATCGTGAAGGTGCGTCCGACCGGCGTGAGGGGGCGCACCTCTTCATAGCCCACCGCCCCGAGGGTGATCACCGTCATGTAGATGGCGTCCGCGAACGACCATCCCTCGAGCACCACATATCCCGCCGTCCCGAACGCGACCAGGACCCCAAGGGCCACGAAGGCGAAGAGGAAGCGACGGGTGAAAGTGCTCATGGTGCGGTCAGGTTCGGGGCCGACGGCCCTCCCTCGCGGGTCCACGGCCCGACCCTTCGCCTCGTCCCCGTTCGCTTCGGTCCAGGTCGACCCGGACCGCGCGGCTGCGCACCGTCGTGCCGTTCAGCGCCTGGATGACCCGATCGGCCACGGAGCGCGCGA
>CBDUEZ010000187.1:0-8343 GCA_965366355.1 uncultured bacterium
GAATGCCGAAGCCAGGGAGGGGAGGCGTGTAGACCTCGGCGAGCGCGGTCTGCGGGGGATTCGATCCGGGCGCCAGCCGTGTGATGGAGCCAGGGTAGCGGAAGGCGTTCGACCCCCACACCGCGTCGCCCCGAGGCTCGGGCATCACCGCGTAGAAGCCGTTGGGCACACGCATGTCGCGAGTCGGATCCATGGCCTCGCCGGGCTCGGTCCAGCTGTCTTGCACCCCATTGCCGTTGGTGTCGAGAATGAGGGGCGCCCATCCCTGGGCCGCCGCGGCGTCGCCTGTCTCGAGAAAGAGGTCGGTGTCGAGCCAGCCCACGACGTCGCCGCCTCCACTCGTCCAGAGCCGGTTGCCCTCACCATAGGCGAACTGGAGGTGGTGGGTGCTGAAGCAGGTGTCGACGAAGGAATACTCCTCGGTCGACGGATCGAAGACGGCCAGGTGGCGACCCGTGCGATCCTTCGGGTACAACATGGCGGAGGGGTGGGTCGAGCCCTCGCGGCAGAAGTCGGGGTTCTGCGACCCGCGGATCCGGGCGGTGAGCCAGACTCGACCGTCCTGGTCCAGCATGGGATTGTGCACGTTCGCCCGGCTGTCCCAGATGCGCTCGTCACCCCAGTAGTGCGACGGGCCCAGCACGGCGTCGTCGTGGGTCGTCGGCGTGTCTTCGTCACGCACCGGCATGTGGAAGACCGTCGATTGGTTGGCCGCCGGGTCGAGGATCGGCATCTCGTCGGTGCTCAGTTCCGGAGCGCCGTAGAGCCTGCCGTATCCGTTCACCGTCGGATCGCGTCGGTCGGTGCCCGAGAGGTCGTGCATGTAGAACTGCGGACTCGACCAGTCCCGAATGGTGGCCACGACGTTGCGCTCCGCTCCCGACGGGCGCTCGGGCGTGTGGGCGGGGAGCTCGCCGGCCGCCACGCGGTCGGTCCAGTCTGCGAGATACTTGACCGGGAGTCCCCCGAAACGGCTGGCGAGCCCGTACATGTTCTGGCCCGCCTGTCCGGACGAGATGCGACGCCACCACGCCTCTTCCGACGTGGGCGCGTCGGCGAACGACGAGGGGATCGTTCGCGTCGCCTCGTTGCCCAGCTGGTGGCACCCGACGCAGCCCATGTTCTTGACCCAGGTCAGGTATTCGTTGAGGCCGCCATTGATGCCGGCGACCTCTTCGGCGGTCGGGAGTGACATCATCGAATACCAGTACGCGGCCGGATACACGTGGGCCGCCGCCGCGGGATCGGGTGCGACGGTCGCGTCGAGGTCGAGCAGTTCGCCGCGAACACCCGCCACCGGATCCGAATCGACCAGCCCGTAGCCGCGCACCCACAGCCGGTAGTTGGCCTCGGGAAGATCGGGTACGAGATAGCGCCCCTCGTCGTCGGTCACGACGATGCGCGCGAACCGCGTGTCGAGGTCATCGGTTTCCGCGATCACCCACACCCCGGCCTCGGGCCCCGCCGAACTGGTCACGACGCCGCCGATGTCGTCGCTGTCGACGGCGAGGTCGGTCGAAGCATCACTTCCCGGCGCGCACGAGGCGACGAGAGCCGCGAGGGCGAGGGGCAGCACGGAGCGAGGTCTCGGCGTCATGATCGGCAACCTGGGGCGAAGGGAGGGAGAATCGCGATCGCGGCCAATCTATGCGGCGCGTGGCGTCCGCGCAGTGGACGGAGGTTGAGGCGCGCCCTACGATGGCGTGGCAACCACACCGTCCTGAAACCGGAGCCGGGTCATGAACCGTGCAGCATTTTTCGCCGTCGTAGTGATGGCTCTCGGGCCTTGGGGCGCGTCGGCCCAGGGGAACGGTCTTCCGGCCGTCGAGAAGGTGAAGAACTACCTCCCGCACATGACGCGGCCCGAGGTCGAGGCGTTGCTCACGAGGAGTGACATGGTCCTGATCCCCGTGGCTTCTCTCGAACAACACGGAACGCACCTTCCCATCGGGACCGATTACCTGAACGGCGTGCAGCAGGCCAAACTGATCGGGCAGCGGGCCGACATTCTCGTGGCCCCCATCATGATGCCGGGACAGTCTCCCTATCACATGGGGTTCGCCGGCACCATCACGCTTCCCTCCGAGTTGATCCAGGAAGTGTACGTCGAGGCCGCGAAGAGCTTGATGGAGCACGGGTTCAAGCGCTTTCTCTTCATCAACGCACACGGGGGGAATCGGGCCATCACGACGTTCGTCGTGGACCGGATCAATCAGGAGACCGAGGGGATCGCGGTCGACCTGGGCGCCGTGACGGGCCCCTTCATGGACCGATCGAGGAGTCGCGATCTGGCTCCCGTCGAGCCGATGTTGGATCGGCACGGAGGCACGCCGGAAACCTCGACGTCGATGTACCTGATTCCCGAACTGGTCGACCTCGATGCCGCCTATTCGGCCGAGCTCACCCTCCCCCCTCATCTCGAGGCGATGCTGCCCGAGGTCGTGGCCGGCGATCCGACGGCGCTTGCCGTCTTCCTCGCCGAGGGCCTCAAGGACGAGGCGACGGGGAAGGGCACGTCAGCGATCGAAATGTCGACGACGGGCGTCTGGGGAGTGCGCGATCCTGCGGAGGCCACGCGGGAGCGAGGTCGGGCCACGATCGAGGCGAGTGTCGACGCAGCCGTGGCCTTCATCGAGCGCTGGAACGAGCTCCGCCCTCCGGGGACCGGCCGCTAGGGCTGGTTCTCGGGGGCGCCCTGCGAGATCCAATTGCGCAGGTTGGTGAGGTCGATCGAATCCAGGGGGACTCCGCCCAGGGGCATGCGGCTCCCTACCGATTGACGGCCTTCGACCCGCATCACGATGTAGCTTCCCTGGGCGTCGCCGGGAATGACGCGGGGAATCGGCTCGGCCGAGGCGGTCACGCCGACGAGGGCCGCGTAGGCGGCTCCCGGCCTGAGGTCCATGCCTCCCTGCTGCACGCTGCCATGGCACCCGGCCGCGGTGCAGCCTTTTCGGTCGAAGATCTCCTCGATGTCGACGGCGAACGAGGGATTCGATTTCACGATCCTGGGGTCGACGACCCCGGGGTCGCTCGGCGAGTCTCCGCCGCAGGCCGCGGCCCCGATCAGGAGCAGCATGCCCAGGATCGAGTGGGGTCGGGCACCGGGACTCCAGAGCATCGCGATCGTCGTCGACATGGGCCTACGGGTAGAGTCGGAAGTGCGCCCAGTCGCGGTCGGGCTGTACGACGAGCTTGAGGTGCAGGCGCCCGCCTGCGGCGTCGTACCAATAGACGGAGCCGTCGCCGGCCCGGACGGCGCCGAGCGAGCCCCCGTCGGTCATGGGGTGCCCCGCCCAGTAGTCCCGAACGATCTGCGAGGGGGCCGACGACACGGGTAGATCCACATCGATCCACTCGCCGGGACGGGCGTCGCGGAGGCTCAGTCGCAGATCTCCGGCGTGGGCATTCGTCTGGAGCACATACCGTCGGTTGGCCACAAGGCTCATCGAGGAGCGGTCGGGGTTGTTTCCGATTCCGACGAACCGCTCGGAGGCTCCGTCGTCTCGAATCACATCCAGCGGCGCGAAGGCCGCCGACGCATTCAGGATCAGCCGAACATAGGGGCCGGGACAGATCGAGGCGTTCCAGGCGGGCCGGGCCGTACATCCGGGCGTGATCAGGAAGGGTGTGTGGGCCACCACCCATTGGCCGGCCGAACCCGACACCATTCCCAGGGCATCCAGGAATACCGCGCCCTTGTCGCCGTCCTTGTCGGTCTCCGGATCTTCCAGATACACGATGTTCGAATCGATGAACTCCAGATTCTCCGCCACATTCCCGGTGTGCACCGAAAAGGCGTTCCTGCGGTTGTAGCCCAGGGCGCTCCACGGAATGCTCCCCGATCCTGCAAACCCCTGAAACGTCACCCCACGGGCACCCACCCGTCCGTCGTAGAACTCGAAGCCCCGGTAGACGTCCTGACGAGATGAGTTGTTGGCCGTCTCGCCCACGACCAGGGCGTTCTCCAGGAAACTCTCCGAACTGGCGAAAGTGGCCCCGATCTGGTTGTCGGCGAGGATCGCTCCCGTGAGCCGATGGGCATGCCCGCGCAGCCAGACGCCCCGCGTGCGGTTCTTGTAGGCCAGGAGATTTTCGAAGTTGGCGGGCACCACGGCCGACTCGGCGTCGGCGGGCACCTCGATTGGGCGGTAGCTCGTGGTCTCCACCTCGCCGTCGGCGCGGGGGCCGTGGTCGACGAAGAGCCCTCCGCGTTGATTCGAGTGGGCCACGTTGTCGCGAAAGACCCCGAGCGGGGTGCGTCGCGGAAGGTCGGGCTCGCCCGCCGAGGGCCCGAGCGGGCGATCGGGAAGGGCGTACCAGAAGCCGATGCCCTGCGACCCCGCGGCGACATTGCCCTCGAGATGGTTGTCGGGGTTCGTCACCCAGAAGGTGGCGGGACGATCGTCGGAGGGGAGCAGCCGCGCCGCGCCGTCGGGGCGGCGGCCCAGCACGCCCAGGTTGCCCACCAGCCGATTCCCGGTCTCGGCCCCTTCTTCGAGAAAGAAGCCGTGGCCGAGGTGGTCGTAGCACACGTTGTCGACCACCTCCAGATGATCGGTGCCGTGCACCGTGACGCACCGATTGTTGGTGTGCCAGACGCTGCTGTTACGAAGGAACTGGCCCGCGACCTCTCCCGCCAGGTGCCAGTGCACCGGGTAGTTCCCGAGTCGGCCGGTCTGCCCCATGTGCACGAACTCCACCCCCTGGATGCGAGCCGTGGCGCCGGCCAGGATCTTGACCTGTCCGCCGGACCCGACCTCGCTCGCCTCGACCACACCCTCGTCGTCGACCCCCGCGCCCCGAACCGTGATCGTGCGGCTGAGGAGTCCGACCTCGGCCCGTTCGTCGACGACTCGTCCGGCGATGGTCTGGATCTCGCCGTAGTGCAGATGGTCGAGGGGGCTCTCCAGGGTCAGCGTTCGCCCCGATACGGCCGTGATTGCGCGGTCTTCGGCTTCTCGTGGTTCGAAGCCGCTGGGCGCGATCACGACCCGCTCACCGACCCGCCAGTCGATGTCGCCGGCCAGGGTGATCGCCCCCGTGCCCGCCGGTGCCGTCGCGTCGAGTCGGGTCCAGGCCGTGCGGGTCTCGCCCCAGATCTCCAGTGCCCCGCCCGGAAGGACTCCGAGCACGCGGTTCCCCATCCCGGGGGCCGCTTCGACCTCCAGCGGTCCCGTCAGGGTGATGCGGGCTCGATGGGTGAAGGGGTTCGACTCCGTTCCGATGCGAAGTGAACCCGATACGAGGATCCAATCGGCCACGAGGTCGACATCGCGGCGGTCGAAGACGAGCTCGCCGTCGACACGGAGGCCGGCGAGGGGCGGCGGCGACACATCGAGCCGCATGCTCGTGCCCTCGGGGACGACCACGGCCTGTCCCTGTCCAGGTACCGAGCCTGTGGGCCAGGCGGAAGGATCCGACCACCGGGCGATAGAATCTGCCGGTGAAGGATCATCGCCGGGGCCCAGCACCTTCTCCTCGACCTCGCAGGCCGCCAGTAGCAGAAAGCAGGTGGTGGCGCCGAGAAGCAGGAGTGGAGGTCGAGACATTCGGTCCTCTGGGCGGAAGGGCATCCGTCGGCCCGACGGCCGATCCGAGACAACCACCGCTCGAGTTGCAAGGTTCGCGCCGGGGTCACCCGCCCGAGCGTTCATCGAAAGCCAGCACCCGGAGCGAGTCACCCACGATCTCGAGCACCTGAACAGAACCGCCGTAGTGGGCCGCCATACCCACATCGACACGCCAGGCCGCTCCGTCGCAGGCCGACTCGATGCCTCCCTGCTGGATCGTGTGCCCCATTACGATCCGCTTCGCGCCCAACCGCTGCAGCGCGTCGGCCAACACCGCACAGGCATCGGCGTCGGGATCGTCGGAATACAGCCGGGTCCACTGCGGGCTGTCGGATCCGATGAGCACGTCGGGACGCTCACGCTCCCCTCGCAGCCACTCGCGGGCCTCGCGGTTGATACGGGTGATGCCGTAGGCCGCGTGCGCCGGCAGCACCCCGCCGTGCACGAAGACGGTTTGGTCGCGTTGATAGATCACGTCTCGCTGAGCCAGCATCATGGCGTACGGTCGCCCGGGTAGGAACGCAGCCATCCGGCCCCGTTGTTGCGGCTCGAACGCCTCCAGGCTCGGGTCGTTGGGATCGAACTCGGTGGCGTCGTCGAAGTCGGCGAACCCCCCCTCGGTCACGTAGCGCAGATCGCCCCGCACGTTCATGAGTTCGTGGTTGCCCAACAGCGCATGAAATTCACCGCCGTGGGCCTCCGCCTCGACCCGAAGGCGGTCGAAGAGATCGAGGATCGCCTGTTCTTCGTCGCCGCGGTCGAGCTGGTCGCCCGTCTGGACGACCACCAGATCACCGCCGATCCATTGGTCCTGGTCGCCGATCGCGCCCGCGAGTCGCAGGGCGGCTCGGGCGGCCGACAGGTCGCCGTGCACATCACCGAACGCGACGATGCGGCGAGGACTCCCGCAGGCCGAGAGGGCGAGCGCCAGAGCGAGGAGAAGGAGACGGCGGGTCATACGAATCCTGGGCAACAGGGGACTGCCTTCAGCGTGTGTTCTCGGTCGAAACCCGGATGACCACGGATGGATCCAGGTCAGGGCAGGTTCTGGCGACGTCGGTGTTCGAGCTCCATCATGGGGCCCTTCTCTCCACGCGATCTCATTCTCCAATTTCCCGAGACGGCCATGCGATTCTTCTCCGCGTCCCTCGCACTCTGGATCGGTCTTGTCGCGGGCGGAACGGGCGCCTTCGGGACGGCCCCAGTCCATGCCCAGGCGCTCGTCGACGCCGACATGACCCAGCGCCTCGTGGACGAGGGCCTGAATCGATCACAGGCCCTCGACCTCTTCCACACCCTGACCGATGTCTACGGAGCGCGCCTGACCGGTTCGCCGGAGTATGACCGGGCGGCGGAATGGGCGCGGGATCGTTTCGCGGAATGGGGTCTCAGCGATGCCCGACTCGAGCCTTTCGAGTTCGGTCGCGGGTGGACCCTGCAAAAGCTCTCGGCCGAGATGACCGAGCCGCGCTACATGCCGCTCAATGCGCACGCCGAGGCCTGGACGCCGTCGATGGGCGGGGTGGTCGAGGGGCCGGTCGTCTACGTCGGCGACATGACCGCCGACGACGTGCGATCCATTGCCGCGTCGCTGAGGGGGGCCATCGTTCTGACGCACCACCGCAGGAGGGCTTTCGCGACGAAGACCGGCCGCAGCCGGGGCTGAGCGACGAGCCGATCCGCACGGGGAATCCGCCGGGAATCCCGGTCGAGTCGGCCGTTGACCGGCGGGAATTGGCGGGACTGATGCAGGAATCGGGCGCCGCGGTGACGCTGCGTCCGAGCATCTATCGCGATGGCACGGTGGGCGTGCTGGGCAGCCGTTCCACCCCCGACGACGCGGTCCCTTCGATGATTCTCGCGGCCGAGCAGTACAACATGATCGTGCGACTGGCCCGGCGGGGCGTGCCGGTCGCGCTCCGGGTCGAATTGCAGACCCGATACGACGACGACACGCGCACATACAACGTGCTCGGCGACCTTCCCGGCACCGATCCCGAGGTGGCCGACGAGGTCGTCCTGGTCGGTGCTCATCTCGACTCGTGGCACACCGCGGTAGGAGCCACCGACAACGGCGACGGTGCCCTTGCCGTGATGGAGGCGGCGCGCTTGCTGGCTGCGGTCGGGGCGCGGCCGCGGCGCACGATCCGGTTCGCCCTCTGGTCGGGAGAGGAGCAGGGACTGCTCGGCGCGGGGGCCTACATCGAGCGGCACCTCGGCGACCCGGAGTCGCAGGAAAAGCTCGCGGTCTATCTCAATGACGACCCCGGATCCGGCCGCTCGCTCGGCTTCTACATGGAGGAGAATGCCCCGGCGAAGGTCATGTTCGACGTCTGGCTCGGCGCCCTGGACGACCTCGGCGTGACCCGCAACATCACGGAGGGGATCGGCAGCACCGACCATGTGCCCTTCGATCGCCTGGGCATCCCGGCCTTCAACGTCATCAAGGACTTCGACGGGTACGACCAGCGTACGCGACACACCAACGCCGACTGGCCGGAGCGCATGTCGGAAGACGAGCTGAAGCAGCAGGCGATCTTTCTCGCCCACTTCGCGTGGCAGGCCGCGCAGTCGTCCGAGCGGATTCCGCGACGACCCGATTGACCGATGTACCGGCCGGCGCGTTGACGTCGGCGACCGCGAGCGCTAGGCTCGATGCACAACAGAGATTTCCGTGGTGATTTGACGCGTATTGCCGCCACGTAAAACAACGAGCTAAAAAGCGACCGCCCGGGCGTCGCATATGCGTGCCCGGGATTTCTGTATTCAG
>CBDUEZ010000188.1:0-8283 GCA_965366355.1 uncultured bacterium
TAGCCGGCCATCGCCTCGTCGATCGAGTTGTCGACCACCTCGTAGACCAGGTGGTGTAGCCCTCGAGCCGACGTCGAGCCGATGTACATGCCCGGCCGTTTGCGCACGGCCTCCAGCCCCTTGAGGACCTGGATCTGCCCCGCTGTGTAGTCGCCGCCCTGCTTCTTTTTGTCCGCCATGGACCGGTTCCTCTCCGGTTCGTGGTGTTCGGTGACCCCGCCCAACCGGGCGGACACCCGTCGTTAGCCGTCCTGCGAGAGGACGAATACCAGTTTATCGAGAGGGGAGTCGGGTCGGCCCTCGTTGACCCGGGCCAGAATCCGCCCCTTCATCATGTTCAGTTCCATCAGCCATGCGCTGGACCGCACCTCGACGAAGAGGGTGCGTTCCGCCACCGACCGGGCGCGGGTCACTTCGGCGATCTTCGGCCCGACCCGCTCGGCCCACTCCTCCAGGACCGAGACCCGCTCGACCTGCTCCTTGACGCCCTGCCGCTCCAGGAACTGCGTCAGGAACGAGCCGACCTTGGTGGGCTCCACGCGCCGTCCCGTCGACGTGCTCGCCCGATACGCCGCGCTCCAACCACGGTCGCGAGACGGAGACGACCCACTCATGTCTCGATCACCCCGGCTCGAATGCCCCACCGCGGCAGGGCTCCTCGCCGGACCTTCACGTCGCTGTCTTTCGGCGCCGTCAGAATGACCTGCCCGGTTTCTTCTCGCTCGATCAGGTCGAGGATCCGCTCGCTGCGTCCTGCGTCGAGCTCTGCGAACACGTCGTCCATCAACACGATCGGCTCCTGCCCCCGAGCGGTTCGAATCGTCGCGGCCTCGACCAACCGCAGGGCGAGAGCCGCGGTGCGTCGCTGCCCGCCGGAACCGAAGTCCCTCACCTCCAGAGGTCGCTCGCCCTCGAGCGAAAGTACGACATCATCGCGGTGCGGGCCGACCACCGTGGTGCCCATTCTCCGTTCCCGTTCGCCGGCTTCACCCAGCGCGACCCGGTAGGCCTCGACCCACTCCTCGATCGGCGGCGCGCCACCGACGCTGACGTTGGGTCGGTAGGCGACCCGAGCCGACTGCCCGCCCGACACCTCGGAATAGTACCCCTCGAAGACCCCGGAGATTTCCTGGACCCACCGGGCACGCTCGGCCATCACCGACCCGCCGGAGCGTACGAGCGACTCGTCCCAGACCCGCACCAGCGCGACCGGTTGCCCGTCTTTCAGCGCGGCATTGCGTTGCTGAAGCACCTGCCGGAACTGCTGAAGGGACCGGAGATACCCCGGGGCGTTCAGCGACAGGACGATGTCGAGAAAACGTCGTCGTTCCGACGGCCCCTCGTTGACGATGGCGACGTCGGCCGGCGAGAAGATCACGGCGGCCAGTCGCCCCAGTCCGTCCGACAATCGGTCGGGTTCCTGGCCGTCGACGGTCACCTTCTTCTTCTTTCCCCGCTTCTGGAAGGCCGCCGTCACCTCGACCGCGTGGGCGATGTCGTCGGGGGGCGTGAGACGCCCCGCGACCCGGAAGACGTCATGGTCGAAGCCCACCAACTGCTCGTCGCGGGCGCCGCGGAAGGAGCGAAAGGTCTCGAGGTAATAGATCGACTCGAGGAAGTTCGACTTTCCCTGGGCGTTTTCACCCACCAGAGCCAGACCCTCGGGTGGGATCTCGAGCTCCTGTACACCGAGGTTCCGGAAGCGCCGGATCGACAGGTGCGTCAACCGCACGCGAGGCGCGGGAGGAGGGAGGATTGGGCCATGCTGAAATTTAGGAAATCGGGGGTGCGCAGACCACCCCGCGCCGGCCGTGTCGATCACCCACTCGTCACCTTCTGGCGCGACCAGCGTATACAGAGGTACTCTCAATCAAGTTGGCGATGGAAACGCCGTACCTGGAGCTCCCGATGATCAGCAACCGTGCCATTCGCGCCCTCGCGGTCGTTCTTCTCGCGCTCGCGGCCTCCGCCTGCGCCAGCGCGCCGAAGTATCCCGGGAACCGTGAGTCGTACCAGGCGACCGTCGAAATCAACAACGCCGGTTCGCAGTTGAGCAATTTCACGGTGCACCTGGTCTCGGCCAACGGACCTCGCCGCCGCCTCGGCAACGTCAACCTGAACGAGGTCAAGTCGTTCGACGTGACGCGCCCCAGTTCGGGGGGCTACTACCGGTTCGTGGCCACGCTGATCACGGGCTACGATCTGCGCTCGCCGGAGTTTCCGCTCACGGAAGGCGATCGGGTCATCTGGGACCTGAAGCGCAACCGTGTGCTCTTCGGCGGGAACTATCGCGACGGCGGTTAAACGCCGCGGAAGTCTGCCTTCCGCTTTTCGAGAAACGCCGTCATGCCCTCTTTCATGTCGGCCGTGGAGGCCAGCAGGCCGAAGAGGGACGACTCGAACGAGAGGGCGTCACGCATCGAGGTGTCGGCGCCGCGATAGATCGATTCGAGCGCCATCCGAACGGCCACGGGACCGTTTCGTGTGATCTTGTGGGCCATGTCCTTGGCCCGGTCGAGGAGCTCGTCGCGCGGAACCACGGCACTCACCAACCCGATGGCCTCCGCTCGTTCGGCTTTGACGTGGTCTCCCGTCAGGGTCAGTTCGATGGCCCGGCCCAGCCCGATCAGGCGGGCCAGGCGAATCGTTCCCCCATACCCGGGAATGATGCCGAGCCCGACCTCCGGAAGGCCGAAGCGGGCATGATCCGAGGCGATGCGGATGTGGCACGCCAAGGCGAGCTCGCACCCGCCCCCCAGCGCGTACCCGCCGACGGCAGCGATGACGGGCTTCGGAAACCGCTCGATCGCCGAAAAGACCTCCTGACCCTCGCGACTGACCCGCACCCCGGTAATCGAGTCCATCTTCGCCAACTCGCCGATGTCGGCTCCGGCCACGAACGCACGATCGCCCGCTCCCGTGAGGATCACGCCACGCACATCGTCGTCGGTGAGCAGGTTCGAGAAGACCTGGCCCAACTCGGCGATCACCTCGCCATTGAGGGCATTCATCTTGTCCTGGCGGTCGATCGTGACGATCGCCAGTTCACCTTCCCACACGACACGCACGAATTTCAGATCTGTCATGGCTCTTCTCGAGTTGCTCCAGGAACGTCGGGGCTGAGCCGCAATCTACTGTCGCACCGGCACGGCGGTAGACACCGAGGCTCGCATCACTACTTTACCCTCCGCTGATGCCTCGATCACACAGGAGTCCCGCTCATGAGTCGCTCGCTCAACAAAGTCATGCTCATCGGCAACGTCGGAAGCGATCCGGAGATCCGGGCGACGTCGTCGGGAGCGCGTGTCGCCAAGGTCTCGCTGGCGACCAACCGGTCGTTTCAGGACCGATCGGGGCAGCAACAAGAAAAGACGGAATGGCACCGGCTCACCTTCTTCGGCCGGCTCGCCGACATCGTCGAGCAGTACGTCAAGAAGGGTGACCGCTTGTATGCCGAAGGCCGGCTGGAGTACTCGCAAACCCAGGACGATAAGGGAAACACCCGCTACTGGACCGACATCGTGATCCACGAGATGGTAATGCTCGGTTCGGGCGGCTCCGAGGGCGGCAATTCGTTCTCGACGTCGGATTCGGGGAGCGCCGCGGCCTCGAGTGAGTCTCGTCCCCTCTCCGAGCCGGACGACGATCTGCCCTTCTGAGGTCGGTCGTTCGAACGGGCCCTCAGGCGTCGAATTCGCCCCGGGTGGGGAGCAGGGGTTCGGACTCCCACAGGCCCATCAAATAGCTCTCGTAGCGATCCTGGTGAGCCCGATAGTCGTCGAGCCAGATCTCGAAGGGCGGTAGGGCGACTCGCGTCGAAAGCCAGTGGGTCGCAGACCGCACGAGGTTCGAGTACGTGCGCTCGGGGGCCTCCAGTCGACCGCCCTCACGGCTCGCCTTCTCCGCAAGGAGATAGATCTCATCGGGAGACAGGTAGAGCAGGAGATCCGCGATCTGAGCCGAGCAGTACTCGAGGTACTTGGCCCGCAGGATCTCTTCGGCGTCGGCACGGTTGTGGTCGGGTGTCGACTCCGCTTCGGTCGCCATCGCGCACTCACCCGTGAACGGGAAGGGGATACCCAGCTGTGCGACCCTATGGTGCGCCCGGAGACCTCACGCGCGCAAGCCCTTACGCCGAACCTTACCCCTCACCTACGACGGCAGGGAGACCGAAACTTCGTCTGAATCAGAACCCAGCTGGCCGGGGCTGTCACGCAGGTGACGGTAGATGGAGCGCCGCGTGAGACCGTAGAGAACCACCCGACTCAAAAACTCGGGGTCGGTCTTCTGGACCTCTTCCGCCTGGGCCGCGATATCCCGAGGAAGACGGACCTTCAAATCTACGGAACACGTTTCCCACATGCGCTGACTCCGGCGTGCCTGATTGTTGAAAAGTTGAAAACTTTGGGGAAAGAATCTCTCCGCGTGGAGATCCCCGTGTGCAGACGGCCCCGAAGGCCGCCCCCTCTGCGACGGAGAGGTAGAATAGAACGGGATTTCGACCGACGCAAGGGCTCTATCAAAGAGATGTCGCGTCACCCACGAGTTGCGTAAGTGATTATACGACAACAACTTAAGAATTCGGCCGCAAACCCCGAATTCAGGCGTTCCTGGCTGGGACCACATGACGATTTTTCAGAAGTTTTTTCGCCGGAACGGCGAGATTACGCGGCGATCCCGAGGGAGTCCTGAGAAAATCTCCCTCTCGAGCGATGCCCATTTTTTACAAAAAATGGACTTCAGGGAAGCGACGATCGGAGGAAGGCTGAAAGCGTAGAATCGTCGAAAATGTCGAAACGCTGGCGGATCGCCGATACGCTGGATTCCTGGAAGATCGCAGCCGTCCGCCACACGCGAGCGGTCTCGTCGCGGTGGAACTGGATCGCGCCCTCCCAGCGGCCCTTGCAGGGCCAGACGAGGAGTTGGCCCGCCCACTCCGAGCCGCTGGCGCGAAAGTGCCGGACGGCGACCGCCACCGGCGTACCCTCGGGAGTGCGAGGACCGGCCTCCGCCGCCGCCTGGTCGGCCAGGTGCGCCTCTCGATGATGCTGGAAGTCGGCCATCCAGACCGACAGGGGCGGCAACGGCAACAAATCGGCGCAGAACGCCGACAGATCGTCGAGCGACACGTCGGTCCCCGGCGACAAGGCGGCCAGGGGACGACAGGCGCGCACAACCTCCCTCAGCCCCTCGCGCGGGATCAGGTTCAGGAGGTCTCGTCCCTGGCGAAGCCGGTAGGCCTGGTACCGCTCACGCAAGGCCAGCGTGGCGGGAGAAGCACCCGATCCCTGGACAGCACGCGATGACCTCTCCGCAGCCACTCGCGGGTCGAGCGACATCAATGCACCGTGTGCCCGCCGGGGGCGGACTGAACGATCGGTCGCGTCGTGAGTCCCGGGCTGCGATCCCGAATCCTCGACAACGTCGCCCGCGCACCGAAGGTCGACATCACTTCGCTGACCGCGGCATACCGCAACGGTTCGAAGCGCTGAAGCAGCTTGATGAGCCCCGACCGCGTAGCGGCCATCTGCTCCCGAAGCTCCGAGAGATCGTGCGGCAGCGAGAAGCGCACCTGGCAGCCCCCCGTGGCGGCAGGACTCGAGGGAACCACCAGACGAAGGGAGGCCCCGGGGAAGGCCTCCAGGAGGGCTTCTTCGAGCTCCCGGTCCCGCGCGTCGGTAGGGGTTCGGAACACGAGGGCGTTGCCGTCATAGTCCAGGTGCGCGCGCACCACGCGACCCTGTCCCAACACGAAGCGCACGGAGGTGCCGTCGTGCAGGTCGAGGTCTCGGCAGATGTCGCGAAACCCCACCCGGAGCAGGGTCGAGCGGGTCAACGGACCGAAACCCGCGCGCTCGAGGATCCGGAGTCCGACCTGAAAGCAGAATCGGTCGAGTTCGGTGCGGCTCCCCCCCCGTGCGGCCCCGCGAACGAGGCCGTTCAGATGTTCGAGCGTGGGCTCGTACACCCAGTCGAGAATGACGAGCTCTCCCGAGAGGTCGAGCAGCTTCACCTCGGCACTCCCCAGGTCGACCACCTCCGCGTGCGAGGCGTACTTGCCCTCCAGCACCACGGCGAGGCCGACGTCTTTGATACGCCCACCGGGCATGTCGACCTCGTGCACGTCCCGGTACTGCACCACGGCGCGAGTGAGCGGCAACTCGCACACGCCAGGGACGTCGGCCATCGCCTCGGGCCGGATATCGGGAGATGAGTGGGTCTGCATGGCACACCTGTAGGGGTCCGACCCGGCTCACAGGTCCGGGATGCTCACGATAACCATCTGTTTACGAGCGCGGCAAGGAAAAAAGGCGTGCCTTGCCGCGCCGAAGCAGGGCCAGCACTTTATCCTGTCATGCACGCTCCCGAAACCGACACGCACAGTTCCGAGTCGCCAGCCCCGCCCGAAAGCCGCCACACCGTCGGCCGACTGCAGCGGGGCGGCCGGCAGTGGACCTGCATGCTCGTGACCTACGGGTCACCCGAAGAAGGGTGGCGCGGACGCTTCGAATTCCAGAGCGAAACTCCGCTGCCTGGCGAGGAGAACCTACGCACGGCGCCGATTTTCGTGGAACTGTCGGAGGGGGAGATCCAGGGTAAGGCGCGCTCGATGGGGCACCCTCTCCTGGCGGCCCTCCTCGACTCGGCGCTCCACGTGCGCGAGCAGGAGCGGGCGAGTTCACCGTTCCTGCAACGATGGTTTCGGTCGGTGCTCGCCGAGCACTCGCTGGCGCAGGGCGACGATGGGGTCGCCGAGTCGCCGCCGCCGGCCGACCTCGACCAGCTCCGCTCCCTGTACGCGTCGTACCGCATGGACCAGGTCGCGCATTTTATCGCCCTGGTGCATCCCGACGACTTTCATCGGGCGGTCGACCAGATCCTGGACGGGCAGAAGATCGACTTCGCGGCACGCGACCGGCTCCAGCTCGCCATGATCGTCGTGGAGTTCATCGAGGCCCGTCTACCGCTGCCGCCGTTCGAGACCTGGATCCTCGACTTTCTCGCGCACCGCGACCTGTACGGCCGCTATTCGCACGCGCTGCACCGCGAGGGCCTCGCTCCTCACTCGGCCACGTAGCCGCGGGCAAGCGCGCAGTACTCTTCGACCTGACGGTCGACCCATTGCTCCGAGTGTCCCCACTCGGCAGCCAGCATCCGGGCGACATCGGGTGCGGCCTCCATGCTTGCCCGTGCGTCGAGCAGGAGCGACCGAGTGCGCCGCGCCATCACGTCTTCGACCGAGCGCGCCATCTCCTCTCGGGCGGCCCACACGACCTCGGCTCGAATCGCGGGAAGGCGCGCATGGATCAATTCCCCGAGCGATGGATCGAGGTCGACCAGCGCGAGGATCTCGGGCGCGTCGGCCCCATAGGCGGCGAGGTCGCCGAAGCGATCTGCCGAGGGGTGATAGCCGTGGATCTGCAGATCTTTCGTGGGCGACGGCACGGACTCCAGCCCAGCCAGGACCGCCGCATGATCGACGGTGTCTTCCGCCATCTTGCGGTACGTGGTCCATTTGCCGCCGGTGATCGTCACCAGTCCCGACGGAGAGATCTGGAGGGTGTGGTCCCTCGACAACGACGCGGTGTCATCGGCGTCCTCGGATCCCACCAGCGGCCGCAGTCCCGCAAACGCACTGAGGACGTCGCCGGGCCCGGGGTCTTCCGTGAGGTAGCGAGCGGCATGCTCGAGCACGAAGGCGATCTCCGACTCGAGGGGGCGCGGCTCGAGCGAGACCTCGTCGACGGGCGTGTCGGTGGTGCCCACGATGACCCGGCCGTTCCACGGGACGGCGAACAGCACCCGGCCGTCGTCGGTCTCCGGCACCATGATCGCGGAGTCGCCGGGAAGGAACCGACGGTCCAGCACGATGTGGATCCCCTGGCTCGGGCGAATCATCGAAGCCACGGTCGGGTCGTCCATGCGACGCACACCATCGGCGAAGGGCCCCGTGGCGTTGATCACGGTGCGGGCCTCGATGTCGACTTCCATACCCCGCTCCGCCTCGCGCACCCGCACGCCCGACACCACACCGCCGGCGTCCTTGAGCAACGCGCACACGGGCGCGTAGTTCACCAGGACCGCTCCCTGCTCCGCCGCCGTGCGGGCCAGGTGCACCAGCAGCCGAGCATCGTCGAACTGGCCGTCATGGTAGACGACCCCGCCCCGGAGTCCCTCGGTCTCGATGGTCGGGAGCCGCTCGATCGTCTCGGCCTTCGACAGGAGCTTCGAGGGCCCGAAGCCGTATTTGCCCGCCAGCGCGTCGTAGACCTTGAGCCCGAT
>CBDUEZ010000189.1:0-8282 GCA_965366355.1 uncultured bacterium
CCCGTCGCCTCCCCGCGGTCGGGCATCAACCGGGCGGTGTGGAATCTGCGCATGGCGCTGGGGAGCGCGCAGGAAGCGCGGGGCGGGCCGAGCGGTCCGCTGGTCGTGCCCGGGAGCTACACCGTGCGGCTGACCGCGGGCGGGGTGAGCAGTGAGCAGACCCTCGTCGTGCGCGAGGATCCGCGCATCGACGTCGATCCCACCACGCGGGCGCAGTGGACGGCGGTGCTCGCGGAGCGCGCCCGTCTCGGTCTTCGTGCCCAGGAGTTCGCGCGACGGGTCGGCGCCATGGCCCAGGGCCTCGAAGACGGCACGCCCGACGACGTGCGCGCCGCGGTCGAGACCCTCGCCCGCGAAGCCAACGAGCTGCGGTCGCGGGCGGGCCGGCTGCGGGGGGCCGAGGGATGGGTGGGGCCGTTGGCGGCCGACGAGATCGCGTTGCAGCGGTTCGTCGAGGAGATGCTGACTACGCTGGAGGCCGAGGCCGACGCCCTGGAGGGGCGGATCGGCGGCTGAGGGTGGGAGGGTGGTCGTGGGCCTTCGGGTACGCGGATCGGCGGTTCGGGGGCCTTCGCCTGAGGGAGGGTGACCGATGAGCGCTCCGAACATGCGCAGGCCCGACCCCGAGCGGGTCGAGCACTTCAACCGGCTGTTGGCTCCCTACCGGGGGGCCGACACCGGGCGCAGCGCGCGGCAGCTCACCGTCTCGATCGTGGGTTTCGTGTCGCTCTGGGCGGCTGCACTGTGGAGCCTGCGGGTGCATTGGGCGCTCAGCCTTCTGCTCTGCCTGCCCACGGCCGGCTTTCTCATGCGGCTCTTCATGATCCAGCACGACTGCGGCCACGGGTCGTTCTTTCGCTCGCGCCGCGCCCGGGATTGGACCGGTTTCTGCATCGGCGTCGTCACCCTGATTCCCTATCAGTACTGGCGAAAGACGCACGCCTATCACCACGCGCACTCCGGTGATCTCGACTTCCGCGGCTTCGGCGACATCGACACGCTGACCGTTCGGGAATATCGAGCGCTGACTCCGCTGCGGCGTTGGGGATACCGCATGTACCGCAATCCCCTACTGCTCCTCACCGTGGGACCCGCATTTCATTTCATCGTGAAACACCGCTTTCCCTGGGATATTCCGAGGGACTGGACCCAGGCCTGGCGATCCGTCTGGTGGACCAATCTGTGGGTGGTGCTCCTCGTCGTGGGGCTCGGAAGCTGGCTCGGATGGGGCCGCTTTCTGGCGGTGCAGATCCCGGTGACGCTGATGACCTGCTCGATGGGTGTGCTGCTCTTCTACGTGCAACACCAGTTCGAAGACACCTACTGGCACCGACACGACGAGTGGGACTACTTCGACGCGGCTCTCGAGGGCAGTTCGTACCTGGTCCTCCCCCGCCCTCTTCAATGGATCACCGCCAACATCGGCATCCACCACGTGCACCACCTCAATCCCCGGATCCCGAACTACCGGCTGGAAGAGGTGATGCTGGCGCATCCCGATTTTCAGCAGGTGACGCGTGTGACGATGCGAGACGCCTGGAAGCTGCTGGGCCTGGCGTTGTGGGACGACGAGGCCGGGCGACTGGTCGGGTTTCGGGGGGCGAGCGGTTGAGGGGGGTTGGCCGGTGGACTGCTCGCCCACAACCCTCCATTCTGACACCCGGCGACCGTCGTCCGTAGGGTTGTCTGCGCCATTCAGCCGAAACCCTCCGTTCGTCCTCGCCGAGCGAAACAAAGGGATGGTTCCGCGCGCTCCGCGAGCGGAACCTCGCATTCGTGGGCGCGGGCCGTCCAAAGTGGCGAGTTTTGACCCGCGGCGGCGACCATGCCCGGGCGGCGACCATGCCCGGGCGGCGACCATGCCCGGGCAGCGACCGATGCCCCCGGGGCGACCGATTCCCGGGCGGCGACCATGCCCGCGTGGCGATGTGCCGCGTGGCCTTTCCCCTGCTATTGGCCTGAAACCCTTCCCTCGGCCTCGCCGTTCGAAACGGACGGATGATTCCGCGCGAAGACGGCGCCGAGCCGTATCAGGAGGGCTTCAGGTTCCTCAGTAAGCTGCCGCCACGTCACGCGCATCACGCGGATCCCCACTCCCATCAGTTCCGCGTCCCGGCGGCGATCACGGTCGAAACTACGGGGCGAGGCGTGATAGGCCCGCCCATCGACCTCCACCACGAGTCGCCGCTGAGGCCAGAAGAAATCGACCTCGTGGCCCGCGACCCTGAAATTCGTTCTGGGCTCGTCCAGTCCCGCAGCCCGGACGAGCCTGAGAAACCGCTTTTCGGCTGTGGATCGCGTGAGCTTCGGGTCGCGGCCCACGACCGCCCTTAGTCGGCGCACCCCACGGGACCTGGGATGGCGCTCAATCAGTTTCGCCATCTCGCTGTAGTCGGTGAGGCGGAGCGCCATCGCCTCGGCCACCGCTCGCTCCATGCGAGCCGGAGACAGCAGGCGTCCGAGGTCGAGTAGGGTTCGAGGCACAGTCGTAGCCGGGATTCCCTGCCGTACCGTAATCTCGTCATCGCCAAGGGAAGAGGACCGATAGACCCGGATCCCCGGGCGAGTTCTCTGCCCCCGCCGGACAGACACCTCCATGCGATCGGGTCGAGCTTGCTCGGGAAGGATCCTCCACAGGATCCCGGCACTCCTGTGGCTAAGAGCGGCGCTGGGGCCGCACGCCAGGCAGGCAGCCAACTCCTCAGCGAGGGGGGGCGCCACCGCGCCCACCAGATACACACCACGATACAGAGGGCGCAGCCATCCCTGCTCCATCAACCGGGTAACTCCGCCCTCGGATGCCCCGTTGGACATCAGTTGTCGTCGGGTTACTACCCCGTGCTGCTCAATGGCCAGTCGGGCCACGATCTGGTTGAGCGCCAGGCTACTCATCGGGCGACAGCCACGGCCGAGGGCCACCACGCACACCGATCCTCGGGCGTTGTTCTACCCACCTTTGGTCTACAGCCCTTGCTCGCCCACAACTCTACATTCTGACACGCTCCGACCATCGTCCGTTGTGTTGCCCCTGCCATAGGCCCCAAACCGTCCTTTCGGCCTCGCCGTTCGAAACAAAAGGATGATTCCGCTCGCTCCGCGCGCGGAACCACGCATGCGTGGGCTCGTGCCGTCCAAAGTGGCGAGTTCACGGTCTGCGAGGCGCCAAACCTAGGGAGCTTCGCCCGGCGGCCGAATGTGCCGATGCGCCACATGCCGAGTGAGTGGGCGTGCGGCTCCCTCTCCACCCGGTGGCCGATTTCCACCCGGACCGGCGCCACGAGTGTGAACCCACTCGTCGCCCTCCTTCTCCGAGGTGGACCATGCCATCGCCTTCGCTTCATCCCCTGATCGTCGATCGCCGCTCCTTCCTCGTGCGGGCCGCGCTCGCCTCCGGCCTGTTCGTTCTCGGCGCCCAGCCGTCGCTCGGCCAGACCCGCTCGGGCGGAAGCGGCTCGGGCAACGCCCGCTTCGTCTTGACCGTACGGGGTCGTCGCTATGGCGTGCGCATGAGCGACATGCAGGGGGGGCGCCACCTGGTGACCCTTCGGGCGCTGGACGGGCGGGACCGGCACGCCTGGTCGTACCCGTCGCGGGGCAACGACAGTCGAGGGAAGCTCACCTTCGGCGGCCGCAGCTACACGGTGTCGTCGAGCGGGCGTTCGGTTCGCACCGATGTCCCGGGCGTCTCGATCGAACCACCCGAGGGCAATCCTCCCCAGACGCAGATGTTCCGGGGACTCCTCATGGGGATCGCGGCGGTGATCACCGCCATCGTCGGAGGAGAGGTCGAGATCGAGAACGCGAACGGATCGAAGCTGACCATCAAGTCCAACGGCGCGGGCGGTAGCGAGACGGCATCCGAGGGGAGCGGAGGCGCCGGCGAAGGCGGCGCGGGAGAGGGCGGCGGCGAGAGCTCCTATCGCGCCGAGCCGGGCAGGGAAGATGACCCCGGGGTCTGGTACTGATCTCCGTCTGGGAGGCAGGGGGGGGGTCGGCCCCGCCTCACCCGCCGCCGCGACAGGGCGCCGCCCCGATGTGCGCCGTCATTTGAAAGCGCAGTCCCCCTCCGGCGTACGAGCGATGGGACGTTTCCTTCACCGCCCATCCACGGAGAGTCATGTTTCTTCGCCACCTACTCGCCGGGACCCTCCTCCTCGCCCTCTGCGTCGCGGCCGCCGCCTGCGGAGATGACGGAGTTGAGCCGGAGGCAAACCAATGTGACCTGCGAGCGCTCCCCTTCGCCGACGCCCCGAACGGGCCACTGATCCTCGACGTCGGCCTGGAAGTGCAGGTCGGCGAGGGGATCATCGTGGTGGCCACCGCCAGTGATCCCCAGGGAAGCGACAACCTCGACGACGTGCTCCAGTCCGTGGGCGTCTACCCCGATGACGGATGCCGTGGGACTCCGCTGACGGTCGTCGACGACCTCGGCGGCTCAGGAATCGAAGAGGCCTTCGGGACGGCGGTATCGGTCGATACCGATCCGGCCCTGGTGGCGGCAATCACCGCCGCCGTGTCGTGGCCCGTGCACGTCGACTTCGTCGACCTCGACGGCCATACAACGCGCGGGGATGTGTCTGCCCGTATCATTCGGTAGAGGGTGCGCATCGAGTGAGCCGATTTTCGGCCTACTCGCGCCTACCGGATCGAGCACCGACGTCTCTACCTACCGCAGGGCTACCGATGACCGATATCACCTCCGCCACCGCCCATACCTCCGGGCCCCACGACACCCCCGGCCGCGGCCGCATTTTCGACGACCTGTCGGCGACCATGGGCAATACCCCCCTGGTCCGCATCTCCCGACTCGCCCAGGCCCACGGCGCGCTCGCCGAGGTGCTCGTCAAATGCGAATTTTTCAATCCCCTCGCGTCAGTGAAGGACCGCATCGCCGTCGCGATGATCGACGCCGGTGAACGCGACGGCACGATCGGTCCCGGCACCACGATCGTGGAGCCGACCTCCGGCAACACCGGAATCGGCCTCGCGTTCGTCTGCGCCTCTCGCGGCTACCGCTGCGTCTTGACGATGCCCGAGTCGATGTCGGTGGAGCGCATGAAGATGATGCGGCTCCTGGGAGCGGAGCTGCACCTGACCCCGAAAGAGGACGGCATCAAGGGCGCATTCGCCAAGGCCGAAGAACTCCTCGCCTCGATTCCGGGCGCCGTACAGGCCGGTCAGTTCGTGAACCCGGCCAACCCCGACATTCACCGTCGCACCACGGCCGAGGAAATCTGGCGAGACACCGGGGGTCGGATCGACGTCCTGGTCTCGGGAGTCGGCACCGGCGGCACGATCACCGGTTGTGGTCAGGCGCTGAAGGCGAAGAACCCGAATCTGAAGGTCGTGGCCCTGGAGCCCGCCACGAGCCCGGTCCTGTCCGGGGGCGAGCCGGGGCCAGGAAACATGATTCAGGGCATCGGAGCCGGCTTCGTTCCCGACGTTCTCGACACCGAGGTGATCGACGAGGTGATGACGATCGCCAACGACGACGCCTTCGCGATGGCGCGGGAGGCGGCTCGTGTCGAGGGACTCCCGGCGGGGATCTCGTCCGGGGCCGCGATCCACGCGGCCCTCGAAGTAGCCCGACGCGACGGCATGGAGGGCAAGCGGATCGTGGCGATCCTTCCGTCGGCCGCCGATCGGTATCTGTCGACGGCCCTCTTCGACCAGGGAGAGTAGCGGAGGCCGGCGCCGCCGCCGCCGGATTCAGCCGCGCGGCGGCGTCGGATTCAGCCGAGCGGCGGCGCCGGCACCGGAAGCACAAACGCTCCGGGGTGTTCGCCGACCACCTTCTGCTTGCCACTCCACCCTTCGACATCGAGACGGTAGACGGCCGTCCGGCGCAGTTCCTCGGCCACGATGGGCCGGTAGTCTCGGCCGGGCTCGAGGTGCGGAGCATACCGATCGAGGATCGCCTGAAGGGCCGTCGTCGCTTCGTCCGACTCGGCCACCTCACGCAGCCGCCCGAAGGCCGTCGCTCCGGCATATTCGACGCTGAATTCCAGGGCGGTGTCGGCCGGAAGTAGTCGCCCCATCGTCGCGGCCGTGAAGGTGGCCGGAATTCCGCCGTCGCCGGCGCCTCGCACGGCCTCGGCGAGCGCCCCGACGCGAGCCGTGTGCAGATAGATGCGATCCGGCTCGGGCTCGTGCACGAAGAGGTTGGTGTTGACGTGTGGCGGTCCCTCCCCCGCCGGCACCGCGAGGGTGCCCCAGGGAAGGGTTCGCAGCGCCGCCCGAATGAAGTCCTCGTCCGTACCGCGATCCCGCCGCCGCGGTTCGAGGCGTTCGGGACTCACGAGTCTCCGATCCCGTACGCGTCGCGCCAGACCGTGCGGTGATGGAGTTCGTGCCCTGCGATCATCCAGGCCAGGGCCCGAACGCTTACTTCGGCCCCCGACGCCACCCCGCGTGCGCTCCAGGCCGCCTCGGGAAGCCCGCGGAGCAGCGAGACGAGGCCGGTGCGCACCGCCGCCCATTCGGCGAGGTGTTCGACGACGGCACGAGCGTCGGCGCCGGAAGCGGGCACCCAGACCTCCTGGTCCATGCCCGGAAGTGCGTCGGTCGCCCCGCGCGCGAACCAAAGAGCCCGTCCCGTGAAGACTCGTTCGGCATCGACGACATGGGAGACCGATTCCCGGACGCTCCACTTCGCGGGGGCGTATCGATAGAGCTCCTTCTCCTCACCCAGTCCGCCCAGCATCCGGGCCGTATCGGGCCACTGGGTCGCGAGGGTCTCGACGATGTCTCCGTCGGGCACGAGGCCGATGTAGCGGGCGTAGTAGGGCGCATGCTCGTCGGGGCCCGGACGCACGGCGCTCATGACCCCACCCCGATCATCGCCCTCGACGGGGGGCGCTGTTTCTGGATGCGCGCCGCAGCGGCCTCGGCCTCCCGCATCACTCGCAGCACGTTTTCGCCGACCAGCGCCCGCAATTCGCCCTCGGTCCACCCGCGGCGCTCCAATTCCACGAGCAGGGCGGGATAGGTCGAGACGTCTTCGAGTCCCCTCACGACCGAGGTGATGCCGTCGAAGTCGCCGCCGAGACCCACGTGCTCGACGCCGGCTACGGAGCGGATGTGCTCGATGTGATCGGCCACATCGCCGAGAACCGCGCGCGGCGCCTCGGCCGCCGGGCCGTCGAACGTTCGCACCGCCTCGCTGACGAATCCGGGCACGAAGGTGACCATCACGACCCCGCCGTTGGCGGGAAGCCGCCGCAGCACGTCGTCGGGCACGTTGCGCACATGGTCGGTCAGCGCCCGGGCGGACGAGTGCGAGTAGATGACCGGCGCCTCGACCACATCGAGCACATCGTGCATCGTCTCGGGCGAAGTGTGCGACAGGTCGACCAGCATGCCGAGCCGGTTCATCTCCCGCACGACCTCGCGCCCGAAGTCGGTGAGGCCACCGTGCACGGGCTCGTCGGTGGCCGAGTCGGCCCAATCGGTGTTGCACCCGTGGGTCAGCGTCATGTACCGGGCGCCGGCGGCGTAGTAGGCGCGCAGGGCCCCGAGGGAGTTCTCGATGACGTGTCCTCCCTCCAGTCCCATGAGCGACGCGATCCGTCCCCGTCCGAACTCATGCATGACATCGGAGGCGGTGAAGGCCTCGCCGAAGGCGTCGGGATAGAGGCGAAAAACGCGCTGCGCGATGTCGATCTGTTCGAGCTGCACCTTCGCGGCGCCCTCAGCCACGGCGTCACAGGGCACGAAGATCGACCAGAACTGGCCTCCGACCCCTCCCGCCCGCAGTCGGGCGAGGTCGGTGTGCCCCGGGGTCGTCGAGCGCAGATCATACCCCTCGACGTCTCGGCCCGCCGCGTCGCGGATGGCCCAGGGCAAGTCGTTGTGACCATCGATCAGCGGGGTCGTTCGGAGCACCCGAGCCACGACCTCGGAGCCCACATCCTGGCCCGCGGCCGGTGCGGAGGGGAGCAGGAAGGCGAGGGCGACGAACAGCGGTAGTGTGGCGCGCATGGTGATCCAGGGACGGAGCGAGGCGTGGTCCGGCTTCCATGGCACATTCCTAGCGCAGCCGCGACCCGGGGGTCAAGCGCGCCTCGCGATCGACGGCCACCCTGGGCTCGCGATCAGCGCTCTGGCGTGAAGGTCCCGAACCCGAATGCCGTACCGGGGTTATACTGCCCCCACCGCCCCACGCACCGGACCGTTCGGAGATCCACATGGCTGACGCCGGCGTTCTTTCGCCGACCCTCGACCCCACCCCCGTTCTTCGTGCCCTCCGCCGCCTCGACGGGCGCGCGACGGTCGCCGACGTT
>CBDUEZ010000190.1:0-8281 GCA_965366355.1 uncultured bacterium
GCCCAGGCCCACTATCTGATCACTCTCGGCGTGGAGCTTCGCTAGCCATGCAGATCTTTCTTCGACTCCCCGCCCTGCTGACGCTCCTGGCACTCGGGGCCTGTAACGCAGAACAGCCCGACGCCTACGGCAACTTCGAGTCCCGAGAAGTGGTGGTGTCGGCCGAGGCGGCCGGCACGCTGATCCGCTTCGATGCCGAAGAAGGCGACGAGATTTCGGCGGGCGTCATGGTGGCGCAGGTCGACACCATTCAGATGGCGCTGCAGGCCGCGGAGCTGGTGCTCCAGGAAGAGTCGGCCGGCCTTCGCGCGGTCGAGGCCGCCGCGCAGGTGCGCTCGCTGGAGGCTCAACTCGCCACGAGCCAGACCGACCTGGAGCGTGTACAGCGGCTCTTCGATCGAGAGGCGGCCACGGCGGGCGACCTGAATCGGCTGGAGGGCAGTGTCACCTCGCTCCAGGCGCAGATCGACGGGGCCCGCGCGCGGGTGCGGCTCGCCCGACAGGAAGAGGCGATCGTGGCGTCGCGCACAGAACAGTTGAGGGATCGCATCCGGCGGGCCACCGTCATCAACCCGATCGGCGGCACCGTGTTGACCACGCTGGTCGAGGCCGGCGAGGTCGTGCAGGCGGGCCGTCCGCTCTACACCATCGCCCCGCTCGATACCCTCACCCTGCGGGCCTACGTCACCGGCAACCAGTTGGCCAGCCTGCGGGTGGGCGAATCGGTCCGGGTTCAGTTCGACTCGGGCTCGGGCGCGATCGAGAGCCGCGACGGCCGGCTCACCTGGGTGGCCTCCCAGGCGGAGTTCACCCCGACGCCGATTCAGACCCGCGACGAACGGGTCGATCAGGTCTACGCCGTGAAGGTGCGGGTGCCCAACCTCGATCGCCGTCTCAAGATCGGCATGCCGGCGGAACTCGTGCTCAACAGCGCCGGAGAGGCGGGGGCACCGTGAACCTCGACCCTGGTCCGGCGGTCGACATCGTCGGGATCACGCATGCCTATGGTGACAATCGAGCGGTCGAGGGGCTCTCCGCGCGCATCGAACAGGGCGAGATCTTCGGGTTCCTCGGGCCCGACGGTGCCGGCAAGACCACGCTCTTTCGAATCCTCACGACGCTCATCGAGGCCGACGCCGGTGAGGCGCGCGTGCTCGGGCTCGATGTGAAGACCGATCTCTGGGCCCTTCGCCGTCGAGTGGGATACATGCCCGGGCGCTTCTCGCTCTATAGCGACCTGACGGTCGAGGAGAACCTCGATTTCTTCGCCACGGCCTTCGGCACGACGGTCGCCGAACAATACGACATGATCGCGCCCATCTATGGCCAGATCGAGCCGTTCAAGGACCGCGCGGCGGGAAACCTGTCGGGGGGAATGAAGCAGAAACTCGCCCTGTCGTGCGCCCTCGTGCATCGGCCCGAGATTCTTTTTCTGGATGAGCCCACCACCGGGGTCGATGCCGTCTCCCGGCGGGAATTCTGGGACCTGTTGCACGACCTGCGTCGGGGGGGGCTCACGATCGTGGTGTCGACGCCCTACATGGACGAGGCCGACCGCTGCGACCGCGTGGCCCTCATCCAGAAGGGCCGCCTGCTCGCGACCGATACGCCCCGCGCCCTGGTGGCCGCCTATCCGCTCCCTCTCGTCGAGGTGCGGGGACCCGACCGGTACCGGCTCCTGAACGTGTTGAGGGAGGCTCCACACGCGCACTCGGTCTACCCCTTCGGCGATCGACTCCATTTCACCGATGCCCGCGATGACGTCGATGTCGGCAGGGCCACCGCCGATGTGGCGGCCTTCGCGGAGTCCCGCGGACTCGCTCTCGACGCGGCCCGCCCCGGGACTCCGGGCATCGAAGACACCTTCATGCTGTTGATGGGACCGGCCGAGAGCGGGGTCTCGTCATGACGGCCCCGAACGCAGCGCCCACCCCCGCCCCGCGCACTCCCGCAGGCGAGGCCGCGGTCGAGGCCGTGGAGCTGACCCGGCGCTTCGGCGACTTCACGGCCGTCGACTCCATCAGCTTTTCGGTGGCCCCGGGTGAGGTCTTCGGCTTTCTCGGAGCGAACGGGGCCGGGAAAACCACGGCGATCCGTATGCTCACCGGCCTCCTCGCGCCCACCTCGGGGCACGCCCGTGTCGCCGGCTACGACGTCGCGACCGATCCAGAGACCGTGAAGCGCCGCATCGGCTACATGAGCCAACGATTTTCGCTCTACGAAGACTTGACGGTGCAGGAGAACGTCGAGCTGTACGCCGGGATCTACGGGCTCTCCGACGCGGAGATATCCGAGCGGACCGATGCGCTGCTGGATCGCCTCGACATGCAACCTCGCCGCAACCGGCTGGTGGCCTCCCTCCCCCTCGGATGGCGGCAAAAGCTCGCTTTTTCGGTGGCTCTGGTGCACCGCCCCGTGATCGTCTTTCTCGATGAACCGACGGGGGGCGTCGACCCGATCACCCGCCGACAGTTCTGGGAGATGATCTACGAGGCCGCGGGCCGGGGAACGACCGTCTTCGTCACCACGCACTACATGGACGAGGCGGAGTATTGCGACCGGGTCTCGATCATGGTCGACGGTCGGGTGGCGGCCCTCGGGACCCCGGGCGAGATCAAGGGCCGGTTCGGCGTCGACAGCATGGACGAGGCCTTCGTGCGCCTGGCCCGTCCCGGCGCCCACGGGAGCGCCGCGTGAACGAGCTGATTGGGTTCATGCGCAAAGAGGCGCGGCACATTCTGCGCGATCGGCGCACGCTCGCGATTCTGCTGATCCTCCCGTTGGCCCAGGTACTCCTGTTCGGATTTGCGGTTCGGACCGAGATCAACGGGGTTCGCCTCGCCATCGTCGACCCCGCCCCCGACGAGGCGTCGCTGTCGCTACAGTCCCGCTTTCAGGGCACCGACGCCTTCCGCCTCGTGGGGCGTTACGCCGCGGTGGAGTCACTCGCGGAGCCCTTCAAGGCGGGCACGATCGATCAGGCGATCGTCTTCCCGCCGGATTTCGGGTCGAGCATGACGCGCCCGGGGGGAGCCCAGCTGCTGGTGATCACCGATGCCACCGATCCCAATAGCGGAAGTACGATGCAGGCGTATGCCGCCTCGGTGGTCGAGACCTGGCAGGCCGGCCGCATGGGGCCGGGGGCGGGTGGCGGCGTGCGGATCATTCCCGACGTGCGCATGCGCTTCAACCCGACTCGGGAGAGCGTGAATCTCTTCGTGCCGGGACTCATCGCGATGCTGCTGACCATCGTGTCGGCCCTGATGTCGGCGATCTCTCTCTCGGCCGAGAAGGAACGGGGCACCCTCGAGGTCTTGCTCGTCTCACCCCTTCGTCCCTGGCAGATCATCGTCGGGAAGGTGCTCCCCTACCTCGTCCTGGGGTTCGTCAATGTGGTGAGTGTGCTGCTCGCGGCCTGGCTCGTCTTCCAGGTGCCGTTTCGCGGCAGCCTTTCGCTCCTTCTCGCCGAGAGCCTCCTCTTCATCGTGGTCTCGTTGGCGCTCGGTGTGTGGGTCGCGTCGATCACGAGTTCGCAGCGCACCGCGATGGTGGGGGCCCTCATGGGACTCATGCTTCCGACCCTGCTGTTGTCGGGCATGATCTTTCCGATTTCGAGCATGCCCCTGGGACTGCAGGTGGTCTCGAACATCGTTCCCGGGAAGTGGTTTCTCCTCATCGCCCGCGGAATCATGCTCAAGGGGGTGGGCATCGCCGAGCTCTGGCAGGAGACGGCGGTCCTGGCCGGCATGACGGCGGTGCTGCTCGTGGTCTCGATCCGCTCCTTCGACATTCGGCTGAGCTGAGCCATGCGCACCATTCGATTTCTGCTCCGCAAGGAGTTCCGGCAGATCGTTCGTGACAAGACCATGCTTCGCATGCTCCTGGTCATTCCGATCGTGCAGCTGCTGGTGCTGTCGAGTGCGGCGACCTTCGAGGTGAGCGAGGGCACCCTGTGGGTGGTCGATCAGGACCAATCGACGGCCTCGCGGGGCCTGCTCAGTCGAGTGCAGGGGTCGGGGCGCTTCGTGTTCGCGGGCAGCTCGATGTCGATGGAGCCGGCGAATCTTGCCCTGCTCGAGCGTGGTGCCTCGATCATTCTCCAGATCCCTCCCGGCTTCGAGCGGGATCTGGCGCGCACCGGCGAGGGCCATGTGCAGATGATCCTCGATGCCGAAGACGGCGCGGCCGCGGGAATTCTGCAGTCGTACCTCGGGCGGATCATTCAGCGGTATGCCGCGGAGATATCGGGAGCCGGCGCGCAGACGGCCGGTGGCGGGGTCTCGACGGCGGGTGTGGTCGACCTGCGCGCTCAGGGCTGGTACAACCCCGAACTGCGCTACTACGACTACATGGTGCCGGGCATCCTGGTGCTGCTGGTGACGATCATCGCGATGTCGATCACCTCGATGAACATCGTGCGGGAGAAGGAGGTCGGGACGCTCGAGCAGCTGAGCGTGACGCCGGTCACGCGGGGCCAGTTCATCGCGAGCAAGCTCCTTCCATTCTGGATCATCGCCCTCATCGATCTCGCGGTCGGGATCGCGGTCGCCCGCTTCGTCTTCGACATTCCGATCGAGGGGAGCCTGTTCGTGGTCGCCGTCTCGGCGGTCGCCTTTCTGTTCGTGGCGCTCGGGATCGGACTGTGGATCTCGACGGTCGTCGAGACCCAGCAACAGGCCATGTTCATCGCGTTTACGGTGAACATGGTCTACCTGCTGATGAGCGGGCTGTTCACCCCGTTCAGAAGCATGCCGGACTGGGCCCAGGTCGTGGGGCAGCTCAGCCCGGTCAAACACTTCATCGAGATCATGCGCGCCGTTCTTGTGCGCGGCGCCGGCTTCGAGGCGGTGGCCGTTCCGCTCGCGGCGCTGGTCGCCTATGGCCTCGTGGTGTTCGGGCTCGCGGTGCGCCAATTTTCGAAAACCGCGCACTGAGGCCGGCCGAGCGCCGGGCCGTAACCCACGTCGGAGGGACACCGTGTTCACTGCTGAGGCGCTGCTCGATCTCCATGGCCGTACCCATTCGAGCCTGGTCCAGCTCCTGGACCACTGCGCGGAGTTCGCCGACGGCGACCTCGATCGGGAACTGGACGGCTTCGGCTACGCGACCATTCGTCTGCAGCTGCACCACGTCGTGGTGTGCGAGCGGTATTGGGTCGGCGTGCTGCGCGGTCTCATGCTGGCCGACGAGAATGCCGCCGACCACGCCTCGATCGAAGCACTACGCTCCTTCCGCGCGCGGGTCGCTGCGGCGACCGAGGACTACCTGCGCTCGGCCACCCCGGCGGAACTGAGCTCGGCCCGGCGCATGACCACCTGGGGAGACATCGAGCGCGATCTCGTGCCCGGGCGGGTCATCTATCGCACGCAGACCCACATCTTCCACCATCAGGGGCAGATCGCGGCTATGGCTCGTCTACTGGGACGCCCCATACCTCAGGGCCTCGACTTCCCGGTGGACTGAGGGTCGCGCTCGCCTCTGGAAAACTTCTAGACGAGTGTGGCCAGTACGTCGACGACGATGCCGCTCGATGCCTCGACGAATGCCGGGGCGTCTTTGCGCACCTCGCCCACCTGGCGCAGCTTCGCCTTGAGCTCGATGAGCATCTCGTCGCGCAGCTTCGTCACGCTGTCGAAGCGCTTTTCGATGGCGGCCGCGGCACTCAACGCCTCGTCGGGGTCGTTCACCGTGACCGAATCCAACTTCGTGTACAGCCCGCGCGTGCCGTTGCGGGCGGTATAGGAGTAGTCGATCTCGGCCGGGAACTCGGCCTTCTTGTCGGTGGCCAGTGCCGTGACCGACTTGACGACCTTCTTCAACTCCTTGAGCTCGTTCTTCTTGCCATCGAGGAGCTCGACCAGATCCTGCTCGAGCGACTTCGCGCCGGCGTCGGCGAGAAGGGTCATGTCGCGAGCTGCTACCGCGACACGGTCGGTACGATCGCCCGGAATGAGGTCCCACCCCAGCGACTCTGCCGCCGTCGCGAGCGCTCTCCGAAGCTGTTCTTTCTGCCGCACCTTCAGCAGCCCTTCCTGGCGAGACTTCTGGAGGGCGAGGGTGGCCATCTTTCGCGACACAGCCTCGAGTTCCGGCTTGTCCTTCATGTTGATTTTGCGCCTGGTCATCTGATCTCTACGGAGTCTGAATGGGTCCCGGTGGGCGGCCGCTCGTCGAAACTTGCCCAAGATAAGATATCACCCCCGCCAAGGCCCGCCCACATTGCGGCCCTCCAGCGCCCGGCGAAGCGGGTTGCGGCGCACAGGCCGAAAGGCTGGCCCGGACGCCGTGCGCGTCGCATTCTCGCAGGCGACGGGGTCGATGGGGTGGCCCCGCCCTGAATGGAGAACCGAGAATGAATGGAAAGGTCATCGCCGTTGTCGTAGGGGTCGCCGTGCTGGTCGGGCTCGGCGTCAGCATGGACCGAGGTGCGGGCGCCGAGGTCGCCATCGCACCGGTGGAGTTGAACATCGGTGACATGCAGCAGCTTGCTACCCTCGCGAGGGGCGTTCGCTCCGGCGACGAGGCCGCGCCGATCACGATTCTCGAGTTCGCAGACTTCCAATGCCCCGTCTGCGGCTCCTTCGCCGGCACCGTGAAGGCGCAGCTGGAGGCGGCCTTCGTCGAGTCGGGCGCCGCGAAGCTCGTCTTCTACGACTTTCCCCTGACCGCGATCCACCCCCACGCCTTCCTGGCCTCGCGCGCGGCCCGTTGCGCCGACGACCAGGGCATGTTCTGGGACTACCACGATGCGCTCTTTCGCAGCCAATCGGCGTGGTCGCTCGCCCCGTCGCCTCCGGTAGGACGGTTCGAGGAATACGCGGGCGACCTCGGAATGGATCAGGCGGCTTTCCGCTCCTGCCTTCGGAGCGATACCCATGCAGAGACCATCTCGGCCACGCTCGAGCTGGGGGCGGGACTCGGAGTGCGAAGCACACCCACGATTCTGGTGTCGCGGGGCAACGGACAGGTGCGCGAGGTCGAGGCACGACCGATCCCCGAGATGTTCGCGGCGATCCAGGCCGTGGTCGAAGAGCTTCAGGCCGAGACGAGGGGGGCGCAGGGAGGAGGCGAATAGGACGGTGAACCGGCTCGCTGGATGGACCGTCCTGCTGCTGGCCGTGTGGCCTGCCGCATGTGATCCAGCCTCGAATGGGACTGTGGTCGACGCGGTCCGCGACAGCGCCGGCATCACGCTCCGGAGCAGTGCTCCGCGCCACACCCTGACGGCCGATTCGCCCATGGTTCGGTTGGGACTCGAGGATGCCCCGTTGGGCCTGGTCACCTCCGGCCTCCTTCTCGGCGATTCGGTGATCGCCCTCGTGGACCAGTACGAAGAGGGGGTCTCGCTGTACTCGTTCTCCGGCGAGCGCACCGGCCGGATCGCCCGGAGCGGTGACGGACCCGGGGAGTTGAGAAGCGTCGCGGCGCTGTTTCGTGATGGGCCCAACGGCGTCGTGCTGGCGAACCTGGGCGTCTCCCGCGTCGAGACGTTCGCGACCGATGGGCAGCGACGACGTTCGCTGCGCCGGACCTGGGCTCCGCCGAGCAACCGGTCGGGCCCTCGTGCCCCCGCCTGCTGCTATCTGCTGGGATCCCTTCCCGACGGCCGGCTGCTTCTGGCGGGTCCCGACGACATTCCGCTGAGGGTCGACACCCCGCTCGATGCCACGAAGAGGTTCTATCTCTGGGACCCCGCACAGCCGAGCGGCGCCCCCCTGACGTCGATCGCCTCGGGCCACTACCGGCCGCCGGCCCCGGGCTCGGAGAGGAGCCACGACCGGATCCACTTCAATACGAGCGCGATGGCGGCCGCCTCCGAGCGCTACATCGTCACCACCGACGGTCGCGCGCGCAGCCTCGACTTCATCGACGCGAGTGGCCAGCTACGGGTTCGCAGCGTGGTGCAGGGTGCGCGGGTGGCGGTCGACCGCGACGTGACCGAGGCGGAGCTCGCCAGGATCGGCGACGATATCGCACGGATCGGTCGCGACGACGCCGACGCCAGCGGATTCAGCTGGCTGGCGACCCTCGCCTTCCCCGATTCGATGCCCGCCTATACCCGATTGATTGCGTCCTCCGGCGAGGTCTGGGCCGGGCTGGAGGTCGACTCGTATCTCGGCATCCCGTCCCGATACGACACCTTCACCTCGGAGGGGGTCTACCTCGGCACGTTGTCCCTGGCGCCGGGCGAGGTGCTTCTCGATGTCGCCGGCGGTCGGCTTCTCGTGAAGCGGCGAGGGGAGGCCGGGCAGACCCTCGTGGAGGTGCGCGAGGTGGGGCG
>CBDUEZ010000191.1:0-8276 GCA_965366355.1 uncultured bacterium
CGGCGCGCCTGCAGGATCTGTGTCAGCTCTTCACTCATTCGCCTGCGGGGCTCCGGTCTGCTTGAGAAACGCCTCGATAAAGGGCCCGAGTCGTCCGTTCATCACCGCCTGAACGTCGGCCAGTTTCAACTCGGTACGGTGGTCGTTGACCATCGTGTAGGGTTGAAACACGTAAGAGCGAATCTGGTGCCCCCACCCGATGTCGGTCTTGGTGGCCTCCATCACCGCCTTCTCGGCCTCCTGCTCCTCGACCGCACGTTGATACAGCGCCGCCTTGAGCATCTTCATGGCCGTCGCGCGGTTCTTGTGCTGGGAGCGTTCCTGCTGGCACGACACGACAATACCGGTCGGTTCGTGGGTCAGCCGGATCGCGGAGTCGGTCTTGTTGACGTGCTGACCACCGGCCCCCGAGGCGCGGAAGGTATCCACCCGCAGGTCGCCCTCGTCGATCTCGATCTCGATCTCGTCGTCGACCATCGGGTAGACGAACACACTGGCGAACGAAGTGTGCCGACGGGCCTGGGCGTCGAAGGGAGAGATGCGCACGAGGCGATGCACCCCCTTTTCGGCGCGGAGGTAGCCGTAGGCGTACTCGCCCTTGATCTCGACCGATGCGCCCTTGATGCCCGCCTCTTCGCCCGGCTGCAGGTCGAGTACCGACACCGTGAAGCCGTTCTGCTCCGCCCACCGCGTATACATGCGGAGCAACATCTCGGCCCAGTCCTGCGACTCGAGTCCGCCTGCGCCCGGCTGAACCGTGAGGATCGCGTCGCGAACGTCGTCTTCGCCTTGCAGCATGGTGCGGAGTTCGAGGTCTTCGAGAATCGACTCGACCGCCTTGAGCTCCCGACCGAGTTCGGCCTCGAGCTCCTCGTCGGGCTCCATCTCGAGCAACTCGGCCAATTCGCTGAGTGTGCCGACCTTTCCCCGCGCCGTGTGCCAGGGCTCAATCCAGGTCTTGAGACGATTGACCTCGTCGATGGTTTCGCGGGCCCGTTCCTGGTTGTCCCAGAATCCGGGCTCGGCCATCATCGCTTCAAGTTGTTCTACTCGGGGTTCGCGTTGATCCAGGTCAAAGATACCCCCTGAGTTCGGAGACCTTGGTCTCGGCCAACTTCAGGCGTTCCATCTGTTCGGCGGTCATGCGTTCGATCCAGTTCGGGGACTCGGCAACGAAAGAGGCCGCCCGCACCCGACGGACGGCCTCCGGCGCGCCAGAGAACCAAAACTAGCCGAAGATTCGCCCGCTCAGAAGACCTTCCGGCCCCGTGCGAGAATCTCGTTCAGGGCGTCGAACCAGTAGGACGTCGACTCCGCCAACTCGCGTCCGACCTGCTCCACGTATTCGGCCCAGGACTTGCGAATTTCGTCTTCGAAATCGGCGTGCAGCGTGTCCTGCTCCAGGGCGCGCTGATGCCGTTCGGGGTTGTAGGTGATGATATCGGACACGAGCACACGCGCCAGTCGGCGAGCCTTGTCGTCCGGATCCCGGCGGCCGAACTGGAACTTCGACGGGGCGGGTGCCTCCGCGGGCGGAGCGGGCGCCTCCACGGGCGGCGCGGCCACCTCGACGTTGCCTCCCGACTCCACCGCATGCGACGACGACTCCGGCGCCTCGTCGTCGAACGAACCCACCGGCGCTTCCGCGGCCGGTGCCGCCTCGCCCCAGGCGTCGTCGGGATCGTCGAGCGGCTCGGGCGAGGGAAACTCGGCCGCCGCCGCTCGGGTCACATCTTCGACGGTCTCGAGCCGGTCGACGACCGGGGACTCCGGCGAGTCGTCCATCTCCAGGGCTGGCGCCTCCGGCGAGTCGTCCATCGCCATGCCCGGGGCGTCTGGCGAGTCGTCCATCGCCATGCCCGGAGCGTCCGGCGAGTCGTCCGGGTCGGGCAGGTCCATGCCGCCCGCCCAGGGATCGGGCGACCCATGGTCGTGATGCACGCCATCCGACGGGTCATCGAAATCTGCCCCGTCCCACCCGTCGACCTCACCAAACGCATCTTCGAAGGCGTCGTCACGGTGGGATTGAGCCGGCTCCGGCTCGGACGTAGGCGCCGCGGGGGTCTCGACGGCCGCCGGGGCCTCGACCGGCGCTGCCGCCGCGGCGGGCTGAGCCTCCGGCGAGGGCGCGAGGTCGGCAACCGACGGAACCTCGGGTTTGGCCACGAAGAAGATCCCCGAGCACGAGCTGCACCGCACCTTGACCCCTCCGTCGGGGACCTTGCGAGGGTCGACAGGAAAGGTGGTCTCGCAGGCTGGGCACTGAACGGTGATGATCATCAATTCGCTCGAACGGGAGGCTTGGGACTCAGTCGAGAACGGGGGGCGACGGTCTCGGATCGGCACCATCGGCGGTGAGGCCGACCTGGCGACGGTCCACGACGTACTTCGACCCGGGCAACGACTTGGCGTAGGTCTTCATCTCGGCGGCCAGTTCCGATACCTGACCGGTGTGGCTGAACTCATGGATCTGGTTGGTCACGACGCCGATCGACAGCGTCATCAGCGGGATCCGGTGTAGATTTCCGCGGCGGTCCTTTCCCAGAAAGTACCCGGCCGACCGGTCTTCTTTCGTGTACTGGTACGGAATGAGTTCGTCGAACAGGGTGATCACCTCGTCGCAACAGGCCTCGAGGTATTCGGTCGACACATTGTAGATGAAGTCGTCTCCACCGATGTGCCCGACGAATCCGCCGGGCGCCAGAGGCCGCACGACGTCTCGAAGGATCTTCGAGAGCATGAGGATCACACGATCGCCCGAGTTGTACCCGTAGCGGTCATTGAATTCCTTGAAGTGATCCAGGTCGGCGTAACAGACCGCGAACCCGGTGCCGGCGAGCATTCGCTCATGGATGTCGCGCTCGATCTGCACGGTACCCGGGAGCCGGGTGGTCGGGTGGACCGAGACGTCCCGTGCCGCGCGACGGAGGACCAGTTCGAGGCGCAGCGACCATTCCCGGTACGCCGTACCTTCGGCGAGCACCTCATCGGCGCCGGCGGCCAATGCGTCGGCCCCGGCCTCCGCGTCTCCTTCGGGAACCACCAGGACGACCGGCACGATCGCCGTAAACGCGTCCCGCTTCAGCTCGGCGCAGAGAGCCAGCATCGCGGTGCGCTCGACGACCGCGTCGAGAACGACACAGGCTGGATACGATCGATTCAGGAGCGCCCGCACGTCATCGGCCGACGCCAACCGATCGGCCTTCAGATCGTGTTGGGCGCCAAAACCCTCGAGGCGCGACAGAATGTCGGGGTGCCCCGGGCCATGATAGGCGATAATCCGCTGCGACGGCGCTCTTCGTCTCGATGAAGGCATCATCGGTACGGTAAGAGTCGATCCGGTGGGGGTCAAACCTGCTCTCCTCTGGCGAGCGCCTCGAGGAGTAGGAAGTCCACGTGGCGCTCTTCTTTGTCTACGCGCGCGACCTGCACGCGAACTCGGTCTCCGAGGCGAAACCGACGCCCCTTCCGGGTCCCGACCAGGGCGTATTCCGATTCTCGGAACTCATAGTAGTCGTCCTCGAGGGCATTGACGTGCACGAGCCCCTCGACGAAAAAGCGGTCCAACAAGACGAAAAATCCAAACGAAGTCACACCGGCCACGCTCCCCTCGAACTCGTCGCCGAGGTGGCGCTCCATGAACTCGATCTTCTTCAACTCCACACTGTCGCGTTCGGCCTGGGTCGCAGCCTGTTCGCGCCACGACGACCGATCGGCAACCTCGTCGAGTTCGTCGTACCACGCCGAGGGTGCAGCCTCCTTTTCCAGCAAGACCCGGACCAGCGCGCGATGGGTTACCAGGTCGGGATATCGGCGAATCGGTGACGTGAAGTGGGCATAATGCTCCAGGGCCAGTCCGAAATGGCCCAGGTTGGCGGACGAGTACCGGGCCCGTTGCATCGAGCGAAGCACCACCGTCGACACGAGCGTCTCTTCGGGTCGGCCCGCGACCGCCTCGAGAATCGACTTGAGGTCGCGCGGCTTCAAGGAGCGGCGCGGCAAGGAATGCCCCAGGGTGGCAAGAAATTCCCGTAGGTTTTCGGTTTTCTCGACCGTGGGTGGCTCATGAACCCGGTAGAGCACCGGAAGCTTTTTCCCCGACCCCACCCGCGCGACGATCTCGTTGGCGAGGAGCATGAAATCCTCGACCAGGCGGTGGCTATCGAGTCGCTCCACACGCTGGATGTCGATCGGCTCACCCTCGGGATCGAGAACCACCCGAGCCTCGGGCATGTCGAAGTCGATACTTCCGCGTTCCTCCCGCCGCACCCGTAGCCCCCGAGCCACTCGATCGAGATCGCGGACCGCTCCATTGGTCTCATCGTCGATGGACGTGGTTCCGTCGAGAATCGCGTGCACCGTCTGATAGTCGAGCTTGTGCCGCGACCGGATCACGGTGCGCGCGAATCGATGACCGTGGAGCTGCCCGCCGGTATCGAGGGTCGCAAAGATCGACATCGCGTATCGGTCTTCGTCGGGCCGCAGCGAACACGCGCCCGACGAGAGGGCATGCGGAAGCATCGGGATCACCCGATCCACCAGATAGACACTCGTGCCCCGGTCCAGAGCCTCGAGATCGACGGGCCCTCCCTTGGGCACGTAGTGCGACACGTCTGCGATGTGGATGCCGACTTCGAACCGCCCCCCGTCGAGCGGCCGGATCGACAGCGCATCGTCGTGGTCCTGTGCATCGGAGGGATCGATCGTGAAGACCAACAACTCCCGCTGATCCTCCCGCCCTTCACCCGGCTCGACCGGCTGCTCCGCAAAGGCCTGGGCGGCCGTTTCCACGGCCGGACTGAACTCGAGTGAAAGACCGTGCCCGAACAACACCGACAGAATGTCCACGCCGGGGTCGGACATCGGCCCCAACACGCGCTCCACCTCACCGGTCGGGCCGTGACGACGGGCCCCGTAGGCCGTGATCCGGATCACCACCACGTCACCGTCGTCGGCCTGGGCCTCGTCACCCCACGGGATCATGATGTCGCGACCCATCTTCGGATCGAGAGGCACCACGTAGCCGAACTTCTTGCTCTGGTGAAAGGTGCCGACGACGGTCGGGTGCGCGCGCTCGAGTACCTTGATGACCCGGCCCACCGGGTTGCGCCCTTTGGGCCGACGTTCGATACGGACCACCGCCTTGTCGCCGTCCATCGCCGTCTCGAGGTGGGACGCCGGAATGAACACGTCTTGTTGGTCGGCTTCGTCGGGGCGGAGAAAGGCGTCGCCCGAGCGGATCGTCGACACCCGCCCCGTGACCAGGCTGATTCGGTCGGGCGCGGCGAACCGTCCGCCCTTCACGCGATAGACCGCCCCACGGCGCTCCATTTCATGGAGGAGGGCCTTGAGGCCCTTGTCGCCCTCACTCAAGCCGAGGTCGCGAGCGAGATGTTTCGGGCGCATCGGTCCGCGGCTCGAGCCCCGGAGGACCTCGAGAATCTGGCGCTCCGTCAATGGCTTTCGGTCGGTCACTCGAGTCTCCAGAAGTGTGCGATGAAGGGGTGCTTCAGGGTAGAATTCGTAGCCGCAGACTCGCCCCCATGGAGCCGGCCCGGTCGTGCGGGATCACGCCCAGCTCTACGGTCCTTCGTTCGAGGCGCTGGTTGATGTATGCCTCGGCTGCACTGAGAACATGATTGGCGATCACGGCCCCCACCGCCACGGAGGAGCGGCGGAGGGCGCCATCACTTTGATCGATGAGGTCGGCAAACCGCCGTTGATCCTGTGCGCGGCCGGTCCAATCCCACACGAATCCCTCGTCGTACGCGCGGCTTCGGTAGTAGTCGAGGGCGGAGTCATAGCCGGCGGCGGTGGGGGGAGCGTCGATGTCGCCGCCCAGGAAGATCTCCGCAGCCAACTGCCATTGGCGCCCATTGAAGGCGTCGGCCGCCCGCTCGGGCTGGAGTCCCGGCTCCGCTCCCGAATCGAAGGCCCCAGACCGGGTCCACCGGATCATGCGTTCGTAGTATTCGAACGATCCGTCGACCCGAGGGTCGGGACGAGCCCGGGCGACGTCCCAGGCCAGGTCGCGATAGGCCGTGCGGAGCTGGTGGCCCTCGGAGCGTTGATCGAGCACGATCCACCAGGCGCCCACCTCGACCGCCGCAAAGATCGCGGCCGGGATCCAGCGGCGCTCCAACGCCTGACCGGCTCCGGGCACGAGAGCCGAGGCGAGCACCCTCGTAGCCGCCACGCCCGAAGGTTCGAAGCTGCCGCTGACCTGAGCCGTCACCGGCGAAGTCGTCCACGCCAGAGCCGCCACCCCGGCGACGAACGGGTGTACCCGCGGGCGAATCAGAACAGGATGCCCAACGTCACCTGCACCGGTTCCGACTCGCCGGCCAGCGTCGTCGTACCGAGCGTCTTCGCGATCCCCAGGTCGATGCGATCGTAGCGGAGTCCCACACCCACGGCTGCCCCATCGAGCTGCAGCTCGCCTCCCCAGGTGTAGCCGGCCCTCACGAAGAGCGCCTGCTCGAGGCCGGCGCCCAACTCCGCGCCGACGTAGGTGGCGGCCGACCCACCGTCGTGCCATCGCTTCTCGCGCTCGATCGCCACCACAGCCCTCAACTCGGGGGTGTCGACGAAGTGCCGTGCAACATCGTACGCCGCCGCAAGGCGGTAGCGGGTCGGAAGAGGATCGGCCTGCTCTTCGTTGAAGAACTGAATGCGCGGACCCGCGTGGACGACCGCCGCGCCCAGGCGAAGGGGAAGATCGAACAAGTTGGCCCACTGGAGCCCGGCATCGACCATCACCGTGGTGGCCGTCACCCCCGGGTCGCATTGCCCCCGGCAGGTGAAGCGCTGCTGCATGAGCTTCAAATTGACTCCGGCCATGACGCCCGACACGACTTGCGACGCGAGCGACAGCACCCCGACGTGGTTGCGGTTCGAGATGATGCCCAGCTCGTTCTGTTGGGCGTCGACGAAGGGAATGTCGCCCACGTCGGTCAACTGATACGAGACGGCCAGCACGCCCAGTCCGGGCTTCGCAAAAATGCTCGTGAGCGAGGTGGCATCACCGGCGAGGTCTTCACCGCGATGGACCTGAAACCGGCTCAGCGTCTGCTCGGCGAGCCCCGCCGGATTCCACCAGACCGATTCCGGCCCCGCGATGGCCGTCATCGCGCGGCCCATCGCCACGCCCTTGGCGCCGGTCGGCAAGGTCAGGAACAACGCCCCTTCCGACGAGGTGCCGCCCTGAGCGGCGCTTCCCTGAGGGATCACCAGCGCCAGGACGAGTGCGGTCATGAGCACGCCCAGAGGCGACGGTCGATGTGTTCGGTTCATGACCCCTCTTCCGGCACGTGATAGCCCAAACGGGAGAGTGCATGCCGCTTCCTGCGCCAACCGGCCAGCGGCTTCACCCACAGGTCGAGATACACGGGGCGTCCGAGAAAGGTCTCGATCTTGGCCCGCGAACGCGTGCCCAGTTCGCGAATGGCCCGCCCTTTCGCCCCGATGAGAATGCCCTTCTGCGACTTCCGTTCGACGAAGACGGTGACCCCGATGTAGATCGGCTCCTGCTGTTCGCGAAATTCGTCGACCTGCGTCGCGACGGAGTACGGAATCTCCTCGTCGTAGAGTTCGAAGACCGTCTCCCTCACGAACTCCGCGACGAAGAACCGCACGGGCTGCATCGCCAGATCGTCGGCCGGATACAGGAACGGCCCCTCGGGAAGGGACTCCTCGAGAGTCTGCGCGAGCTTCTCGACACCCTCTCCCGTGTTGGCCGAGATGCGGTGTGCTTCCACTCCGAGCGTCTCCTGCGCCCAGTCGGCGGCCGCCGAGATCGCGTCTTCACTCGCCGTATCGATCTTGTTGACCACCACCAGGATGGACGCTCTCGCCTCGGCCAGAGCCTCCGTCACCACGGCTCGGCGTACTTCTTCGAGGGGCCGCGTGGGATCGAGCAACAGCACGACCACATCGGCATCATGCAGCGCCTCGTGGGCCGCTCCGAGCATCGCGCGTTGGTGAAGGTCTTTCACCTCGAGCAGGCCGGGCGTGTCGAGAAAGATCATCTGGTGATCGCTGGTCGTGCGCAGCCCCGTCACCCGTTGCCAGGTGGTCTGCGCGCGGGGGCTCACGATCGAGAGCTTCTCGCCGACCAGGGCGTTCATCAGCGTCGACTTGCCTGCGTTCGGACGTCCGATGAGGGCGACGTATCCCGTCCAGGGGCCGGCCGTCTTGTGCGTGGGTTCATTCATCGATCAAAGGTCGCGCGCACGGGTTACCCGAAGCAATGCGTACCCCGAACGACGAACGCCCGC
>CBDUEZ010000192.1:0-8243 GCA_965366355.1 uncultured bacterium
CTGGTCGCGATTCTGGATGCCGACAAGGAGGGCTTCCTTCGAGACGGGCGCTCGCTGATCCAGACGATCGGGCGCGCGGCCCGCAATGTGAGAGGGAAGGCGATCCTGTATGCCGACCGGGTCACCCGCTCCATGCAATTCTGCCTCGACGAGACGAATCGCCGCCGTGCGATCCAGATCGCCCACAACGAAGAGCACGGCATCACGCCGCAGACGATCAACAAGAGCATCGAGCAGATCGAGTTCTCGACGCGGGTCGCCGACGCGAAGGGCCGACCGTTGAAGGTGGCCGAGCCGAAGGAGACGTACGCCGACGAGATCGACCGGGAGGCGTACCTCAACATTCTCGAGGCCGAGATGGCGGAGGCCGCCGAATCGCTCGACTTCGAACGGGCCGGGCTCATTCGAGATCAGATCTTTCAGCTCAAGGCGGAGAGCACGTCGTCGTGACGTCGGGGCCCGTACATCTCACCGAAGACGAACTTCAGGCCTGGGCGAGGGAGATCGGTGCCACGGTCCGCCCTCCGGCCGTGTTCGCCTTGACGGGACCGTTGGGTGCCGGCAAGTCGGTGTTCGCGCGCAGCCTGGCCCGTGGCGCCGGCGTGGAGGGGCCCGTTCCGTCTCCGACCTACAACCTCGTCCTCGGCTATGAGGTGGCCCCCGATCGGCGGGTGGTCCACATGGACCTCTACCGGCTGTCTTCAGCGGACGAGGTCTTCGAACTCGGGTGGGACGATCTTGTGAGCGATCCCGAGGCGGTGGTCCTGATCGAATGGGCCGAACGAGCGGGACCCTACCTGCCGAGTGACCGGTGGGCGCTCGACCTGTCCACCGTGGAGGGGCATGCGGCCCTGCGCGCGGTCGAGTGGCGCGCCGTCGGAACGCCCCCGCCGATCCCCTCGCCCCTTCCGCAGCCACTTCAGCGGCCCCTGCGCGGCGACGCCTCGAGGGGAGCGTGAGCGCGCTGCTGATCGGCCTCGAGACCTCCGGGTCGCTGGGGTCGGTGGCCGTCTCGCGCGACGGACGGGTGGCCGCTCGGGCCTTTCTCGAAGAGCGCGGCCGGCACGCCGGGGCGCTTCCCGCGGCCATTGCCGCCGTGCTGGCCGAGGCCGGCGCCGGGTGGGGCGAGGTGACGGGTGTGGCGGTGGGCACGGGGCCGGGATCGTTCACCGGCGTGCGGGTTGCGGCGGCGGCCGCCAATGGATTGGCCCACGCCCTGGGGTGCCCCGTCTACCCGGTGTCGAGCCTGGCGGCGGCCGCCCTTTCGGCCGAGGCGTTGCCGGCCGGCGCGGGACCCTGGCCGCCGCACCCCCCCCCGAGCGCGACGGTGCGTCGGATTCTGTTCGACGCCCGGGGCGACCGCCTCTTCACCGCGGTGTACGAGGTAGGCGATGGGGGCGCCGACCTTCTCCGGGAGATCGAGCCGCCGCGCTTCGCCCGCCTGACGGACGTCCTGGCCGATCCCGCCGTCGGAGCCGTCTGCGGAGAGGGCGCGGAACGCCATCGCGACGCCCTCACGGCGATCGGCCTGGAGGTGCTCCCGGCCCCGGCGGGGATCCCGACCGCCGATGGCGTGCTGAGGGCCGCGACCCTGCGCGGCGGAGGTCCCTCGTACGCGGCGGGGGAATGGGAGCCGACGTACCTGAGGGAGACGGGCGCCGTGCGGGCTCGGAGGGGCGGCGGCCCATGATGGCCACGGCGCGGGTGCGACCGATGGTGGAAGGCGATCTCGCCCTCGTGGCCGCGATCGAGTCGACGGCGTTCACCACGCCCTGGAAGGCCGAGACCTTTCGCAGCCTCCTGGGTCGGGATGCCGCACGGCCCCTGGTCCTCGAGCTTCCGGAGGTGGGCGTGGTCGGCTACGCGATCCTCTGGTGCATCGTCGATCAGGGTGAGCTGGCCAACATCGCGGTGCACGAAGAGTGGCGGGGCAGGGCGCTCGGAGCCTTCCTTCTCGACCAGGTCGTCGAGATCGCGCGCGAGGCGGGCGTGCGGGTGCTGTTTCTCGAAGTGCGGGAGTCGAACCGGGTCGCGGCCACCCTCTATGATTCCCGGGGCTTTGTTGAAATCGGAAGACGCCGAGACTATTACGCGGACCCGCGCGAAGATGCGCGCGTCCTCGAGAAGCGACTTTAGCGGGTGGCGAAAGTCACCCTGGGGATCAGCGCGTGAATGTTGCCGTAGTGGGAACCGGGTACGTGGGCCTGGTCGCTGGAGCCTGCCTGGCCGAGACGGGGAACCGAGTCGTCTGCGTCGACATCGACGAAGACAAGGTCGCCGGTCTGCGGCGTGGTGAAATTCCGATCTACGAACCGGGGCTCGAGGAGATCGTGAAGCGGAACGTCGCGGCCGACCGGCTTCAGTTCACGACCGGGCTCGCCGACGCCGTGCAGGCCGCTCGCGTGGTCTTCATCGCGGTCGGCACCCCCCCCGACGAAGACGGCAGCGCCGATCTCCAACATGTGCTCGCCGTGGCGAAAGGCATCGGCATGGCGATGCGCCGCGAAACGGTGGTCGTGACCAAGAGCACGGTTCCCGTGGGCACCGCGCAGAAAGTGCGCGAGGCCATCGAGGCCGAGACCGATCTGCCGGTGCACGTCTGTTCCAACCCGGAGTTCCTGAAGGAAGGCGACGCCGTCGACGACTTCATGAAGCCGGATCGGGTCGTGGTCGGCGTCGATCACCCCGTGGCGGAGAAGGCGCTCCGGGAGCTGTACGGGCCCTTCCTCCGAACCGGAAACGCCCTCATGGTGATGGACATCCCGTCGGCCGAGATCACGAAATACGCGGCCAACGCCATGCTCGCCACGCGGATCAGCTTCATGAACGCCATCGCCCGTCTCTGTGAACACACCGGCGCCGACATCGATGCGGTGCGGCGGGGCATCGGGTCGGACGACCGCATTGGATCGGCCTTCCTCTTTCCCGGGGTGGGCTACGGTGGATCGTGTTTTCCGAAAGACGTGAAGGCACTGATCCGGACCAGCAACGAGCTCGGGGTGCCGGCCGCGATCCTGGAGGCCGTCGAAGATGTCAACGCGGCGCAGAAGCGCCTGCTTCTCGGGCGTGTGTCGGCCCGCTTCGATGGCCAGCTGGAGGGGCGCACCTTCGCCGTCTGGGGACTCGCGTTCAAGCCGAACACCGACGACATGCGGGAGGCCCCCTCGATCGTGACGATCGACGGCCTGCTCGCCGCCGGAGCGCGGGTGGTCGCACACGATCCCGAGGCGCTCGATGAGGCCCGCCGCATCTTCGGTGACCGGGTCGACCTGAGGTCGAACAACTACGACTGCCTCGACGGGGCCGACGCGCTCCTCATCCATACGGAGTGGCTGCCCTACCGTCGTCCCGACTTCGACGCGATGCGCTCGCGCATGTCCCGCCCGCTCGTCTTCGACGGACGCAACCTCTACCCACCGTCCGAGATGGCGGAACGGGGATTCGAGTATCATTCGATCGGCCGACGCACCGTCGAGCCATCAGAGGCCGAGGAGGCCCGATGAGAATCCTGATCACAGGCGCCGCCGGGTTTCTCGGTTCGCATCTCGCCGACCGTTTTCTCGACGACGGCCACGAGGTGGTCGGGCTGGACAACTTCGTCACGGGGTCCGAGGCGAACATCGAACGACTGAACCGCAGGGACGGCTTCTCGTTCATTCGGCACGACATCTCGGTCCCGATCGAGATCCCGGGCGAACTGGGGGGTGTTCTCCACTTCGCCTCTCCGGCCAGCCCGGTCGACTACCTCGACATTCCGATTCAGACGCTCAAGGTGGGCAGCCTCGGCACGCATAACTGCCTGGGCATCGCCCGCGCGAAATCGGCCCGCTTCCTCCTGGCCTCGACATCGGAGGTGTACGGCGACCCACAGGTGCACCCGCAGCCCGAGAGTTATTGGGGCCATGTAAACCCGGTGGGACCGCGTGGCTGCTACGACGAGGCCAAACGTTTCGCCGAGGCGCTCACCATGGCCTACCACCGGCACCACGGTGTGGAGACCCGCATCGTGCGGATCTTCAACACCTATGGGCCGAGAATGCGTCCGGGCGATGGTCGCGTGGTCTCGAACTTCATCGTTCAGGGACTGCGGGGCGATCCTCTGACCGTCTACGGCGACGGATCGCAGACCCGGTCGTTCTGCTTCGCGACCGACGAGGTCGACGGCATCGTGCGACTGTTCCACTCCGACGAGGTCGAGCCGGTCAACATCGGCAACCCGATCGAGTTCACGATCCTCGAGTTGGCCGAGATCGTGGTCGCCGAGACGGGAGGTCGTTCCACGATCACCCGGCGCGACCTGCCGATCGATGATCCCAAGGTTCGGCAGCCCGACATCACGCGGGCCCGCGAACTCCTGGGGTGGCAGCCGAAGGTCGACCTGCACGAGGGGTTGCTCCGCACCATCCCGTGGTTCCGCGAGCAGATCGAACAACACGACGCGCACGCGCGCCCCCTGGCATGAGCCGCCCGACCGTGGGTTGTCGCTTTTGCTTGCTGCCCCTGCAAAGCGGTACTAGCGTCGAAGTATGAGCACCTTCTCCGTACCCAACGTGCAACAGCGTATCGCCCAGGGCATTGCCGCCTGGGAGAGCGACGACTACGACACCGCCCTCGACCTGTTCCAGGAGGTCCTTCAGGATCATCCGGATTTCGCCGACGTCCACAATCGCATGGGACTGTGTCTGGCGATGCTCGGGCGTCACGTCGAGGCGCTGGCGTCGTTCCAGCAGGCCATCCTGTTGGCGCCGACCTACGCCGAGGCTCACCTCAATCACGGCATCGTCCTCACCGAGTTGGGGCGCCACGAGGAGGCCCAGGAGGCGTTCGATGAATCGACTCGCCTCGATACTCGTGACGGAACGGCCTTTCCCTCGCATGCGGGCAACCAGATCGCCGTGACCCATGCGAAACTCGGAGATCTCTACCTGGTGGCCGACCGCCCGTCGCTGGCCGCCCAGCAGTACCGGGCCGCGCTGGAGGTTCGCCCCCGCTTTCTCGACATCCGGACGAAGCTTGCCGAGGCCCTGATGGAGATGGGCGACGCCGAGGATGCATTGGCCGAGCTCCGGGGCGTTCTCGAGGCCAAGCCGGAGTTCACGGCCGCGCGTCTGCGTCTGGGCGTCGTCCTGCACCGCCTCGGCAAGACCGAAGAGGCCGTCGCCGCCTGGACCCGATGCGCCGAAGAAGATCCGCAGGACCTGCGGCCGCGCGCGTACATCGTCTCGGTGGGAGAATCCGTGCCCGGTCGGTCGGCGTAGACCTCAGCGGTACTCGCCCGGCATGAGAAAGCGTGCGACGTAGTCGGCGACCCCCTCTTCGACCGGGCGGAAGCGGCCTTCATACCCGGCCGCGGCGAGCCGGTCCATGCGGGCCTCCGTGAAATACTGGTAGCGGTCCCGGATCTCGACCGGGGTATCGACCCATTCGATCTCCATCGGTTGCCCGACCGCGTCGTAGAGCGCCTGGAGGAGTTCGAGCCAGGTCTGCGCCTGGCCGGTCCCGACATTGAAGAGCCCCGTCGCGGTGGCGTCGTCCAGGAGCCAGAGCATCGCGTCGACGCAGTCGTCGACGTAGACGAAGTCGCGCATCTGACCACCATCGGCGAAGTCGGGATGGTGGGACCGAAAGAGGGTCACCGGCTTGCCCTCGCGGGCGCCCGGGAACGCCTTGGTCACCACACTCCGCATCGCCCCTTTGTGGTGTTCGTTCGGGCCGTAGACATTGAAGAACTTCAGCCCCGCCCAGCGCGGGGGAGTCGGACGGGAGAGTGCGACCTCACGAGCGACCCACCGATCGAAGAGGTGCTTGCTCCACCCGTACGCGTTCAGGGGAAGGAGCGTGGCGAGGGCCTCCGGCGAGCCGTCGTCGTCGAACCCCTGGCTCCCGTCGCCGTAAGTCGCCGCCGACGAGGCGTAGATCAGCGGCACGTCGTGCGTGGCGCACCACCGCCAGATCGCCTGCGACAGGCGGAGGTTGGTTTCGATGATGAGGTCGGCGTCGGTCTCGGTCGTGGCCGAAATCGCCCCCATGTGCACGACGGCCTTCACCTCGTCCCCGCGTCGATCCAGGAAGTCGGGGAGTTGATCGGGCGCGACCAATTCGTCGAGCTCGCGGCGGGCCAGATTGCGCCATTTGTCGTCTGACCCGAGCCGGTCGCACACCGACACGCGCTCCCCTCGGTCGTCGAGCGCCGCGACGAGGTTGGAGCCGATGAAGCCGGCGCCGCCGGTGACGAAAATCATGAGTTCTCCGGAGAGCAGCGAGGGGAGCCGAGGAGCCCACAAGGTAGGGAACGGGCTCGGCGACGCCAACGTGGGTCGAACCCGAATGGACTCGGAATTGCACGGGGTCGGTCGCCGGTTCTACATTGGGGCGTAAACGGTTGTTTCCCCCCACCCGACGCCCAGGGCTGATAGGTCCGGCTCGAGACTCGGCGCGCTCCTCGTCGCGGCCCTCCTATGGGCCGCGCCGGCCCGCGCGGTGCAGGCCCCCGACGTCGACACCGCGTCGATCCACACGGTGGTCGGGGGCGACACCCTCTGGAGCCTCGCCGAGCACTTCTACGGCGATGCCGATCTCTGGGTTCTTCTTTTCGAGGCCAATCGGGAATCGGTTCCCGGCCCCGACCGACTGCGTCCGGGCCAGCTTCTCCAGATTCCCGTCCGGCCCGGTGGTACATCCGACACCGGTCCAGCCGGACCCGCGCGGCTCGCCACGATCGCGGTCGGGCAGGGGGGCTCCGCGCCCATTGCCGACGCGTCGGCGCCGGTGCCCGTGCGGCGGGCCGAGGCCCCGCCCGTGCCCGAGGAGGGCGCCGAGCCTCCGCCCGGACCTGTGCCCGGGGTCGAGCCGCCACCGGCCGATGCGTCCAGCCCTACGTCGTTCGAAGCCCGCGCCCCCTTTCTGCTCTCCTCGCGTGACCTGGAGGGGCTGAGCGACTCCATCGCGTCGTCGTCGCCGCGGGTCGCCCGGCCCGGGGACCGGGTTCGGCTGGTGCTGGGAAGCGCCGACTTCGAGCTCGGACGCCGGTTCCACTCGTTTCGCGTGGGGCGCACGCTCGACGGTGGCGCCGGGACCGTGGCGATTCCCACGGCACTCCTGAGAGTCGAAGGCGGTTCGGCCGAGTCGGCCACGGCCCTCGTCGAGGCGGTCTTCGGTCGGGTGGCCCCGGGCGACCCCGTGATGCCGCTGTCGACGGTGGGCGCCATGCGTGTGCCCGCGGTCCCCGTTTCGTCGGGCGCGGAAATTGCGGTACTGGCGTCGGCAGAAGGGAAGCCGATACTCCAGCCCGGCGATTGGGTATTTCTCGATGTGGGTCCATCCGATGAGGTCGCGGTCGGCGACGAGTTCGTCCCGGCCTGGGTGGCCGACGCGGAGCGCCAACCCGGCCGCCTGCAGGTTGTTCGTGTCGATGCTTCACATGCCACAGCACGGATCGTCCGGTTGGGCGGATCCTCCTTCGAGCCCGGTCGCGTCGTGCGCCTCGATCGACGACGTCGATAGGCGACCGCGGCCCAAGCCTACTTACTCGAGACCCTGACTCATCATGTCTGAATCTTTGCGCGTCGTCGTGACCGGCGGCGCCGGTTTCATTGGAAGCCACGTGGTCGACGCTTATCTCGCCCGCGGGCACGAGGTGTGGGTGGTCGACAATCTGTCGTCCGGTCGCCGCGAGAACCTCGCCCCGGAGGCCCACCTTCTCGTCGCCGATGTGGCGTCGGACGAGGTGCGGGACCTCTTTCGCGAAGTCCGTCCCGACATCGTCAACCACCACGCGGCCCAGATCGACGTGCGGATCAGCGTCGAGGACCCCGCCCGTGATGCCCGCACCAACGTGCTCGGCCTGCTCAACCTGACCGAGGCCGCACGCGAGGTCGGCACGCGCCGGTTCGTCTACGTGTCGAGCGGTGGAGTCGTCTACGGAGAGCCCGAGGTGCGGCCCACTCCCGAGGGCATGCCCAAGCTTCCGATGTCGCCCTACGGTGTGACCAAGCTCTCCGGCGAGTACTATCTCAACTACTATCGCCGGGTGCACGGCATGGAGTATGTCGCGCTCCGCTACAGCAACGTGTTCGGTCCGAGGCAGGACCCGCACGGCGAGGCGGGTGTAGTAGCTATCTTCTGTAACCGCCTCCTGGCGGGTGAGGGCCTCACCATCTTCGGCGATGGGGAGCAGACGCGGGACTATGTCTTCGTCCGCGACGTCGCCGCGGCCAACATGCTGGCCTCGGAGATGACCTTGC
>CBDUEZ010000193.1:0-8226 GCA_965366355.1 uncultured bacterium
CCCGCCGGCCCCGCCCAGAGTGGCGAGCAACTCAACCTCGAGCGGGCAGGCCGAAGCGCAATCCCGGATCACCTCCGAGTCTTGTGAAGCAACCGGAGCAGGAGCCAGGAAACCGGCAGCCGTGCAGAGCGCGAGGCACGCTGCAAGGCGGACGGGCCCAGAAGTTGTCACGAGCGAACCCCCTTCGCCGCACTTACGGCGCTAGCCGAAACGCCCCCTTGGCCCGGGGGCCTACCCAGGGGTAGTGCCCGCCACAGTGGAGACGCAAGGAATCCGCTCATCGGCGTCACCCGATGCCCGCCCATCCGCGCATTCCAGGCTGCAGCGTGAGAAAACGCATCTATTGCGCGATCGCCACCCACGGGCCGAATTGTGCGGTGCAGGGCTCACCTCCAGTCCCAGGGCTGAATCCTCGACCATGCGCTCCCGTTCGACCCCCGCTGCTCCATCCCTCTTCGCCCTCGCCGCCCTGTGCCTGCAGGCGTCCCCGATGTCGGCGCAGGTCATCCGAGGTCGGCTCATCGACGACGCCACCCTCGCACCCATCGACGGAGCCACGTTGACGCTCCTGACCGAAGACGGCGCGGAGCTCGATCGGGCGCTCTCGAACGACGAGGGTGTCTTCATTCTCGATGCCGAACTCGGACCGCTCCATCTCGAGGCCGCACGGATCGGCTACCGCACCACACGCTCCCTGCTCTTCGAAATGCAGGTGCTCGACACCCTCGACGTCGAGTTCCGCATCGATGCCGAGGCCGTGTTGATCGCCCCCATCCTCGTGACGGTGGGAGACGGTCCCGGGCGGGATCTCTTCGACGAGCATGTGGCCCTCGGCGAGGGCTTCTTCTACACCCCGGAGCTTCTGGACTCCATTCGGCCCGAAAAATACGTGGCCGAGATCTTCCGAGCGCGCGACCGTCGCACGTGGACCAAGTGGAGTTGGGGACAGCGCGAAGACGGCACGTCCGGGCCGCTCCCCATCGTCCAGAGCTACCTGGGCCACGGCTGCCTGAATTTTGTCGTCGACCGGATCCCCGTCGCCGAGGCGTTCTTCGGACGCACCTTCGGCCGCCTGGGGAGCGCCCGGGGCTCACCCTGGGGAGTGCCTCCCCTCAGTGATCTGACGCCTGAAGACGTTGTGGCGGTCGAAGTCTATCGGGCTCCCCACGAGCTCCCGGAGGGCTTCACCGCCGAACTTCGGCCACGAAACGCCTGGGAGCGCCAGACGCTTCAGAGAATCAACCGTCTCGGGTGCGGGGTGGTGGTGTTCTGGACCGAGGAGGGGTGGGGGTGACCGGCTCGTGCAGCCGACCACTCGCGCCTCAACCTCAGTCCGGCAGCGTCGCCTCTCGCAACCGCTCGAGTCGTTCCAACTCCTCCGCCTCGACGGCCTCGATCTCATCCAGCAGCGAGTCCACATCGGCGAGTCGGGTGTCTTCCTCGAACAGACCGCTGAGTTCCGACTCCGGATGCAGGTCGCCAGCCTCGAAGAGGGCCCAGATCTCGCCATCGTATCGGGTCTCGAGGAGTTCCGGCGCCCACAGGCCGTAGTATGCGGTGATGGTGTTCACGTCGCGGGCGAAGAAGCGCGCGGCATTGTTGTTCCCCGCAGCGGTGATGACCTGCGGGAGGTCGATGATCACCGGGCCCTCTTCGTCCATCAGTACGTTGAACTCCGACAGGTCGCCGTGCACCAGACCGGCGCAGAGCATGCGGGTCACGTAGCGCATCATCAGAGTGTGGTCGGCCCGGGCCTGCTCGGGCGACAGAGAGACCTCACTCAGACGGGGAGCCTCACGGCCCTCGGCGTCGAGGATCAATTCCATCAGCAGAACACCATCGAAGCACCCGTAGGGCTGCGGGACGCGCACTCCTGCCCGTGTGAGCGTGCGGAGCGCGTCGACCTCGGTGGTCTGCCATGCGCGCTCTTGTTGATCGCGGCCGAAGCGCGAGCCCTTCTCCATGGCGCGTGCTCGACGACTGTTGCGCACCCTGCGCCCTTCCTGGTACTGCACCGCGTGCTTGAAGCCCCGCTTGGTGGCCTCCTTGTAGACCTTGGCACAGCGAATGTCCTCGCCGCAGCGCACCGCGAAGACGTCGGCCTCCTTCCCGCTCATGAGCGGGCGAATCACTTCGTCCAGCAGTCCCTCATCGACCAGGGGCTGGAGGCGTCGGGGGATTCTCATCGCGGCATCGTTCCGGAGGAATGTCGGGAACGGACAGGAATCCAACCGCTCTCAGGACGAGGGAACGTCGCACCGGCGGTGCCGTCGGCACAGTTGCGCGCGGCACTTCGGCTCGGAGCGTCGCCGAAACCGCTATCTTCGTGAGCGCCCTCGGAGGCGTCCCGCAGGAGCTCCATCCGGAGGCACATCGTGCCGAATGAGTTTTCACTGACCTCGTCCCAGTGCGCGGACCTCACCGATCCGGGGCTTCGTGCCGAGATCGTGGCCCGTACGGAGAGCGAGGTCGCAGTCGCCTCGATCCTTCGCACCATCGACCGTTTCGGGCGCGACCCGTCGATCGAGCGCTTCGACTTGACGCCTCGCCGCCCGGGTCGGGGTGAACGGACGACCAACCCGGTCAGTTGGGTGGTTCGGGCGCGTCGGGCGGGCGACGATGTGGAACGCCTCCCGGACGGCGACCAAGGTAGTTCGGCGCGCAGATTCGGGCGCTGAACACCCACTCCGCCCGTTGCCCGACCGGCTCGACGCCACCACCGTGAAGGCTCCCCTCCCTCGCGGGACGTCGTTGCAGCATTGAGCCATCGGAGTCGTGATGTTCAAGTCGGGCCCCTCCCTCGTCCTCGTCGCCTCGCTCCTCGTGGCCGCGCCCATCTCGGCCGCGCCGGCACCCATCGGGGCCCAGACCACGCTCACCGACCTGGAGTCCCAGATCGCTGCGTCGGTCGACGCCCGCGCCGACGAGGCCATCGCCCTTCTCGAGACGGCGGTCAACATCAACAGCGGCTCGATGAACTTCGATGGGGTGCGCGAGGTCGGGGTGCTGTTCCGCCGCGAGTTCGACGCGCTCGGATTCGAGACCGAGTGGATCGACGGCGCGCCCTTCGATCGCGCCGGTCATCTCGTGGCCCGCAGGGAAGGGCGGGGCCCCCAGCTGCTCCTGATCGGGCACCTCGACACGGTCTTCGAGCCGGGCAGCGCCTTTCAATCGTTCGTGCGCGACGGCGAGCGGGCGACCGGTCCGGGGGTCGTCGATATGAAGGGTGGAGACGTGGTGATCATCTATGCGCTGCGGGCGCTTCAGGAGGCCGGGGTGCTCGATCAGATGAGCGTCACGGTGGTGATGACGGGCGACGAGGAGCGGTCCGGCTCGCCCCTCGACCTCGCCCGCGCCGTGCTCATCGAGGCGGCCGAGCGGGCCGACTACGTGATCGCCTTCGAGAACGGTGACTCGAATCCGGCCACCGCTGTCGTCGCGCGTCGCGGCTCGACCGGATGGCGCCTCGACGTGACGGCCACTCCGGCGCACTCCTCGCAGATCTTCCAGCCCGCGGTGGGCGCCGGGGCGATCTACGAGGCGTCGCGCATTCTCACGGGCTTCTACGATCGTCTCGCCGGGCAGCCGCTCCTCACCTTCAATCCCGGCGTGATCCTGGGCGGCACCGATGTCGACTACGTCACGGCCGACGCGGGCGGGACGGCGCTGGGCAAGAGCAACGTGGTCGCCGAGTCGGCCGTGGTGACGGGCGACCTTCGCAGCATCTCGCTCGAGCAACTCGAAGAGGCTCGCCGCGTCATGCGCGAGGTCACCGCCGAGAGCCTTCCGGGCGCAACGGCCACGATCAGCTTCGACGACGGCTATCCGCCGCTGGCGCCGACCGACGGCAACCGCATGCTGCTCGATCTCTTCAGCGACGCGAGCCAGGCGCTCGGCTTCGGCGAGGTGGCCCCGGTCGATCCGCGCAACGCGGGCGCGGCCGACGTGTCGTTCACGGCCGGCTACGTCGATGCCGCGATCGACGGGCTCGGCCCGGGCGGCGGCGACGACCACACCGTCGACGAATGGATCGACCTTCCGACGCTCGCGATCCAGACGAAGCGGGCCGCGGTGCTGATGCACCGCTTGGCGAACCGCCCGGTGGGCTGATGCACCCAGCGAGATTCAGCGGGCCGGAGTAACCGGTTCGCCCGCATTTTCCTTTGCCTGCAACACGATCACCTGTCTCGGGAACGGGATCTCGATACCCTCCCGTTCGAAGGCTTCCTTGATCATTTTGCGCACCTGCCTCGCAACCTGCCGGTGTCGCCCCGGCTTGACGCGCGTCAGCGTACGAATCGTGAGCTCCGAGGCGCCGAAATCCTCCAGGCCGTGCACCTCGGTGGGTTCCAGCACGTCGGTGTTACCGGCCTTCAACTCTTCGCCGACCCGCTCCAGCACTCCATATACGTGGTCCAGATCCGAGTCGTAGGCCACCCCGACCTGAACCATGGCATGTGTGTAGCCTTTCGAGTAGTTGATCACCTCGCCCAGCTGGCCGTTGCGCCAGATGTGCAGCTGGCCGTCAGGATCTCGAATCGTCGTCGTGCGGAGCCCGATGCTTTCCACCACGCCGTGGGAAGTGCCGGTCTCGATGAAGTCTCCGACGAGGTAGAGGCCTTCCGAAAGAATGAACAGACCGGAAACCACGTCGTTGATGATCGACTGCGCGCCGAGACCGACCACGATTCCCGCGATGCCCGCCCCGGCGAGGATCGGCCACGGGTTGAACTCGAAGGCGCGGAGAATGAGAACGAAGCCGAAGAAGTAGACAACCGACGCCACCATGCTCTTGAAGACCGGGATGATGGTCTGCAAGCGTCGCTGTTCCGCGCCGGTGGCCTCCCCGCCTCCGAGCATGGCTTTGTCGATGAGCAGCTTGCACACCTCCACGACGACCAGCGCCGCAAAGAGGATGGCGATGCTCTGGATCAGGCGAGGCCCGTAGGAGGCGAGCGGGGCGATCGAGTCCACCTGGGCCAGGACCAATGTGGCCATGATCACATAGACGATGGCATCCAGGCTGCGCCTCATCAGGGGCATGAGGCCGCGCAGCTTGTCGTAGAGTCCCAGGAGCTTCTCCGGCTCCGGAACGCGGCTGGCCAGCGAGTCCAGGCTGTCGACGATCGCCGACACGGCTTTCAGGGTCAGCAGGCCCAGCGCCACGATGAGGTAGATCCTCGTAGCCAGCAGCAGGCCGTTCGCGGCACCTGCCGGGAAGGGGAGGAGAACCACCGACAGGTACGCGACGCCCAACCAGATGACCGACTTCTGAATGCTGTTCAGGGAGAAGACGAAGGCCTCGACGCTCTCGTCGTTGGCCCGGATGTTCTCATACGCCTTGGCCCGCCGCATGAGGCCCATGAGGATTCGCTCGATCCTGTGAACCGCAAACGTCGCGACGATGAACAGCCCGACGACCTGCGCGAAGCCGATCAGCAGGTCGTTCCAGAATTCGGGTCCCCTTTGGGTGACCCAGTTCCGGGAAAGGTCCAGGACATCCACGTTCTGCGTCATCAGGTAGCCGTTGCCGGCCATGATCACGAAGGCGAAGAAGATGAAGAGGAGGAGCAGGTGCCGATTGAGCTTCTTGCGCAGGTGCTCTGCACGACTCTGGAATCTTTTCAGGAGAGCGACGGAGCCGGCACGACGCAGGACAACGCGAAGTACAAGGCTGAAGGCGAGCATCGCGAGGCCCAGGGCCAGGAGCTGTGCCCCGATCACCGCCCCGGTGCGGGAGATCCCTTCCAACCGTGCCAAGTAGTCCATGACGTTCACGCGCACCACGTGGAAGCTGAGGGTCTCGTCGCACCTTCGTCTTGTAAGGTAGAGTGGGGACCCGCCGCAGCAGAAGTGCGGCCTCCAACCGATCGCGAGAGAATTCTCTGTTCATTATTGATCACAAACGATATGTTGTAGTACGTAATTACATGCAACACATCGTTTGTGAGTGTTTATGAATATTCGCCAGACATCGAGAACGCCGGCGGTCCTGCGCGAGATCGGATCCCGGATCGAGCGCCTGCGCGTGCAGCGAAACCAGACCCAGGCCGACCTCGCCGAGGCCGCGGGGATCGGCACGGCCACGCTCCAGCGGCTCGAAACAGGCGCGAACGCGAATCTGAGCACCGTGATCCAGGTTCTGCGGGCCCTGAACCATCTGGGCGATCTCGACGGGATCGTCCCCGACGTCGAGGTGTCGCCCTTCGAGATCTCAGCGAGCCGCACAACGCCGCGCCAACGCGCCTCGGGGTCGGATGACTGACTACGCGCGCGCCGACGTCTACCTGTGGGGTAAGCGCGTGGCCAGCCTCCTCGAGGACCGCGCCGATCGGCGGCACATCTTTCAGTACGATCCCGACTTCGCGGCCCGGCATCTCGAGATCTCTCCGCTCAACCTCCCGACCCGCGACGCGGCCCCCCGCATATTTCCCGAGCTCGTGCGGTCATCGACCTTCGAAGGGCTCCCCGGCGTGATCGCCGATTCTCTGCCCGACCGTTTCGGCACCGCCCTCATTCAGGCGCATTTCGACCGCAATCACGCGGGTACGCGGGTCACGCCGCTCCAGAAGCTGCTCTACGTGGGCGCCCGGGCGCCCGGCGCCCTCGAATATCGGCCGGCTGCCAAGACGGCGCCGGAAGTGGAGCAGGCGCTCGAGGTGCGCGAACTCGTGACGCAGGCGCGTCGGGTGATCGAAGGCACGGCGTCCGACGCGATCGCCGAGATCATCAGTGTGGGGGCGACGGTGGGGGGCGCTCGCCCGAAGGCGCTCATTCTGTGGAACCGTGAGACGAATCGGGTGCGATCCGGGCACACCGCGCCCGCCCCGGGCGACGAACATTGGATCATCAAGTTCGACGGAGTGACGAAGTCGTCGGGCGGGCTCGAGAACCGCGTCACCTACGAACCCGGTCCCTGGGGACGCCTGGAATACGTCTATTCCAAGATGGCGCGCGAGGCCGGAATCGACATGGCCGAGACACACCTCTTCCACGACGAAAACGGGCTCGCCCACTTCATGACGCGGCGCTTCGATCGCGATCCCGCGGAGGGCCTCGAGAAGCTGCACATGCACACCCTCGGGGGACTGCTTCACCTCGACTACAACGTGCAGTACCAGATCGGCTACGAAGACTACTTCGACGCGATTCGCGCCCTGTCGCTGCCGCAATCGGCCATTGTGCAGGCGTTTCGTCGCATGGTCTTCAGCCTCGCCACGGTCAACTACGACGATCACCTGAAGAACTTCGCCTTCCTGATGGATCCATCGGGTACGTGGCGCCTCGCGCCCGCCTACGACCTCTCCTTCGCCGAAAACGACGGATGGACGTCGCAGCACCAGATGTCGGTCGCGGGTAAATTCTCTGGAATCACCCGCGACGACTGCCTTTTGCTTGCCAACACCTTCGACATTCGATCGAGCCTGGCGAACGAAATCCTTGACCAGGTGCTCGATTCCGTGGGAACATGGGACTCGAAGGCGGCCGACGTCGGGCTGCCGGCGGAGTTTCTAACGGCGATGACGGCGCGGCTGGGGCGGGAGTGCGGACTGCTGGCCCGCTAGAAAAACCTTTCCCGCCCGCCCACCGTAGTCCTACTGTCCACACGGACTCCTCCTCGGTGCACCCGGGGTGCCCTCACTTGTGGCAGGGACGATGGGAATGATGCGAAAACTCGCCCTCGCGGCCGCGGTCCTCGGCACCTCCGCCACCCTCCACCTCACCGGCCTCCTGGCGTTCACGGGCGTGCCGCATCCGCCCGCGATCACCGCCGAGCAGGTTGGTCGGGTCGCGTGGGGACCGCTCTTCGAGCAGGTGGTGGGCCTGTGGGACGCGCGAGAGTCGAAGGGGTTGGTGACCTGGCTGCCCGACGGCTCGGGCATGCTCACCCAGGAGCGACGGTGGCTCTTCGATGCCCGCCTCCACACCGTCACAGCCCCCGGGGCGCGGTCCCACTTTCTCGGCCAGATTCCGCGCAACGCCAACGTCTTCGGCCATCTTGGTCGCGACCACATGATCCTGGCCTGGGACACCGACGGCGATGAGCAGTTCAGCCTCCATCGCTGGGACCTGGGCGACGACGCCCCCGTGCGCCTGACGCCCCCGGGGGAGCGCGCGGTGTTCGGCGCCTTCGAACCGGGCGGCACCCGCATCGCCTATTCCAGCACACGCCGGAACGGCCGCGACTTCGACCTCTACCTCATGGACCCCTCGCGGCCCGCCTCC
>CBDUEZ010000194.1:0-8213 GCA_965366355.1 uncultured bacterium
CCGCCGCCACCACATCGACGGCGCGCACGGCGTAGCCGTCCATCGCCGAGTTGTCCCACGGGGGCATGCGGGCCCGCGCCGTCGCCGTACGCCCCAGCACTCGGCCGACGGCGTCGATGAGCGGCACGTGTTCGACTTCGAGGGCCTTCGCTTTCGCGATCACCCTGGTCTGCGCCTCGTGCACACCGAGCCAATCGGCGGCCCGCGTCTCGAACTCGGGGCGTACGCCTCCCGCTCGGCCGGTCATGCGTCTAGAAGCGCCAGGCGAGGCCCACGGAGATGCTCTTCGCCGACAACCACTCGTCTTCCGGAACGCCCTCGAAGCCGAGGGTGACGTCTCTCCATCCGATGGGGTATCCGAGCTTGTACAAGAAGAGTCCCCCGTCGACCCGCAGCATCCAGCGTTGCGTGACCGAATACCGAAAGCCGCCTCCGAAGGAACCCGTCAGCCGGGTGCCGAAGCTGAATCGGTCGCGCTCTTCCAGTAGAAAGTCCTCGTCCTGATCGCCCAGGGTATCAAACGATACACCGGCTCCGGCGAAGACGAACGGCTGTATGCGGCGCCAGGTGCGGCGGCCCGTGAGCGCGAACTGGAGCCGAGCCTCGAGCGAGATGAGGCGCAGCTCGGCCTCTTCGATGACCCGGTCGCCCTCGATTCGGTTCGGATTCACCACATCCCGGGGCCCGAACATGGTGCTCGCCAGACCCTCCAGGGAGAAGGCGTTCGAGAGGGCCACGCTGTAACGGGCGCCCAGCTGCTGTAGGTCTCCCGGCCCGAAACCGAAGCGGCCGGGGTCGGTGGCGAGGTAGCCGCCGAAGAGGCTGGCTTCCTGACCCTTCTCCATATAGCGGTAGGGTGAAGGGATCACCTGGGCTGCCGCGTCGGACGGCAGAGCGAGGAGAACGAGAGTCAGGGCGAGGGTGACAAGAAGCCGGTTCATGGATTCCGGGTTGGAGAGCGAGGCGAACGCGGGACCGTCGGTGCTACACAGTCTCGCGGCGTTCGTTTCGCGGGTCGGCAGAGCGGGGGTGTTGAGCTTATCTTTGAAACGTAGCGGTAGATCCGGCCCGATGAATCCTTCTGGGGTCGGCGGACGTATAGAGACGGGTGTCGTAACGCCCCGCAAATCTGCGGGACGGTGCGCGAACGTCGACGGAGGCCATGAGGCGCCCATGATGCGCTGTTCCACATGTGGGGAGAGACTATCCCCTGACACCGAGCGCTGTCCGACTTGTGGCACCGCCGTGAGTCGTGCTCCGGCACGGCTCGAGAGCGCCGGATCACCGCTCGGGACGTCCCCGCAGCGGTGTGCGCGGTGCGGCTATCAGGGTCAGGGCGTGCCCTATTTCAGCCGAACGGGGCATGTGGGACTCCTCATCGGCGTCAGCGTCTTCACCTATGGGCTCGGTGGATTCGCCTATTGGTTGGCGCGCCGCAAGCACTACATCTGTCCCAACTGCGGGTTGGGTTGGGAGCTCGCAGCGCGGGCGCTGCCGGCGAGCACGTCGTCGGGTCAGGGCGGGGCGCTCGCGCCTCAGTCCGACATTCCGCTGCCGACGGCCGGGGTGAAGCGTCGAGTGCTCGGCTCGGCCCTCATACTGTTCGCCTCCTTCCTGATCATGGTCGGGATCATCGAGGCGGAGGCCGCCGCCGTCGCCATCGGAAGTGTGTTCGGCGCCGGTGGTTCGGGCATGTTCTTCTGGGGATGGAAGGCGCTTCAAGAGCGCCGGCAGGCCCTCACGACCGGGCTGCACCGTAAGATCCTGCGCCTCGCCACGCGAAAGGGCGGGTCGCTGACGGTGACCGAGGTCGCGGCCGACCTGAACCTCTCGCTCCCCGCTGCCGAGAAGGTCCTCATTCAGATGGACGACGGCTTTCGGGTGCGCTCCGACGTCACCGACGACGGCATCCTGCTCTTCGAATTTCCCGAGGTGCAGCACCGCCGCCGGATCGAGGCGGGAGAGGCCTAGCGGCGGACGCGGGTCAAACGCAGTCCCCACAGAATCACGGCCGCACCGGCGACCTGAAGCAGCGTCGGACGCTCCCCGAGGGTGATCCAGGCGGTGAGCAGCGCCACCACCGGCACGAGGTTCGAATAGACCGCCGTGCGACTGTTTCCGAGTTGCCGCACACCGCGGTTCCACAGGGCGTAGGCGACGGAGATCGACAACACGCCCGCGTAGACGACGATGCCCCAGATCCCGGGCTCGATGGCGCCCAGGTCGACCTGCCGCAGCGAGGGCAGGCCGAGCGCGATCACTCCCACCGTTCCGATCCAGAGGGTCCACGCGGTCAGGGGCATGGCTCCGTACCGCTGTACCAGGGGACGACTCCCCACCGTATACGCCGCCCAGGCGCCCGCCGCCAGCATCATCAGAAGGTCACCGGCGAGTGTCGAGCGCTGGAAGCTCATGCCGGCTCCCCCCACCACCACCAGCACCATTCCCAGCACGGTGGCAAGCACGCCGGCCCACACTTCTCGCGACACGCGTTCCTGCCCGGTGATCGACGACAGCACCACGGTCCAGGCCGGGCTCGTCGCCAGGAGCAGGCTCGCATTGCCGGCCGTCGTGCGGGCGACGCCGAAAATGAACAGGCCCTGGTAGACCACGTTGCCGAGGACGCCGAGCGCGACGATGGCGACGACGTCGGCGCGTCTCATGCGTTTGCGAATCCCCAGGCCGCGGAGGAGCAGCAGCAGGGCGAGCGCGGCCATCGGGAAGCGGAGCGCGTTGAAGGCCAACGGCGGAACGACCGCGAGGGCGATCTTGATCAGCGGAAAATTCACGCCCCAGACCACGGCGAGAAAGATCAGTCCCGCTTCCGTGCCCCGAGTCGACCCCGGATTTTCGCGTGTTTGAAAGGCGTTCAGAGGGCGGATCCGGGATTGCGAGGCGCCCGTTCACGCCTCTAACTTTGCAGGTCGGCAGACGAAGCTACCTCATTCGAGAGGCGTGTCCACTTCGAGACCCGGGAGGGCACCGATGCGTCGGTTCGACGATCACGAGGGCCAGTCCTGGGAGGTGGTGGCGGGACGAGAGTCGTGGGGCGCGTTGGTGGCGATCTTCATTCCCGTCGAGCGCCCGGCTGACGCCCGGGGCACGAGTGGCAAGGGCGCCGACGGCATCGCGATGCGCCAGGCGCCCCTGTCCGCGTCGTCGTACGAAGCGGCGACCGCGGAATTCGACCGACTGGATGACGCGGGACTGCGGGATCTGCTCCTGCGTTCCGAACCCAAGACCTTTTGAACCCAGGCGCTGTTCGCCTGCCGGGAGTCCCATGCGCGAGTTCGAAGACGTCGATGGCCGCCGGTGGATCGCGACCGTGGCCGGAGGTGAAGGGCTCGACTACAAGGGGCGATTCCACCTCGTGCTCGAGGCCGCGGACGGGGGCGTGAGGCTCCCGGTCGATGATGTGGAGTGGAACAGCGAGCGGACCGCCGCTCGCTCCCTCGAGACGATGTCTCTGCTGGACTTGAGGCGCCGGCTGCGCGTGGGAATGGGTCGGCGTTCCGCCGGAGGACTCGGCACCACGTGACGCCGCCGTCGGTCGCGGAGTTCCGGGCGGCGCAGTACCCCGACCTCGACGCGGTTTTTCTCAATTCGGCGAGTTACGGCCTGCTCGCGCGTGATACGGTCGAGGCGATCACTTCGCTGACGAGGCGGCGGCACCGGGCGCTCGGGGTCTCCGATGCGGAGCCCGGAGAAATCCTGCGCCGCGCCCGCACCGCTGCGGCCGTCCTTCTCGGGGTCGATGCGCGGGAGATCACGCTCGCGCCCAATACGTCGTACGGGATCAACCTGGCGGCGGCGCTGGTGCGGGCCGGCCCACCGGGGCGTGTGGTCGTCTCCGCCGGGGAGTTCCCCGCCAATGTCCTTCCGTGGCTCCCGCTGGAGCAGGAGGGATTCGAGGTCGAGGTCGTGCCCCTGCTCGACGGTCTCCCCGACGAAGAGGCGCTTCTCGCGGCGACGGCGCGGTCGCGGACGAGGGCGGTGAGTGTCGGCCGTGCAATTCGCGAGTGGCTATCGGGTCGATCTGGCTCGGTTTGGAGCCGCGTGTAGAAGCTCGGGTGCGCTCTTCGTGGTCGATGCGATCCAGGGGCTGGGTGCCGTGCCGCTGGCCCCGCGTGCGTTGGGTGTCGATGTGCTGGCGACGGGAGGCCAGAAGTGGCTCTGCGCACCGTGGGGGTCGGGGTTCGCCTGGGTGGCGCCCGAGCATCGCGACCGGCTGCGTCCACCCCTGGTCAGCTGGCTCGCCGTGCAGGGCGGCGCCGCCTTCTCGGCTCAGGGTGGGTATCACCTCGACTATCTCGACGACGGCCGGCGATTCGAACTGGCCACCCTCGGTGTGCAGGACTACCTGGGACTCGCGCGTTCGGTCGAACTTCTGCTCGAGGTGGGCGTGCCCGCGATTCAACGCCACCTTCTCGACCTGCACGCTCCGGTCTACGCCTGGGCCGAGGGGAGGGACGACGTCACGATCGTGACGCCCCGTGATCCTCGGCGCCGCGCGGGAATCCTGGCGCTGGCCCTCGGCGATCCCGACGCCGCGGCCCGGGCGCTGGAGCGCGCGGGGATTCGGGCCGTGGTTCGGGAGGGCCTGCTCCGACTGGCCCCCCATGTCTACGTCGCCCGAGCCGACATGGAGCGGGTGGTCGACGTCTTGGACGACAGCCTCGGCGGGAGTCGGGGCGGGCCGGCGGTGTAGACGGCGGCCTGGGCGGGGCGTTCCGCAAGAAGGTGTCCCGCCCCGGCATGGCTCCGCCCGGGCCCGTCGGCGAGCGTAGGCGATGCCTCGAACCCTCGATCCGACCCACCGCGAACGACCCCGCGAGCGACTCCACCGGCTCGGCCCTCGGGCGCTCGCCGTTCGCGAACTCGTGGCCCTCGTACTGGGCTCGGGCATTCGCGGCACCACGGCGGCGGATGCCGCTGATCGACTGCTCGCCCCAGGGGGTGGCGCGCGAGGGCTCGCCCGCCGCTCGATCGCGATGTTGGCGCGGGTGGACGGCGTGGGGCCGGCGCGGGCCGGTCGCCTCGCCGCGGCGTTCGAACTGGGGCGGCGAGCCGCCTCCGAGGGAGCGCTCGAGGAGCGCGCGATTCGGGGCCCGGTCGACGTCTGGCGCCGCATGGGACCCGCCTTGCGGGACCTCGAGCAGGAGGAATTCCACACGCTGCTCCTCAACTCCCAGCACCATCTCCTGCGGGAGGTGCTGGTGACGCGGGGCATTCTCGACGCTGCGCTGATCCATCCCCGGGAGGTGTTCCGGCCCGCGGTCTCCGAGGGAGCGGCGGCCGTGATCCTCGTGCACAACCACCCCTCGGGCGATCCCTCTCCCTCGGCCGAGGATCGTGCCGTGACCCGTCAAATGGTCGAGGCCGGGCGGGTCCTCGGGATTCCCGTTCTCGACCACGTGATCGTGGGAGACGGTCGCTGGACCGCCTGGTCGGACGACGGGGGGCGGTGAGGACTCAGTCCGCCCCGTGGAACGACCAGCTCGCGAAAACCTGTCCCAGCTCGTCTTCGAGGCGCTTTGCGCCCCAGGCCGACGAGAGGTCGTTGCCGATGATGGAGAAAACGATGGGGCGCCCGTCGGCCGAATAGACGAGTCCACTCAGCGCCGAGACACCGGAGATCGTACCGGTCTTCGCGCGGAGGTTGCGGGCGGCGGCCGTCCGCGTCATGCGGCGCAGCTGGCGGGTGCCGGCCTCGGGCAGGGTCTCCAGGAACGGCCCGCCGTAGGGCGAGGAGAGCACATGCCGAAGTACGGCGACGAGGGCGTTCGGCGTCACGAGGTTTTCGGCGGCGAGGCCGGAGCCGTCGAGAATGTGAAGCGAGCCCTCGGCGACGCCGACCTCCTCGACGGCGAACCGTTCGACGACCCGAGCGCCGGCCGCGAACGATCCCTCTCCCTCGATCACCCGGCCGAGCGTCTTGAGCACGAGGTCGGCGTAGAGATTGTGACTCTCGAGGTTCACCACGGCGAGAGCGTCGATCAGGGGAGCCGACCGGTGACGGGCCAGGACCCTGTGCGAGCCACTCGTGAAGACCCGCGCCGACGACAGCGGCGAGTCTGCCCGGTCCCGGATCGAGGTGGGAGTCCCCGTGACGACGATACCGGCTCGTTCCAACGCGGCCTGGAATCCGTGGGCCGCGAACAGGGCGGGGTCCTGCACGGTCATGGTGCGGTAGACGTCGCGCCCGCCGCGGGCGATCTCGCCCACGATCCGGATGGGTTCGTCGGGATCGTCCCGCAGCATGTGAATCTGGCCGTCGGGTCGTGCGGGGACGGTCAACGCCTGATTGTCGACGGCGACGCCGCCATGGGGTGGGTTGGTGTGCACGACGGGCGACGCCCCGGCCGAGGAGGCCTCGACCCGAAGCTGGACCACGTTTTCGTTGTAGCTCAACGCGGGGGAGGCCGCGGTGAACCAGTCGTTGAGGTCTCGCGGGTCCCACTCGTCGCGCCGCAGGGGGCCCGAGAAGTACGACCCGTCGCCGACCACGCGGCCCTCCACACGGCGCACGCCACGCGCCACGAGCTCGGCGGCCAGTTCATCGAAGGCCCCGGGGGCTCGGGCCGTGCCCGGATCGAGGGACGGGTCGCCCGTGCCGTAGAGCAGCAGATCGCCCTGCACGACCCCTTCGGTGATCGGCGCCTCGGTCGTGACCCAGGTCATCCACCGATAGTCCGGGCCGAGAAGGTGGAGCGCCGCGGCGGTGGTGAGAATCTTGAGGTTCGAGGCGGGCGCCATGGTCGTGCCGGCCTCGAGCGCATACAGCGTGTCACCCGACTCTCCGTCGACCGCCAGAATGCCGAGGCGGGCCCGGCGCCATCGCGGGTCGTCGGCGACCTCTGCGACTCGCGCGGCCAGGTCGCTGATCTGGGCACGACTGGCCGGCGGGCGAACCGCCTCCAGCGTGAGCACGCGTGGACCCTCGACCACCAGATCACCCGGGTGTTCGGGCCCCGCCGTAGCGGAACGGGCGGGGGCAACGGGTGTGACCGAGACCAAGGGTGACTGCTCGGTGCCGGCCCCGTCCGCGTGTCCCTGCCAAGCGCCGATCTCGAAGGGGCCGAGCACCGCCCCCGTGGCCAGCACCGTCAAGCCGAACAGGAGACGCCCGGCGACGGTCATCGGATCGACCCCGCGGAGGGGACGCCGGAAGAACCCGACACCCGTCTCTGGAGGTCGGGCCCTGCGGCAAAACCGCGCAGGGGGTCCTGACCCTCGAGGGGCAGAATCACACCGGGGTTCAGGATCCCCGACGGGTCGAGAGTCGCTTTGACCCGGCGGAAGGCGCTCAGATAGGGCACGGGCCAGACGCGGGAGAGGAAAGGGGCGCGAACGCGGCCGTCGCCGTGCTCACCCGAGAGCGTTCCCCCGACATCGCGCACTAGATCGACCACCTCGTCGATCACGGCGAGAATACGGGTTCGCCATCGCGGGTCCCTGAAATCTACGAGCGGATTGACGTGGAGGTTCCCGTCGCCGGCGTGACCGAAGACGACGCCCTCCCAGCCCTGGCGGGCGAGAGCCGCCTCGATTCCGCGAATATACGTGGGAAGCGCCTCGATCGGGACGACCGAGTCTTCGATGAACTGCACCGACCGCCTCCGACCGGCGGCGACGGCGATGGCCGGCGAGGCCGAGTGTCGCAGCGACCAGAGCCCGTCGACGTCTACCGGGTCGCGGGCGAGTCGGGCACCGCCGCTGCTCTTCCAGTGCGACTCCAGGCCCACGAGGCCCTCTTCGACTTCCTCCGCGGCCCCCGCGAACTCCACCAGAACGACCCCCGCCCCCGTGTCGAGCCCGTCCAGTCGCGGATCGTCGATCAGGCCGCCCAGTTGGAGAAGTCGCACGCCGAAGTACTCGCAGGCCGTCGCTCCAGCCTCCCGAACGCGGCCGATCAGACCGACCATTTCGTCCAGATCCGCGATGCCCAGTAGCGCCACGCCCCGGTGAGCGGGGATCGGCGCCGGCGACAGTGTGACCTCGGTCACGATGCAGAGGGTGCCCTCGCTCCCGGCGATGAGTTGGATGGGGTCTCCCGTACGCACGAAGCGCTCGACGGCATACCCCGACGAGTTCTTGGCGAGATGGTGGCGGGGGGGCAGGGGGGTTCGAGACAGCGCGTCGGCGAGGCCCCTCCAGTCCGAGCCGGCCGTGGTGGTCGAGGCGGTCGAGGTGGTCGAGGCGGCCGAGGTGGT
>CBDUEZ010000195.1:0-8206 GCA_965366355.1 uncultured bacterium
TCGCCCCGAACGACCGCGCGAGTTCGAGCCTGGACGAGACGCGATCCACGGCGAGCACCTCGCGGGCCCCTCGGTGGAGGGCCGTGCGGATCGCCAGCAGTCCCACCGGCCCGCACCCCACCACCGCCACGGTCTGTCCGGTCTCGATCCGGGCGAGTTCAGCCGCGAAGAGGGCCGTCGACAGAATGTCGCCGGCCAGGAGCGCGAGGCCGTGATCCAGATCGGGAGGCATGCCCACCAACGTGCCGTCGGCGAGCGGCACGCGCACGTGTTCGGCCTGAGCCCCGTGGAGGCCGACACCGTCTTCGACCCAGCCGAACAACTGGCCGGAATCACAGCGGGCCGTGAGCCCCCTTCGACACGGCGGGCACGTGCCGCAGCTGGTGGTGAAGGGGGAGACCACCATGTCTCCCACCGCGAGGGTGCGAACGTCATCGCCCACGGCGGTGACTCGTCCGACGAACTCGTGTCCGAGGACCGTTCCATGGTCGATCCCCACCTCCCGCCCGAAATAGGGATGGAGGTCGGAGCCGCACAGCCCCGCGGCCGAAACTTCGACCAGCGCATCGCGGCCCTCGAGAATCCGGGGCTCCTCCACCTCGGCCACACCGACCCGTTCGATGCCTTCGAAGACCAGCGCCTTCATGTGGGCTCCTGGGCACGAACCCGCGAGGCGGGCGGTGGAGTATCACGTCTCTTGTACCCCTTCATAGCGCTTCTTCCTTTTCCAGGACCAGTCGCATGACGTGCACCGCTGCCCGGGTCGTAGCCGCAGGCCTCGCCCTTCTCCTCTCGTCGGTACCGGCGACAGGCCAGAGCCCGCAGGCCGGGAGTCTGCTCACCGACCTGTCGGTTCTCTCCGCGGATTCCATGGCGGGGCGCGCGGTGGGTACCGACGGCGGTCGCATGGCCCGGGAGTATATCGGCGCGCGGTTGGCGTCGATGGGGTTGGAGGTCACTCGAGACGACTTCGAGTTCACCCGAGGGGGAGGCGCCGTGACGGGCGTCAATGTGAGGGCCGAGATCACGGGGTCGGCGTATCCGGATGCGGCCATCGTTCTCACCGCCCACTACGATCACCTCGGTGTGCGTGACGGAACGGTGTTCAATGGTACCGACGACAACGCCTCGGGCGTCGCGGGGCTGCTCGCGCTCGCCGAGTGGTTCGCCGAGCACCCCCCGCTTCACACGCTCCATATCGTCTTCACCGACGCGGAGGAGGGGGGACTGCGGGGGGCCCGTGCGTTCGTCGATGACCCACCGACCGCACTCGATCGCATCGTCTTGAACATCAATCTCGACATGATCGCCCATGCGGATACCGACCTCTGGGTGGCGGGCACCTACCCCCGACCCGAGTTGAAGAACATCGTCGAACGCGTCGATCCGGCCCCCCCGGTGGTGCTCCACTTCGGCCACGACACCCCGCAGGACCAGGGCTCCGACAACTGGATCCTCGCTTCGGATCACGGACCGTTTCACGAACGCGATGTGCCCTTTCTCTACTTCGGCGTGGCGGATCACCCCGACTACCACCAACCCACCGACGATTTCGACACCATCGATCCCACCTTCTTCTCGGCGGCGGTCGAGACGATTCGCGGGGTGGTGGAGTCGGCGGATCAGTCGCTCGGAGGGCGACGGGCCGGCGGCTGAGTCGTCAGCCTCCGGTGACGGCGAAGCAGAAGAACAGCCCATCGCCGCCGGTGCCCTGGAGATCGCTCTGGCCGCATCCGCGACTGGCGTGGGCCGAGTTCCACGAGGTCGGGTCGTCACCGCCGCCCTGACGGTCGAAGTGTCCCACCCGAGCACTCCCGTCGGCCGCCGACGAGGTCCAGTTCCCGCAGGTCGTGTCGTCGCCGGAGTCGTAGGCCATCCCATCGGCGGTGGATCCGGTCAGGATGTCGTGCCGGTTGGGCGTGTCTCCGCGCCCGTTCACCTCTTCGCCCCGTTCGTTGAGGACCGTCTGCTTCGTGACGTTGTTGTCGGCGCTGTGGAGGTCGGTGACGTCACGGGCGATGACCACGCCGCGCACGTTGCTCCAGGGTCCCGCTCCGATGCGGTCGCGGGCGTCGACCGACGACTCCCCGGTGGTGCTGAGGTAGGCGCGCCAGGTCTTGCCGGTGATGGCGGCGGCCTCGGCGAGTCGAGCGCAATGTGCGTCGGCTCCCGTGAGCCCGCCGAGGTCGGCGCCGTTGCCCGGTCCCGTACTCGTCAAGAAGAAGCTCGCGTCGGGACTCTGGGCGAGGGCGGGCGCGGCACACATCGCCAGGGCGAGAGTGACGACAGATGCGATCGGGCGGAAGCCGGTCATCGAAATCTCCAATCAGAGGGGAGGGCCATCGTGCGATTCGACCCCTCCCTCACGCAAGCCCGACCCCGGGGAACGACACGTGGATCCCCTGGTACGTCCCGGGCATGTATGCGCGGACGCGTATGCGTCCTTCCCTCCTGAACCCCGGTCTTCTGGCGATGCCATCTGGCCTCCACCGCGCGTCGCTCATCGGCGTCGTCCTCTCCGTGGTCCTGGCCGCCGGCGCGTTCGCCGCCGCCTTCTGGACGGCGGCGGGTGCGTTGTGGCCCGCCATCGTGCTGGCCTGGGCCACCGCGCTCCTGATGGCGAGCCTGCTCGGGTTGGGCGGGACCGACTCCACGGGGGGACGACTCGGGTCGCCGGGGGGAAGGTTCGGGTCGACGGGGCCGGTGTGGACCGCCGCGGCCGCGATTCTCCTGCTCGTGGGGGGCGGTCTCTCGCTCGCGCTCGCGTTGGGGGCGCCCGAAGCCGGGGCCTCCCTCTGGGGGGGGCTGCCGCCCGGCGCGGCGGTGCTCGTCTACGTCGTCGGGATCCTTCCGGCCCTGGTCGTGCCGGCCGCCTACGCCTGGGGGTTCGACGAGACCGCACTCGGTCCCGAAGAACTCGCACGCCTACGTGATCGCGGCGCGCCCTCCGAGACCGAGCCATGAGCCGCGAACTCGCGATCGCCCTGGTCGGGCTCGTCTACATGCTCGCCGTGGCGGGAATCGGGGTCGCCGCCGCCCGGCGCACGCGCACCGCGCGCGACTTCTTTGCCGCCGGCTCGGGAATCGGGCTCCTCGCCCTCGCCCTGTCGACGATGAGTGCGTCGTTGTCTGGATTCGCCTTCATCGGGGGCCCCGGGCTCGTCTACAGCGTCGGGCTCGGCGCCGTCTTCATCGTGCTACCCGCATCGGTCACGAATGCCCTGGCGGCGTGGGTCCTCGGCAAGCGCCTGCGTCTCCTGGCCGAGGCGCGCGGCGTCATGACGCTGCCCGAGGCGATCCGCGTGCGGTATCGCTCGCCCGGTGCGCAGGGCCTCGCCGCGATTGCGATTCTTCTCGCCGTGATCGGCTATCTCGCTGCGCAGGTGCTGGCGATGGGGGTGGCCGTGGCGACCATCTTCGACATCAGCGTGGCCTGGGGCATCGGCATCGGTACCGCCCTCGTGTTGGGGTATTGCGTCGCGGGCGGTATTCTCGCGGGCATCTGGACCGATCTGCTTCAGGGCGCCTGGATGGCGGTGGGTTCGGTGCTCGTCTTCGTGTTCGTGCTGTCCATCGACGGCGGACTCTCGGGGTTGTCGACGACCCTGCTCGAGGCGGATCCCGGCTTCCTGGCGCCGTGGGGCCGAATGACGCCGCTGGCCGCCGTGGGATTCTACTTCGTGTTCAGCGTGGGTGTGCTGGGCCAGCCTCACGTCATGCACAAGTTCTTCATGCTGCGCGATCCCCGGAGGCTGCGATGGTTCCCGGCGCTGGCCACGGGCGCCCTGCTCCTCATGATCCTGCTCTTCTTCGGCGTCGGGCTGGCGGTGAAGGCGCTGGAGCTCCGGGGCCTGGTCGAGCCCCTGGGGGCCAACTCCGACGCGGTCACGCCGACCTTTCTCCTGGGGTTCACCCCCACCGTCCTGGCCGCGCTCGTCTTTTCGGCCGTCGCGGCGGCGATCATGAGCTCGGTGAATTCGTTCGTGAACGTGGGCGCCGCGGCGATCACGCGAGACCTCCCGAGGGCCCTGGGCCGCCCGTTGCGCGATGAACTGACGGTCGGCCGCTGGAGCACGGTGGCGGTCTGCCTGGTCGCGGCCACCGTGGCGCTCACGTCGAACACCCTGGTCGTCTTTCTGGGAATCTTCGGCTGGGGTCTCTTCGCCTCGACGCTGGTGCCCTCGCTCGCCATCGGTCTCAACTGGACCGGGGCCACGAAAGAGGGCGCCGTCGCCTCGATCGGGGTGGGCCTCGGACTCACCGTGGCGCTCGAGCTGATCGCCTACCTCGGCGTCTGGTCGTTTCCGGCGGGCGTGTCGGTGGCCGCCGTCACCCTTCTCGTTTCGATCGCCGTGTTTCTTGCGGTCTCGGTCGCGACGGGTGGCCGAGCCGACGGCGAGTTGGATCCCGACGTGCGCTTGGCCATGGAGATGTAGCCCGGGAAACCTCACTCGCGTCGCGACCGTAGGCCCTGGTGTCGCCAGATGGTCGACCCAGCGGAGGACGTGCCGATGGATGCAGTCGTAGCGAAGGGCCGACGTTCGCGATGGTGGATCGGGTTGGGGGTGGGCGCCGTTGCGGTGGGGCTCGTGGTGGCCGCGCGGCTGCGCCCGGACTGGCCCTGGTTCTCCCTCTGGATGTTCGGCCTCGTCGCCACGCTCGGCATCCTGTCGGTGCCTCGGGTTCGAGCGGCGCTCGGCCTCTCGTCGGTGCGCGTGACCCTTGTGATGCTCACCGGTGTCTCGCTGTTCAACCTCTTCTTGTTCCACGTCGAGACCCACCGCCAACGAAGCGAGCGCCTCGAGATCGAAGGGGTCTGGTTCGACGCGAATAAACCCCGGATCCGGGTCGGGGTCGGCGAGGAGAATCTCGACGTGCGTCTCGAGGGCTCCCTCTACGACTTCGATCGATGGGGCCTCGATCTCCGTCCCGTAGGGAACGATCGGTTCGCCATCGAAAATGTGCGCCAGGTCGACATGCTTCGGGTGCGTAGCCCCGGGACCGGATGGGGCAGGGGCATCCTGTCGGTGTGGGGCCGGCCTCTAACCGCCGCGGCCGCGATCGGCGTCGAGGGCGCCGGCGACTCGATCGGGGTGCGGGTCGCCCGCACGGGTGGGAGTGCAATGCTCACCTGGGGTGGAGCGGTAGCGCCCCTCGAGTTGGACGATCCGATCCTCGACCGGCGCCTGTCGCGGCGCCTCGCCACGGGCATCCCTCTCGCCGAGTTGGAGTGGGACTCGCTTCCCGACCGCGAGGCGGCAGAAGACCTGGTGCTGACTCGCACGTCGGCAGGTCGCGCCGTGGGTCGACTTCGCCTGACACTTCCGCGGTTCCGGCTCGCCTCGAGAAGCGATGCCGACGGTTGGAATCCAGACGAACCGTTGATGCTCGGGGTCACCGACACCCTGTGGGTTCGATCGCGGGGCAAACGCTGGGCCGTGGCGGTCGATCGCCTCGCTGGAGTCTCGAGGGTCGCGGCGCCCGCCGTGATTCGTTTTGTCGAGGGGCCGCGCTCCTCGGGCTGGGCGTTGCCCTCGGCCGAGGCCTGCGGTCGCGACTCGAATCGCTGCGCCGTGCTCGCCAGCCGCCGACTTCCGCCACCTCAGGCCCAGTTCGACCTGGGAGGATTCGGCCTCGACACGACCCGATATTCGGTGCTCGCCCGCCTGGAGACCGAGCCGGACGGTGTGCGGCTGGTCGGGGCCCGCGAGACGCTCGACTTCGCCTATGGAGAGGTTCGGCCCTTTCCGGCGCGGGCGATCGACCCCGACGACGGCGAGGCCGGCCTTCTGCTCCAGGTGCAGCGCGCGGCCGAGGGGCGCCGAAGTGCGGTCGCTCTCACGGTGCTCGGGCTGTTTACCCTCCTGCTGGGCGCGCTCCTGATCGCGTCGGGCGATCCCGCCCTCTGGAGGCTGCGAACGTCGGAGACGCCCCATGCTCGCGCGCTCTGGGGACTGCTGAACGTCTTCCTGATCTTCCTCGGGCTTCGGTTGGCCCTGGGACTCCGCGTGGCCTACACGCCCCCGTTCTACGACCGGGCGGCGGTGACGGCCGTCGGCATGTGGATCACCTTCGCGGCTCTCCTGGTCGCCCTCGCGCGCTGGCCCGCCTGGAGTCCCCGGTTCTGGACGGTCATTCGCCGCTTGGAGAGGCCCCTGTCGAGCCTGTTCCTCCCCGGCTTCACGGTCGAGGAACCCGCCGCTCCCGGCACCCGTTTCACGCTCGTGGGTGAAGGCGCAGGGGAGGCGGATCCCGGTCGGGCCCGCGGGCGCACCCTGCTGGGGACCGCGCTGTTCGTTCCGGCCCTCGCCGGCCTGCTCTGGCAGCGTCCGGCGGCGGCGGCGGGCCTTCTGGTGGCCGCGGCCGCCCTGGCCGGGTGGCTCGCGATGGGGATCGCGCGCCGGCGGGGTGGCCATTGGCCGTTGAGCGCGTATCCGTTGAGGGTGCTGACGGCCGATGCCGAGACCGATCGTCCCTCGGTCGCCTTTGCGTTGACGGCCGGGGCGTCGATCGTGCTCGTTCTGGCCATGCATGCCCCGCTCCTCGCGGTCGCGCCGGTCGCGGCGCTCCTTCTGCTGTTCGGTGTCGACGGATTGGCCCGCATCGGGGCGAGTGACCGAAGCATGGAGCGCAGGGGCTGGTTGGTCGCCCTCGCCATGGCGGCGATGGTGCTCTCTGCGGTGTTCCTCTTCGCGGGCTCCGCCGTGCCCGCCGCCCTCGGTGCCGTGGCGATGATGGTCGTCGCGGCGTTGTGGTTGCGTGGCGTGGGTCGTGCGACCGGAGAGCGCCGCATCATCGCCGGAGTCCGGGCCTTCGACGACCTGCGCACCGCGGTGCTGTCGGGGGTCGGGTGGATCGGGGTGCTCCTCGTCCTGGGCGGGCTGGTCTTTCTCAGCACCCAGGCGATCCCGCCGTTCGTTCGTTTCGCGCTCGTCTTCACGCTGTTTCTCCTCGCGATCCGGGCGGGCCTGGCCTGCAATCGAGTCCTGAGCGAGGGCACCCGCTGGGGCCGGGTCGAGGCGTTGGCCCTGCTCGGAATTCCGGTGGGTGTGCTGCTGGTCTTCATGCTCTTCGACTTCGGCCTCGGCCTCGTCTTCTTCGTGCCGATGTTCATCACGGTCCTGCTCTCGGCCCGGGTCGACCGCCTGCCCGGCACGCTGACACTCGCGGCGGTCGCGGTCGTCGCGCTCATCGGGATCGTCGCCGGATCGGTTCTGCGCCCGTCGCTCGACGGGGTTCGGGCCGCCTCCAACCCCGTCGCCTTCGACCGGGAGTTCCAGACCGTGGGGACCCCGCTCGTCGATGCCCTGCGCGCGGCGGGCCTGTCGGGTCCGATCACGCGGGCCACGGTGCGGAGCATCGCCGCCTCCGAACCGGTGCTCCTCGAAGACGCACTCGCGCTCGCGGGCCCGTCCGACGCGCTCGTGGCGGCCGCGCCTTCGCTCGAGCAGGTGTGGGGCGGACGCGCCTACGCCGCGAGTGGATGGACGGGGACGGGGTTCGCCGGTACGACCCTTCTCGGACGGGGCATCCCCACCGCGGTCTCGTATGCGGAAAACACGTTCTCGGTCTTCGTGTTGTCGGAGCACGGGGCGGTCGGAGGCCTCGCCGTTCTTCTGGCCTACCTGTCTCTACTGGGCGTCGTCGGTGTCTGGATCGTGCGGGTGCACGGATCGGTGCAGGACACCCCGCTGGGGCTCGCCGTGGTCGCCCTCACCGTGGGTGGGGTGTCGTGGCTGACGCTTCCGGCGGCCTACGTGGCGGCCTCGAACCTGGGCGTGGTTCCCCTCACGGGTCAGAACATGCCGTTCCTCGGCCTGAACTCCTGGGCCGACGTGGTGCTGGTGTGCGGGCTGGCCACCGGGGTCCTCTCAGGACTGGCGGCGCTCGATGCGACCGACTCCGGTGTCGGCGAGGTGGTGTCATGAAGGGCGGCCGGGGACTGCTCTGGACGGTCGCGCTCCTCTTCGCGGGCACGGCGGCGGCGCTGGTGGCCGTGGGTGTCGCGGTGGTGAACGGCAGCCGAGACGTTCGGGTGCGATCGGGGCTCGACTACGAAGGGTTTCTCCGCTCGGTCGACGAGCTGCTCGAGGTAGGGCGGGCCGATACCCTCGTCGACTTCGACCGCCTGACGACCCGCTTGTCGGACGGCCGGAGGGTCACCTGGGACACCCTGATGATTCGGCCCGGCGCCGACGGGTATCCG
>CBDUEZ010000196.1:0-8180 GCA_965366355.1 uncultured bacterium
CACACGGGCGAAGGCGCCTTCCCCGAGCACGACGTGACCCCTTGAACGCCCGGCGCTTCTGTCTACTTTAATCTTGAACTACCGCTCGATGCCCAATCTGCCAAGGAGTCCCGATGTCTGACAAGAAGCTCATCGCCGTCGTCGGCGCGACGGGTGCCCAAGGAGGCGGCCTGGTGCGTTCCATCCTCGCCGACCCGGATGGCGAGTTCACGGTCCGGGCGCTCACGAGAAACCCCTCGTCGGAAGGGGCACGGGCTCTCGCAGACCTCGGGGCGGAGGTCGTGCAGGCTGATATCTCCGATGCCGCCAGCATGGAGCGAGCGTTCGAGGGAGCGCACGGTGCCTTCTGCGTGACCTTTTTCTGGGACCACTTTTCGCCGGACCGCGAAATTGCCGACGTTCGCACGATGGCCCGCGCGGCTCGAGCCGCCGGGGTGAAGCACGTGGTCTGGTCGACCCTCGAAGACACCCGCCAGCGGGTGCCCCTCGACGACGACCGCATGCCCACTCTCCTGGAGCGTTTCAAGGTGCCCCACTTCGACGCCAAGGGTGAGGCGGATGCCATCTGGGAGGAGGCCGGGGTGCCGACGACCTACCTGTTGACCGCGTACTACTGGGACAACCTGATTCACTTCGGGGGCCACCCTCAACGTGGCGTCGATGGCTCGCTCACCTTCGTGCTGCCGATGGGCGACGCCAAACTTCCTGGGATCGCGGCGGGTGACATCGGCAAATGTGCCCATGGGGTCTTCAAGCAGGGTGCCTCGATGATCGGTCGGAGAATCGGGATCGCGGGCGAGCACCTTTCGGGGGCCGAGATGGCGGCGGCACTCACGCACGCCCTCGGCGAGCCTGTGTCGCACTACTCCCCGAGTTGGGACGAGTATCGCTCGTACGGCTTCCCGGGTGCCGACGACCTCGGCAACATGTTCCAGTACAAGCACGACTTCGAAGACGAATTCCGAGCCGCCCGGCCCGTTCAGGGTGCGCGCGCCCTGAACCCGGAGCTCCAGTCGTTCGCGGAGTGGCTCGCAGGCAACGCGGCGAGGATGCCGATCGACCCGGCCTGACCTTCTCCGCGACGGTTCCAACCCTTCGCACGATGTCCCCGTCTCAGGGAAGGAGTGCGGGGGGCTTGCGCACCATCGAAGTATACATTTTATACTTCGGAGTCACCCCCGCAGTCGATCCACCCCTTCGAACCCTCGGAACCCGAGACATGGCAAAACTGGGCGAATTCGAGATGCTCGTGCTTCTATCGATCCTTCGGCAGAACGATGCTCCCTACGCCAATCGGGTGCGGGAAGACCTCGAAGAGAACGCGGGCCGCCGAGTGACTCGTGGCGCGCTCTATCGCACACTCGACCGTCTTTCGGAAAAGACGTTCGTGCGGTGGGAGCTATCGCCGAGCGAGGTGCCGGAACGGGGTGGGCATCCGATGCGGAAGCTCTCCGTTACGCCCGAGGGGCTCGACGCGGTCCGCGAATCGCGGGCCGTGATCCTGGGCTTTCTGGATGGCCTCGACGGCGTGTTCGGCCCGCCATGACGTATCACCCTCCTCGAATCGCCGTTCGCTGGATCGAGCGGGCGTTTCGCAACGACCCGGCCCTTCCCGCCGTGCTCGGCGACCTGCACGAGGACTTCGTGCGCATCGCCCGCGCCAGGGGGCCGCGTGCCGCCGGCCGCTGGTATGTGGCCGAAGCTCTCGGCCTTCTCACGTCGCGGACCCTTCGCTCCGCGATCACCGCTCTTACCGGACCCTCGATCATGACCGAGATCTTCGACCTGCGTGGCCTCAAACAAGACATCGCATACGCTTGGCGCTCGATCCGACGCAGTCCCGGATTCTCCCTGCTGACCGCGACGGTGATCGGCCTCGGGGTCGGGGCCACGACGGCGGTCTTCAGCGTCGTCGAACCGCTCCTGATCGCACCCCTCCCCTTCGAGGAACCGGGCCGACTCACCTGGATCGCGCTCAACGACGGGTCGGGCGAAAGCCTCTCGGCGGTGACCTCGCGCACCTCCAACGTGCGGGATTTTCGAGCGATGGCGCAGTCGTTCGAGGGGATCACCGCCTTCAACGCCTTCTCCGGGCAGGAGGCCTACACGCTCGAGGCCGACGGCCAATCGCAGCGGATCGTAGGGTACGGAGTCGCAGGAGATTTCCTGGACGTGCTCGGGGTGCGACCGGCGGTGGGACGCTCCTTCGTCGAGGCCGAATACACGTGGGACGGACCCGCAGCGATTCTTCTCTCCCACGCCTTCTACCAACAGCGATTCGGTGCTGATCCGACGGTGGTCGGCCGCACGGTTTCGTTGAACGGGACCGCGGTCGAGGTCGTGGGCGTGCTTCCGGCGGCCTTCGATTTCGGGTCGGTCTTCACACCCGCCGAGCAGGTCGACTTCCTCAGGGTGTGGGAGATTTCGGACCGCACTGACAATTGGGGCAACACCGTTCACATGATCGGGCGTCTCCGCCCGGGCGTGACCCCCGGCGCCGCGCAGGCCGAGCTCGATGCCATCGTCGCGAATCTCGAGGCCGAGCAGCCGGACCGATGGGGCCTGGGCGCGCATATCACCCCCCTTCAAGAGAAGATCTCGGCCCCCGTGCGGTCGGGCCTCTACCTGCTGATGGCCGCCGCCGGCACGGTCCTCCTGATCGTATGCGTCAACGTGTCGAACATGTTGCTCGCCCGAACGCCGGGCCGGGCAAGAGAGATCGCGGTGCGAAAGGCGCTGGGGGCCTCCCGGGGGCGCCTGCTCCGACAGTTGATGGTCGAATCGCTCGCCATCGCCGCAGTCGGATCGGTGGCGGGTGCGGTACTCGCCTGGGGTGCGACCCGTCTCGTCGCGGGGACCGCAGGTATTCGGGTCCCTCTGCTCGACCAGGTGGGGGTCGACGGCGTGGCGCTGGCGTTCGCGGCCGGCGTTTCGATTCTGACGGGGCTCATCGTCGGTCTCGCGCCGGCTCTCCAGGTCTCCGAAGGCGATGAGGCGACCGTGCTGCGCTCCGGGGGCCGGAGTGCGAGTTCCTCGAGGGGGGCCCGCCGTGTACGCGAGAGCCTGGTGATCGCCGAAGTGGCTCTCGCCTCGGTGCTTCTGGTCGCGGGAGGACTCATGATCCGCTCGTTCCAGGCCGTCATGGACGTGGAACTCGGGTTCGATCCCGAGGGAGCCGTCGCCTGGCAACTCAACCCCAGTGGGGGCTACGAAACCAACGAGGAACTGGTCTCGTTCTTTTCGACCGTGACCGATCGCGTCGCCGCTCTCCCCGGGGTCGAGGCGGTCGGACTGATCGACGCTCTTCCACTCGGGCGGAACCGTTCCTGGGGCTTTCGGGTCGTGGGGCAGCCCGACCTCGACCTGGCCGGAATCGACCTGCATCCCCACATCGTAGACCCGGGGTATCTGGCGGCGATGCGCACTCCGCTCCGGTCGGGCCGCTACCTGACCCGCGACGACGTGGCCGGCTCGGCGCACGCCCTCGTGATCAACACGTCGGGTGAGCGGCAGCTGTTCGACGGACAGCCGGCGGTCGGCCACTACTTGCAGCTGGGTCAGGACGAGCCGTGGGAGATCGTCGGGGTCGTCGACGACGTGCGCCACATCTCGCCGGAGTCGGAGGCGGGCATCCAGGTCTACTTCACGATGTCTCAGATGCCCGACTACGGCTCGATGGAGATGGTTGTGCGCTCCAGCCTCCCCGTGAGCGGGGCCGTGTCGAGTGTGCGCACCGCCCTGGCCGAGATCGATCCGAACATGCCGACCCAGGAGTTCTGGACGCTGAGCGACTCCGTGGCGCGGGCCGTCTCGGCTCGACGGTTCCTCCTCCAGGTCCTCGGCGCCTTCGGCGGGGCTGCGCTTCTTCTCGCGGGACTGGGCATCTACGGAGTACTGGCCTACTCCGTCGCCGAGCGCCGCGCCGAGATCGGCATTCGCATGGCCCTGGGGGCCTCGGCGGCGACGGTGCTGAAGAGTGTGATCGGTCGCACGCTCAGTTTGGCCACGGTGGGCATCGTCCTCGGGCTTGCCGTGTCACTGGCCGTCGCCCGCCTGCTCGCCTCACTGCTCTTCCAGGTCGGGGCGACCGACCCCGTGACCCTCGCCGGAATGGCCGGCACCCTGCTGTTGGTCGCCCTCGCGGCCGGGGCGGTTCCCGCCCTGCGGGCGGCCCGCCTCGAGGGAGTGCGGGCCCTGCGGTCCGAGTAGCCCCCGGTGCCCCCGGTGGGGTCAGCGAATCAGACGAATTTCACTCGTGTTGCGCCGGGAGATCGCCATGACGAGCGGCTGAGGGGCGCCGACGTACTCCATCTGGCCTTCGATATCGGCGACCCGATCGCGCGAAAGCAGACGTCCGTCGTCCTGGGCAACCAGCGCCACACTCGTTTCGACGCCAGACATGGTCGTCACGACCCGGATCGCAGGCTGATCGGGAAACGGAGCGTCGATGTGCCACTCGGTCGCCGCCTCGGCCTGGATCACCCAGACGGGCACGCCGTCGGCGACGGAGTCGGAGACGACTCGAGACGTGATGACCTTGGTCATCTCCGATCTCGTGTCGGGTTCGATCGCGGGCGGGGCCATGAGGGTATCGGCCCAGGTCGCCCCGACGCGGTAGCCACCGTCGGGAATGGTGGGCAGAAAGTCGAAGAACTGGGCTCGAAGGTCGGTCACGCTGCCGACGTCGGCCGGCGCTTCGGGCGACACGAGGGTCTCCAACGCTCCCCGCTCGACGACACGCATCACGAAGAGCTCGCCGAGGAGCGACTCGGTATCCGGACGGGTCTCGCCGCCGGGATCGGTCGCCGCAACCTCGAGACCGTCGAACCAGGCATGTAGCGAATCCGGCCCCACCTCGACGAACGACAGGCGCGCATCGAACTCGTTGCCGAGTTCGACCTGCCCCGTCGGGGCATTCACGGTCATCTGCCCGATGGTCCTCTGGTGGTAGAGCAGGGGCGTCGGCTCCTGAGCGGCCAGCGTGGTGGCCGAAAAGACGAGGGCCGCCATCACTGCCCCGGCACCGGTGCGAAGATCGTTCATGGATGTCTCATGTCGTTGTCGGGCCACCCGCACACGGGTAGTCCTCGTGAATTCAAAACACTCAACCGGCGAGCGGTGAGCTTCCGGACGCCGGTGACTCTCCGGACTCCGGTGGCTCTCCGCCAGCCAGTGGTCGTCCGGCAGCCGGCGGTGGCGTTCCCAGTCCGATCAGCGCACCGGCGCCGAGAAGGACCGCCCACCACAAGGTGGTCGCCCGTACAAGTAGTGTAGCCGCCGTTGCCTCGGCCACCGATGCGCCGGCGAGGACCAGCAGTCCCCCCATCACAGCTTCGGTCGGTCCGACACCACCCGGGAGAAACGAAAGTGCGCCCAACAACGTGCCCAGGGCGAAGATCCCGACCGCAACGGTGATCGAAACCTCTATGCCTAGATACCGCGCCGCGAGCGCAAAAGTAAGGCCCTCCGCACTCCAGGCGATGAAGGCGAGGCCGACGCCGAGCACGAGGAGCCTCAGGCCCAGGAGCGACCGGCACGCCTGCAAAGCCCGGCCACCCCCAGCCAAAGCACGCCCCAACCGACCCCGGTCGTCCCGGGCCAGGAGCCAGCTCGAGAACCTTGGGTCGCGAAGAAGCGCCACCCCGGCGAGCGTCAGGATTGCACTCACCGCGACGGCCCAGACATACGAGCCGACGAGCCCGAACATGAGGGCCGAGAGGGTGACCATGACGATCAGGTCACCCAACCGTTCGGTCACGAACGCACCGAAGCTGTCGGCGATCGGCACGCCGTAGGGAAGCAGGAACATCGCCCGAAGATTCTCGCCGACCTTGCCCGGAGTCGTGGTGAGCGCAAAGCCGGCAAGGTAGATCCGCGCATGGCGAATGCGGGGCACCTCATGGCCGAGAGATCGAAGCAGGAACTCCCAGCGAATGAACCGGATGAGGAATCCGCAGGTCGGCAAGACGAAGAGGATGACGACGAGCCAGACCGGCAACTGCCCGAGTCGCGATAGCACCTCGCTCCCATCGGACGCGATGACGGCACCGATGTACAACAGGGCCGCCACGACCACGGAGATCGAGAGGGGACGTCGCCACTGGTGGAGAACGGAGGGCACCTCTGCGGTCGCTCCCGACGCGACGCGCGCGCCCTCGAGGATCAAGTCGTACACCTACGCCGCCTGACGGTCTCCCGCAAGCAACTCGACCCCGGGCGTGAGGTCGCCGCGAATCCCCGCGACCTCCAGCACACCACGCGGGGTCAACCGAGCCACATGGCTCGGTTCACCGGGGCCCGACGTTACGAGGCCCTCGCTCCGCAGGTCTTCCAATAGAACCCGCACAAGCACACGGGCGAGCGGCCAGCAGCGCGGCAGGTCGGCGGCCGCGCTCGGCCCCTGCCGTGCGATGGCGAGCAGGATGGCGGAGCGTCCGCGAACCATAAAATCGGTGACTTCGTCCCGATGGGTCATCTATTCGAACTCCTGTCTTCATGGACGGTGGTGAACGTCTCAGAAGGCGCAGGAGCCCGAGGAATCGGCTCACAGGGTAGGACGGCCCGCCCGCTGCCCGGACGGTCCGCCCGCTCGCCCCCCTCTACTCCCCGCCCCCCCTCGACGGGACCGGCGTCGGCTCCAGCGCTTCGGGGCCGGGCGCCGACACCGCGTAGGCCTCCCGCATCAGCGCCTGCAGATCGCCCTGAATGAATTGGTTGAGGGTGCGAATCGCGCCGGGGAGATCCCGCCAGGAGTCCTCGATAGCGCTGAGGTGGTCGGCCGAGGGCATCCGGTGCATACCCTGGATTTGTCCCCATACCCCGGCCCCGTCGGCCGCGTCATCCAGCTCGTCCGCGATCTCTCCCAGGCGATCCGTCGCTTCCTCCAGCCGGGTCGCGAGACCGGAGTCCTGCATGCCGGCCTCATCGACATGTTCGATCGCCGCTTCGAGCTGATCGTTCGCCTGGGCAACGTTCCGGGCCGCCGCCTGGGAGGAGGGAGACAGCCGGTAGCTGTCCATCATCGCCGCATGCCGCTGGGCCATCTGCGACGCGGAGAGAGTCGACCGCGGGTCGGCGAGCACCTGTACCGAGCTCGTGCTCGACGCTCCACCCTCGAAGCCCACCGACACGGTGTACTCGCCCGGGAAGACGCGCGGGCCAGGGTTGATGTCGCCACCGTCGTCGTCGGTGCCGGCCATTCGCAGGTCCCACGTCACCTCGTGCACGCCGCCCGTCGCCGGGCCCCGGAGCGAGCGTACGACCTGCCCGTCGTCGTCGAGGATTCGAATGCGGAGGGCTCCCCCCCCGGCAGGACGCTCACCGGGGATGTGGTATCGAATCTGCACGCCATACGGCCCGTTGTCGGCAGCGAAGATCCCGGGGGTCCACCCCTGCGGGCGGTACTCGTTGTACGACACGGCCGGCCCCATCGAATAGGTCTGGAGGGCCATGTCGCCGCCGGCGCCTCGACGCGCCAGATCCGACAGGGGCCCGATGTCGTCCATGATCCAGATTCCGCGTCCGTGCGTGCCGAGCACGAGATCGTTCTCGCGCTCCTGGATCTGGATGTCGTCGACGGGAACCGTGGGTAGCCCCAGTCCGGTCATCGCCGTCCAATGATCTCCACCGTCGATGCTCACATAGACGCCGACCTCGTTGCCGGTGAACCAGAGGTTTGGCGAGGTGGGATGTTGGGCGAGGCCACTGATCGAATTCACCGGCAGCCCGTCGACGATCAACTCCCAGGAGTTTCCGTGATCGGAGCTACGATAGAGGTAGGCCGAAAAGTCGTCGGCGCGATGACCGTCGAAGGCGGCCACCACCGCCCCCGCACTCTCCGTCGCCGCCACGATGCGCGTCACGTAGGTGTTGGCCGGGAGGCCCGGCACATTCCCCGTGATGTCGCTCCACGTCGCGCCACCATCGGTCGTGCGCATCAGACGCCCGTCGTCGGAGCCGGTGTAGAGCACCTGCGGGTCGACGGGAGACTCGGCAATGGCGGTGATGTTGCCGTAGTTCGACTGTCCGTCGTTCAGCGAGATCTGCGCTGCGGAGCCCATCACCCCCATGATCTCGAGGCCCTCGCGATCGATCGCGTAGGAGTTGTCGTCGGAAATACGATTCCAGCTCTGGCCGAGATCGTCGGAGCGGTGCAGGTAGTTGCTCCCGAAGTAGACCCG
>CBDUEZ010000197.1:0-8167 GCA_965366355.1 uncultured bacterium
GGGGTCCACGCCACCTTCCCGGTGGTCGGAACGACGCCGATCTCCTGCTCGGTGCTGGTCTCACTGTTTGGCGAGTAGACAACCCAGAGCCGGAGATCGACATCGGTCGCAGCTCCATCGACGGTCACCGTCTCGGTCACGCTGAGCGGGAACGAGGTCGTCGTGGAGAGCAACGGCTATCCCGATCACACGTCGCCCTACTGGAGTCCCAGCCACCCGCTGTATGTCGCCCCGGCGCAGGCGGCCGGCCTCGCGCCCGGCTACATCGATGACTTCAACGGGTCGTATTCCCTGACGGTGTCCGCATCGCCGTCCAGGTCTTCGGCCACGTCGGCGACGGGTCTGGGGCCGATCGGAATCGCGGTCACCGGGGCCATGATCTACAACGACCAGGAGGGCCCGAACGTACCGATCGATCGGGCCGTGGCGTCGTTGGACTACACAGGGGCTCACACCGGACCACAGAGCTACCACTACCACCTCGAGCCGACGGCCTGGTCGTTCGACGACGATGCGCTGATCGGCGTCATTTCCGACGGGTTCTTCCTGTACGGACGGCGCGACATCGGCGGGGAGTACCCGACCAATCTCGACGCCTCGGGCGGGCACACGGGCGTCACGCCGCACAACACCGAGGGCGAGTACCACTATCACATTCAGAATGAGACCTACCTCGGGCAGTACTACCTGCTCTTTCCGGGGGACTACCAGGGGACTCCCAATGCGATCCGCTAGAACGCTCGCCCTCGTGGCCTTCACCGCCGTGCTCTGGGCGGCGACGCGTCCCCACGAGGTCGACGCCGATCTGCTGAGCCGCCGCGCCGCCGATGGCTGGATGCTGCTCGACGGCGACCTGTTCACGGGCGTGAGCGTGACCCGGGGCGTCGACGGCACGGTCCTGGGGCGCACAGAGTACGAGGGCGGCGTGCAGAGCGGGCGAGTCGAGAGGTGGCATGCGAACGGCACGCTCAGCTACCGGGCCCACTACCGGGACGGCCGTCGCGATGGCACGGTCGAGACCTGGTGGGACGACGGAGGGCGTCGGTCGCGATCGACCTATGTCGATGGCGTGGCCCACGGAGTACAGCAGGAGTGGTACCGGAGTGGGGCGCTGTTCAAGGAGCTGCGACTGAACCAGGGCACGCAGGAGGGACTCCAACGGGCCTGGCGCGAGAACGGAAAACTCTACGTGAACTACGAGGCGGTCGACGGGCGGATCTTCGGCCTGAAACGATCGCAACTCTGCTTCGACCTGGATTCCGAGTCCGCCCTGGATGCCAACTTCGACCTGGAGACCGACCGATGAAGACGTTCGCACGGATGGCGGCAGGCGTGTTCGCCATCGCCCTGGGCGTCGGGGGCTGCACAGACGTGGCCGACGACCGACCCGGCGATCTCCTTCCCTACTACGCCGATGAGAGCTTTCAGCCTTACTGGTTTTCGTCGAGAGACGAGGTGCCGGAGTCGTTCCACTCCATTCCCGACTTCACGCTTCTCAATCAGGACGGCAATGTCGTGACCGCCGCCGATTTCGAGGGCAAGCTCTACGTGGCCAACTTCTTCTTCACCTCCTGCCCCGGGATCTGTCCCACGACCATGGGAAACATGGCTCGGCTCCAGGGCGAGGTCGCCGCCCTCGACGACGTCGTATTGCTCTCGCATTCAGTGACTCCGGAGGCCGACAGCGTCGAGGCGCTGGCCCGCTTCGCCGACGAGGTCGGTGTGTTGTCGACGACGTGGACCCTGGCCACGGGAGACCGCGAGATGATCTATGATCTGGGCAAGAACTACTACTTCACCCACGAAGACCTGGGAGAGCCCGTGACGGGGGCCGATGCCCGTTTGGGCGACGACTTCCTACACACGGAGAGCTTCATCCTCGTCGACCAGGACCGTCACGTGCGAGGGGTCTACAACGGCATGAACCGGGCGGCTGTCGATCAACTGATCGCCGACATTCATCTTCTGCGCGGGGCGGGGGGGCACTGAGCGCACGTCGTTTCCGAGACGCCTTCGACCGCGGCGCACCTTTCAGTTTGACGATGATTTCGACACCCTATGCGACCAGCATCCCGCAACGTCGTCATGGTTGAGCTGAGGTACCGGCTCTCGCCCTGAGATCCCTCCCCGTCTGGGACGTCGAGTGAAGAACAACGCCCCCGTAGTCATTTTTGTCGCGTCGATGGTGGCCGCCTCGGTGGGGTCCACCCCACTGGCGGCTCAAGTCGGTGGGCCCTCGCCGGCCTCGGCGGCCGCCCCGCGACCCTCGGCCGTCTACCACGGACGCTCCGGAGAGATCGAGGTCTCGGTGCCGACGACGATGGGGGAGTTGAGGATCGATGGTGTTCTCGACGAGGCGGTATGGGCCGAGGCGGCCCTGCTGACCGGCTTCTCGCAATACGAGCCGGTCGACCGCATGCCCGCGACCGATTCGACCGAAGTGTTCGTCATCTACGACGAGCACGCGATGTACTTCGGCGTGCGGGCCTTCGAACCGCACGGCGAGGTGGTGGCGTCGTTGGCCGACCGCGATCGGATCGGGGGCAACGACCACATTCAGTTCGTGCTCGACACCTTCAACGACCGCCGGAGGGCGCTGGTCTTTTCGGCGAATCCGTTCGGCATCCAGAGCGACGGCACACAAGCCGACGGGTCGGCCACCGATCTGAGTCCCGACTTCATCTACGAGTCGAAGGGCCGCCTGACCGACGATGGCTATGAGATCGAGATCCGTCTGCCGTTCAAGAGCATTCGGTATCAGCAGACCGATCCGCAGGTGTGGGGCATGCAGGTTGTTCGCCGCGTGATGCACTCGGGACACACCCAGACGTGGACCCCGGCGGAGCGCGGGGCCACCTCGTTTCTCGGGCAGAGCGGCACGCTCGTCGGGTTGACCAACCTCAAGCGGGGCCTGGTGCTCGATGTGAACCCGGTCATGACGGCGCGCAGCGACGGGGCCCCCAGCACAGAACCCGGCGGCGGATGGAGCTATTCGTCGCAGACCCCCGACTTCGGCGGCAATCTGAAGTGGGGCGTCACACCCAACGTGTCGCTGGCCGCGACCGTGAATCCCGACTTTTCGCAGGTCGAGGCCGACGTCGGGCAGGTCATCTACGATCCCCGTGCTGCGATCTCGTTTCCGGAGAAACGGCCCTTTTTCCTGGAAGCGGCCGAGAACTTCGAGGTTCCCAACTCGCTGATCTATACGCGGCGTATGGTGCAGCCCGAGGCGGCGGCGAAGCTGAGCGGAAAGGTGGGCGACTTCAACGTCGGCGTGCTTTCGGCCCTCGACAATCCGTCGGGGCGACTCCCGGGCGACGACCAGCCGCTCTACAACCTGCTCCGGGTTCGCCGCGACGTCGGCCCGCAGTCCAATGTGGGTGTCGTGTATACCGACCGGGTGCAGGGGCGCGACTACAACCGGGTCTTCGGCGTCGACACGCGGCTCCTTCTCGGCGAGCGCTGGCTGTTCAGCGGTCAGGTGGCCTCGAGCTTCACCCGCATCGACCAGGCGACCTCATCGGGCCGTCCGCTCTTCGATCTCACCCTGTCGCGAACCGGCCGGGACAACGGCTTCACGTTGAAGATCGAGGGTCGCCACCCGGAATTCCTGACCCAGAGCGGCTTCGTCGCGCGGGCGGGGATCGCCCACGCCAACTTCTCGCCGCGGTGGAGCTGGTATCCCGAGAACAGCATCTTCGAGTCGATTTCGTTTTCTCCCCAGCTCGACGGCACCTGGGACTGGGATCGGTTCATGGACGGGACGGCGCCCAACGACATCAAGGTGAACAGCAGCACCACCGCGCTCCTCAGGGGCGGTTGGCGGCTGACCCTCTATCACTGGAGCGAGTCGTTCAAATACCCCGACTACCTCTACACGAACTACTTCATCGAACGTACGAACCCCGCCGGTGAGGTGACCGACACGGTGCCCTACGTGGGCACGAACCGACTCACCAATGTGGGACTCATGGTGGCGGTCAATACGCCCCAGTGGAACCGCTTCTCGGGCCGGGTGCAGTTCATCGGCGGCCAGGACGACAACTTCGACGAGTGGTCGTCGGCGTTGATTCTGTATTCCACGATCGAGGCCGATTGGCGTCCGACCGAGCGGGTGCGGATGAACGCCCGTTTCCTGGAGCAGCGGGTGCATCGCAAGTCGGATGGCTCACTGGTTCGCCTGCGCACGATTCCGCGGGTGAAGCTCGAATACCAGCTGTCGCGGCCCATCTTCGTGCGGTTCGTCGGCCAGTACGACGGCCTGAAGGTCGACACTCTGCGCGACGACTCCCGAACCGGCGACGCCATTCTGATTCGCACCGGAGACGGCTTCCGGCGCGCCCTGGGCACCGAGCGAAGCGGGTTTCGCATGGACTGGCTGTTTTCGTATCAGCCCAATCCGGGCACGGTCTTCTTCGCCGGGTACGGCGCGAGCCTCGATGGTGAAGAGCTCTACCGGCCCTCCGACCTGGAGCGCACCTCCGACGGCTTTTTTCTCAAAGTGAGCTACTTGTTCGGGATGTAGGCGCGGAGCCGCGGCACACCCCATATTCGCCGGTATGGATCTCTCAAACTCGCAATCCGCCCGCCCCCGTGGGCGCCTCGCTCTCGCCGTCTTCACCGCCGCCGTCGCGGTGTTCGCGGCCGCCTGTCAGCCCGACTTCGTGGTGGAGGAGACGACGATCGCCGAGGTTCATGCGGCGATGCAGGAGGGGCGCATCACGGCCGAGGCGTTGGTGCAGGCCTATCTGGATCGCATCGACGCCTACGACAAGCAGGGCCCCTCGATCAACGCTCTCATCACCGTCAACGACCAGGCGCTGACCCGCGCTCGGGAGTTGGACTCCATCTACGCGGAGTCGGGTTTCGTGGGACCGCTGCACGGCATTCCGGTGATCGTGAAAGACAACTACGACACCTACGACCTTCCCACGACCAATGGCGTCCTCGCGCTGAAGCACTCGATCCCCCCGGACGACGCCTATCAGGTGCGGATGATTCGAGAGGCGGGGGCGATCATCCTGGCCAAGGCCAATCTGGCGGAGTTCGCGACGAGTGGCGCCTATACCGTCAGCTCCGTGCTTCCGGGCTACTCTCGCAATCCGTACGACACACGTCGGGTCACCGCCGGTTCGAGTGGCGGCACCGCGGCGGCGATCGCCGCGAACCTCGGCACGGTCGGCCTGGGCACCGATACCGGGAGCTCCATTCGCGGTCCCGCCTCGCATCAGGCCCTCGTCGGCTTTCGGCTCACGCAGGGGCTCGCGAGCCGCGACGGGATCGCGCCGCTGAACTCCGCTCGCGACGTGGGCGGCCCGATCGCGCGCACGGTCGAAGACGCGGTTGCGGTGTTGCAGGTGATCGCGGGCCACGACCCGGCTGACACCGTCACGGCGGCGAGCGTCGGCCACGTGCCCGAGTCGTATGCGGCGTTCCTCGACTCGGCGGGCCTGGCCGGTGCGCGCATCGGCGTGCTGCGTTCCTTCTTCGAGGTCGCCGACGCCGAAGAGACCGGCCCCGAACCGACGCCGTTCGTGCGCGACACCGTCGAGGCCCAACAGGAGCAGGACGACGAGCCGCCCGAGCCCCGCACGGTGCATCCCGAGGTGCTGCGCCTCACGGAGCAGGCCCTCGCCGCCATGGCGGCCGCCGGGGCCGTCATCGTCGATTCGGTCGAGATTCCCGGGCTCGACTCTCTGCGTCGCGCGATCCCGAACATTTCCCGCTTCCGCTACGACTTCGACACCTACATGGCCAGTCGCCCCGATGCGCCGGTGAAGACCATGCAGGACATTCTCGACTCGGGCGATTTTTCACCCCGGCTGCGAAGCAATCTCGCCCGCGCCGTCGAGGAGGAGGGTGCTCCCGAGGACCACGACGACTGGCACCGGTATTGGGAGGCGACCGAAGCACTTCGCGAGGCGGTCGTCGCCGCGATGGACGCGGCCGGGGTCGATGTGCTCGTCTACCCGACCTACAACTACCCGCCGCGTCTGATCGGTGACGAAAACACGACCTACGGCGCGAACAGCGGCACGCTCTCTCCGCCTACCGGCTTTCCGGCCTTCAACGTGCCCATGGGGTTTTCCTTCGGGACGTTGCCCGCCGGGCTTCAGCTACTGGGACGCCCGTTCGCCGAGCCGGAGATGATCCGTATCAGCTACGCCTACGAGCAGGCGACGCGACACCGGCGACCCCCCGAATCCACACCGCCCCTGTCCCGGTCGCGCTAGCCTGCGTCAGACGCCGACCAGGGTCCGAACGGCGAACTCCGGCGGGTAGGCGAGGTGCCGCTTCACAGCACACTGATCGGCCGCGCGAACCAGGGCCTGATGGTATTTCTCCGGAAAGTCCGGCGGCACCTCGATGTCGATCTCGATGGTTTCGACCATGTGGGTCTCGTGGTTGGTCCGCGTTCGCTGGAGAATGCGGATCCCGTCGGTCGACAGCCCCCGGTGTCTACAGAAGTTCAAGATGTAGAATCCGGCGCAGGTGCCGATCGAGGCCAGGAAGAGCGTGAAGGGCGGCGGGGCTGATCCGTCCTGGTCGGTGGAGATCACCAGGTCGCCGACTCGGGCGTCGACGCGATTCCCGCCGGGAAATTCGATGTGCATCTGCATGGAGAAGACTCCGTTCGGAGACGCGATGGCGCTCCCTGAAGATCCCATCCGGCGGGTCCCGGCTCCGTCGGGAGTCTCCCGCGTCTTGATGTGGGGCACTCCATCAAGCGCTCGAGTCGGGAACTGGGCTTTGGCCGCCGGGCTTCAGGCGCCGGCGTCAGCCGCCGGGCGTCAGCCGCCGGGCGTTAGATGAATCCGCCGGGCCGTCACCTCTTCGATCCGCTCGCGCGAGTAGAAAACCGGGTGGAACTGATCGTTCGCCCAGAACTCGAAGAGATTGTCGAAGAAGGGCGAACGGGTGTCGCCGCTCTGCCCGGGGGTGTTCATGCCGACGGCGCGGTCCCAGTCGCCCGTGTCGACGATGATGCGGAACGAGGCGCCCGAGGTCTGATTGTCACCGTTGCCGGTCTGGTTCACGGTCGAGCCATAGCCTCCCCTGGGCGCGGGACCCGCCTCGAGCAGCTCACGCGTCTCGGCGTCGACGGCCGTGCCGAGGGGATGTCTCAGCCGGGCGTGATGATAGTCCACCTGACCCCAGGCCCAGTTTTCCCGATTCGGCCCGAGTTTGTTCTCGAGCGACGCCACCGCCGCCGCGAGGGCGTCGACCAGGAGTGCATCACGCGCTCGCATGGGGTCGGCCCCGAACGAGCCCGGCGGAACCGTGAGGGCCTCGATGACCGTCTGGAGCGCCAGGGTCATGTTCGCGCCCTCGGGTACGAGGGCGTCACGCACGGTTGCCCGCAGTTGCGCTTCCCAGGCCGCATAGATGCCCGCAGCGACGGAGTTGCGATCCATCACGAAGTCCCACTCCAAGAGCAGGTCGCGCGCCTGGGCGACCGATCCGGTCGCCGGCACGTAGCGCAACATCGGAACCAACTCGCGAGCCGGCAGCGACATTTCGTCGGTCTGGAGCCGCATCATGTCGGCCATGGTGAAACGGGTGCCGCTTCCCAGCACTTCGACGATGCGGAGCCAGCGATACGGGTCGGACCAGCTGAAGCCGACCGCATCCATGTATTCGTAGTCTCTCGGAATGAGGTCGTTGTTGGCCGTGGCGAAATACCCTTCGGCGGGATTCACCACGTGCGGCTTGGCGGTGATGGGCAGGTAGCCGTCCCATTCGTAGCGACCGTCGCCCGGAACCGGCACCAGCCCGCTCCATGTGCGCCGTATCGGAGCGATGCCCACCGCCTGCCATCCGATCGTGCCGTCGCGGCCCGCCCACACCATGTTTTCGCCCGGAATATTGGAGTAGAGCGACGCCTCCCTGAACTCGTCCCATGTCGTCGCCTGGTCCATGCGAAGCGAGGCGAGGTAGGGTGCGCCTCCGACTTCCATCCACGCCGCACGCACCGCGTAGGCGAGGCCGCGCTCGTGGTCTTCGAAGACGACCGGGCCATGGCGTGTGTACTTGAGCTCCGCCCTGTGTGGCGCCCGATCCTTGACCGGTATCTCTTCTTCGATCACGGTCATCTCTTCCCACTCGCCCCGGTAGCGGTATTGATTCGGGTTCGAGGGGTTGGTCTCGTAGACGTAGAGGTCTTCGC
>CBDUEZ010000198.1:0-8091 GCA_965366355.1 uncultured bacterium
AACGACAGAGCGAGGTGCTGCGACTTCGCGACCTCGAGGGTTGGTCGACCGAGGAGGTCTGCGATCGTCTGTCGTTGACGCCCGGCAACCAGCGGGTCCTCCTTCACCGCGCTCGCTCGCAGCTGAGGCTGGCGGTGGCTCACTAATCGATCGCACAGCCTGTTGCCACGGAGACTGCCATGAAGAGTCGGTCGACGCAGAAATCGAAGGACTTCGACGACGAGATCGCGAGGTGGGAAGACGAGGGAGGAGCGGTGCCCGCCGACGGCCGCCAGCCCTAGCGCGCCAGCCCTACCGCCGCACGTACTTCCGGATCGTGCGCGGGCCCACCTCGGCCCCGTACATGTCGCCGTTGGCATCGATGGCCACGCCCTCCGCTCCGCTCGTGCCGGAGTTGTCGGGATCGGGCTCCGGGTCGGGTACGAAGGCCGTCAATTCGAGGGTGAGGGCGTTGCCGATGTAGATGCCCCGTGGCACCCCCGGGTTGCGGCCGGTATTCGATTCGGAGTCGGCGACGTAGACCACGTCGTCCTTGATGAAGATGCCGCTCGGGCGTCCCATGTGTGTGATGGTCTCGAGATGGTTGCCGTTCTGATCGAAGAGCTGGATGCGGCTGTTGGCCCGATCACCGACCCATACGCGCCCCTGCGAGTCCATCGCCATCGCGTGCACGTCGCGAAACTGTCCGTCGGCCTCGCCCGTCTCGCCCCATTCCATCACGAACTCGCCGTCGGCGGTCAGCTTCACCACCCGATTGTTGCCGCCGGCATCGTGCCCGTCGGCAATGAAGATGTGCCCGTCGGGGGCGACCACGAGGTCGGATGGCTTGGCGAGCAGATCGGGAGAGTCGCCCGCCTCTCCCCGCCGGCCGAGCGTCATTAGCAGTTCACCTTCGGGGCTGAACTTGTAGATGACATGCCCCCATCCCTCGGGCACGGCCGCATAGCCCGTTGCGTCGGCGAGCCAGACGTTGCCGTCGTCGTCGACATACATGCCGTGAGGCCAGGCGATCATTCCGGCCCCGAAGCTCGTCATGAGGTTGCCGTCGAGGTCGAAGCGCATGATCGGATCGATGTCGCTGTCGACGCAGACGTTCGCTCCGCAACGCTCGCCCACCCAGATGCTCTGGCCGTCGGGGGCGGGGTAGATCGCGCTCGCCGCGCCGAAGGCCCGTCCGGCCGAGGCCTGCCCGAAGGTGGTGTCTCCGACCATGAACGGGTTCGGGAGCTGCGTCGGGTCGACGTCGGTCGCGGCCGCCATCGTCGTGTTCTGCGCGGCTTCGGCGTTCGCGGAGTCGTCGCCGGCGCAGGCCGAAGAGGCGACGGCGATGAGGAGGAGCGTACCGAGACGTAGGGCGGGGCGATTCGCGGGCGTAAGGTTCGCGGGCGTCATGCGAGTTCTCGGGTGCGTGGGAGGGCGGGCTGGTTCGCCGTAGGCGTGCGGGCGACGGTACGGTGCCTCTCACTACCTGCGCAAGCCGCGGGTAAGGGTGTGAGCGTGCGGTGCCGTGGAACACACCCCCGGGCTTCTGCTAGCTTTCGGGATGGCCCTCCTCTCCTGTCAGGACCTGCGCATCGCGTTTGGTTCCCGCCCTCTGCTCGACGACGCCACCCTCCACATCGAGAGGGGGGAGCGCATCGGTCTCGTCGGTCGAAACGGTGAGGGAAAGTCGACGCTGCTGCGCATTCTCTCCGGCGAAATCGAACCCGATGCGGGAACGCTGGTGCGAGAATCCGGCGTGCGCGTCGCCCTTCTCACACAGCAGGTTCCCGCAGCGCTCCCGGGCACCGTCGACGCCGTCATTCGACAGGGCCTCGACTCGCACGTCTCCGTGGCGCAGGCCGATCATCATGTGCAGCGCCTCTCCTCGCTGCTCGAACTCGATCCGGAGCACGTCTTCGACGCGTTGTCGGGCGGCCAGAAGCGGCGCGCTCTGCTCGCGCGGGCCCTCGCGGCGGAGCCGGACGTTCTCCTTCTCGACGAACCGACCAACCACCTCGACGTGCAGAGTATCGAGTGGCTCGAGGACTTCCTGCTCCGGTGGAGCGGCAGTCTGCTCTTCGTCACCCATGATCGCACCTTCCTGCAGTCGCTCTCGACCCGCATCGTCGAGCTCGACCGGGGCCGTCTCACCTCCTGGGCCTGCGACTACCCGACGTACCTGGTGCGCAAAGACGAGGCGCTGGCGGCCGAGGAGAAGGACTGGGCTCGTCTCGATCGCAAGCTCGCTCAGGAGGAGGCCTGGATTCGGCAGGGGATCAAGGCGCGGCGTACACGAAACGAGGGACGAGTTCGGGCGCTCGAACGTCTGCGGAGGGAGAGGGCCGATCGGCGGCAGAAGGTCGGCGAGGCCCGGATCGGAATCCAGGCGGCCGAGCGTTCGGGTCGCAAAGTCATCGTCGCCGACGGTGTGTCGTGGTCGTGGGGCGACGAGCCGCTCATTCGGGACTTTTCGGCCACGATCATGCGGGGTGACAAGATTGGCATGATGGGTCCGAACGGGGCGGGAAAGACCACTCTCGTTCATCTCCTTCTCGGAGAGATCGCCCCCGATGCCGGTACGATCACCCACGGGACCTCGCTCGAGGTCGGGTATTTCGATCAGCACCGCGAGGAGTTGGACGGCGATCAGACCGTCGCCGACAATGTGGGATTCGGAAGCGACCATGTGACGGTCGGAGGCGAGCGAAGGCACGTACTCAGCTACCTGCAGGACTTCCTGTTTTCTCCCGACCGTGCGCGGCAACCGATCCGCGTGTTGTCGGGTGGAGAGCGGAACCGATTGCTGCTCGCACGGCTCTTCACTCGCCCCTCGAACCTGCTCGTGCTCGACGAGCCCACGAACGACCTCGACGCCGAAACCCTGGAGTTGCTCGAGGCGCGTTTGGTGGAGTTCGAGGGTACGGTTCTGGTTGTGAGCCACGACCGGCGTTTTCTCGACAACCTTTGTACCGGAACCTTCGTGTTCGAGGGGCAAGGACGGGTCAAGGAATACGTCGGGGGCTACACCGATTGGAAGCGGGCCGTCGCCCGACGTCGCGCTCTGGAACGAGAGTCCGCCGCCGAGACCAACCCCGGCTCGGGCGCGGCCGGCGGCGGTAGGAAGCGTGGCAAGGAGCGCGACAATAGCGGGCGGAGTTCCGATCGCCCCGGGCGACTGACCTGGGCGGAACGGAAGGAATTCGAGAAGCTCCCCGATCGGATCGAGGAGTTGGAGGCCGAGCTTCAGCAGCTACACGCCACGATGGCCGACCCCGACTTCTTCAAGGGCGACCCCGACGACATTCGCTCGGCGACGGAACGGATCGCCGAGATCGAGGGCGACATCGAGAGGGCGATGGATCGCTGGGCTGCGCTCGGCGACCGCGAAGAAACGCGCGCCTGACCTCAGGTCGGACCGGAGTGCTTCTTCAACGAAATCGCGTTGATGCAGAAGCGGAGTCCCGTGGGCCTGGGTCCATCGGGAAACACATGGCCCAGGTGGGCGTCACACACGTTGCACACCGCCTCGATTCGCGTCATGCCGTGGGTGGTGTCGCCCTTGTAGGCGACCACCGTCTCATCGACCGGCTCGGTGAACGACGGCCACCCGGTTCCCGACTCGAACTTCTCCGAGGCATCGAACAACTCCGTCCCGCAGCAAACACATCCGTAGCGGCCGGGTTCGAACAGGCCGCACAGCTCCGAACTGAACGGGCGCTCCGTGGCCGCCCGTCGCGTGACCTGATAGGCGGCGTCCGACAACTGCTCGCGCCACTCGGCGTCGGACTTCGTGACGCGTCGAGGCGGAGTCGGATTGGCCCCGGCGGAGAAGGCGAGAATCTGGTCCCAGGTGAGCATGTGTCGAACGGGTTGGAGCGGATGGGGGTGGATCGATTAAAGCCCTCGCGAGCGCTCCAGGTTCCTTCGCCCGCGATCGACCGCCGGGGAATCTCCGCCACCCTGGCGCGGCTCCGGGCGATCCCGTTGATTGTGCGGTCTGCGGTTCCGGGGTCACTTGGAGAGGGTCGGCGGTATGGCGAAGAAGGAGGCGCTCGTTCAGGTCGTGGCGGGTGAGGCGTGGGCGACGGTGTCGGAGGGCTGGGACGGGGCGATTCGCGTGGCCCTGCTCATCGCCAACTTCGGCCGCCGCGAGCGACGCCTCGCCGATGTGCGTTTGCGGCACGTTCGGGTCGGCCCCACCCACCTCGGAGACAATCGCGCACTCCTTGGTGAGCGCAAGCAGGTGCTGCCCGCACGGGGCGTGGCGCGCGCGTTTCTCGACCTGCGCATGGGGGCCGACGACGTGTCGAGGCTACGACGAGGCTTCGAGCCCGCGGCGAATCGGGCGTCGAGTCCCAAGGTCGACATGGAATGTGCCGGCGACCTCGTGCTCGCGCAGCGAATCGGCAGCCGAGAGGTGCCCTTCCTGTTGAAGCACCTGGCGGTCGTGTGGACGGTGGCCGATCAGGGACTGAACGGCTGACCGGATCGCGTGCGGGTGATCGGAACGAAGTGCTGATCGGCGGCGGGCCCCCCGCTTTCTTGCCAACCTACGCGAGTGGCCGTGAGGTCTTCACAGAGCCAGTTGTTGCAGGTGTCGCTCCGCAGGGTGCGTGGGAGCCGGCATCCGGAGGGCCCCTGAAAGAGGCAGCCACCTTCGAGGTGAGTCGCCTGCACCCGCGATAGGTACTGATCTTCGAGCTGGCTCGGATCGAGCCCCTCTCGGGCGAGAATCCGCCGAACGCTCGCCGCGTCGAGGAAGGCATGCGTTCCTCCACCACGGCAGCACCAGCCACGGCACGAGGCGCATGCCCGGGAAAACGCCTTGGCCTCGGTCGCCGAGGGAGGGTCCGGGGAGTGTGGAGCGGTGGCGGTGTGTTCAGTGCGGTCGGGGGCCTGGTGTGCGGCCCGATCGGTGGCCTCCGCCGCAACCCGCCTGAAGTGACCCACGAAATCGTCGACCGCCCCGGGGGGAAGAGGGGTGGGTTCGGCTCGATTCTCCGGAACCAGCGACCAATTCATCTCGAACGGTCGATGGCCCGCTGCCTCGAGGACTGCGCGAGCGCGCCGAACTCGGTCCTCGTCGAATTCGCGCTGTTCGGCGAGTTGTGAGGCAGAGGCAGCAACGACACACGGCAGCCGTCCGCAGACGGCTGCCGTGGTCGCACCCTGGATCGGGTCGATCGGGGCCCCGCACTCGACGCACGCACGTACGGGGGAAAACGGAATGTCGGCCCTACCTCTGGATTCGTAGTTCGCGGAACTCTTCCCACTCGAGATCGTGTGCGCCGCCGCCGGTCTCGATGCGAATGCCGCGGTGTCCGGAGCCGACGTCCTGGCTGCCATCGAGTTCGAGGACTCGCCCGTCGAGGAGCGTCACGCGCGCCCCGCGGTCGGTCTTCTCGATCGTGCTCACTTTCCCGAACTCCACGAACAACTCCGCATCGTCGAGCTGCCCGTTGAGAATCTCCCAACCCCAGGCCTCATCGCGGTCCCACGTTACGGCGCCGGTCCAGGAGTCGCCGCTCGACCCGGTGACCGTGCCGGTGATCCGGCGGCCTCCGTCGAAGGCATCTCGGGTGACCTCTTCGTTGGGCGGGAAAAAACGAACCCGGTCGAAGTCTCCCCACTCGACTCTCACCTGACCGAGTTGCGGATCGGAAACGGTGATGCCGGAGTTGTCGTTGTCGACATCGTTCGATCCGGACATCAGGAGCACTTCACCGTCGTGGAGCGTGACGCGAGACGCCGATCGCCCGACTCTTTCGATCGATTCGATCGCCCCGAACGGAACGTCGAGGTCCTGCCCGTCCGCTTCACCATCGAGCACGTCGGAGCCGTAGATCTCGTCGATGTCCCAGGTCACGAAGCCCGTGAACTCCAGGCCGGACTCGGTCGTGACGGTGCCGTGCAGCCGCTGTTCAAACGAGCTTGCGTCGGCGGGGGCGGCTTGAAAGGTGATCTCGGCGAGGTCGTCCCAGGAGAATTGACTGACGTCGCCGTTGAGGCGTTCGACCGTGAGTGCCCGCATCCCGCGGCCGAGGTCGGTCGACTCTCCGCGCAGTTCGAACGATTCGCCCGTCTTCATTTCGACCCAGGCGCTTCGGTCACCCGTGGCTTCGATGCGGGCGATGTGCCCGAATCGAACCCCGGTCTGCGTCGATACCCGGCGACCCGACCACTTCAGCGCGTCGAGCAGATCCGACCAACTGCCCTCATTCTTGTCCCAGCGAATAAACCCTTCGACCCGCTCGCCGTCGAGCGTTTCCACCGTGCCGTAGAGGCGCTCAGCCCCCGAGGACACCACTCGCGGTGCCTCGATCACACGGGTCTCGGAGCGGTCGATTCGCACCTCCACCACCGGCGTGGCCACACGCACTACGTGGCGTTCGGTGTGGCTCGAGCCCGAAAAGAAGAGCGCCCCGGTGGCTACGACGGCGACCGCCGCTGACCCCGCAATGAGCGTCAGATTCCGAACATCTTCCCCGAAGCGTGGCACCTTTTCCTCCCCTCCCAGAGTCATCCGCGGACACGCAAATGCTACGCGCGCCGGCCCCCTCATGTTTCATGGCGGTCCTGGTGGTTGGACGGGGCCAGCCGATGAAAGCGTTGCATGCGGGGCATCCACGGGGAAGGACAGGCGTGATGTGTCCTTGCTGGTGGACACAGTCCGGGGGTGAACACGGGTCAGTATGGAGACGGCATACTCTCAAAACCCGTTGCGGAACAACGATATAATGGTTTGGCACGCCTCTTGTTTCTCCAGGATGGTGAGTTCCTGTTCAACCATGGAGGCGAATATGTTGCGAAGAAATGTACGACTCATGTGGACCGGTGCCCTCGCCGCCGCCGTGGTGCTGCCCGCGGTGTTGGCCCCCTCTGTCCTGGTCGGTCAGGCCCCACCCCGGGTCCAGGTCCGAGCCCCGGCGACGAGAACTCCTGCGGCCAGGACGCCCGCCGTTCGGACCTCGCCGTCGTCGGCCGCACGGCGGCCCGCTCCCAAGGAGAAGGCCCTACAAGGGCGCGACGACCGTGGTTGGGGCCGCCTGAGGGGCGGAAGCGACCTGAGACTCTTCGGGTTCTTCAACATCGACGTGCGCTGGGACAATCGAGATCACGAAGACCGCCGACGGTGGGTCGCGCGGTACGATCACTATGCCGGCCGTGGCGGGTTCTACGGGCCGATCGACGGGTGGTATCGGCCCCAGTGGGGCGCCATCCGGTTCGAGCGCGATCCGCTTCGCTACGGTCCGCGCGGCCTCGATTCGAAAGAGCTTCGGCGCGTGCTGGGTCGGCGCACCTTCGACCAGATCGTGCGTGAGTCTCCGGGACGGAGCTCGGATTTCTGGGCCCGCGTCGAGCGCTTTGGACCGCGTGGGCAGTCGATCACCCTCGAGATCTGGTCTGGAAACCGCTTCGTGGCGGCGATGACCGACTTCGATCGGGACGGATGGGTAGACGACGTTGAGGTCAACGGGCGGGTCTACCGCCGATGACGTGCCTGAACATGCCGGGGCCGGAGGGTGATCGTACCCCTTCGGCCCCGGCTCTTCGTCAGTCTCCGGCGGGCTCGAGGCGAACGACACTCGTGGGTTCGCCGCCCCGGTCCTCGATCGCCACGTAGATCAGGCCGTCGGGGCCTTCCCGCACGTCGCGCACGCGGCCGAGTCCCTGTAGGATCGTCTCTTCGGCCACGACCTCGTCACCCTCCATGGTGAGACGGGCGATCTGAGCTCCGCCGAGACCCCCTGCGAAGGCGTTGCCCCTCCACTCGGGGAACCGGTCGCCGGAGTAGAACATCAGGCCCGAGGTCGCGATCGAGGGCACCCAGAAGTGAACGGGGCTCTCCATCCCCTCCCGCATCGGTCCCTCGTGGATCGCCGATCCGCTGCCGTAGTTCACGCCGTACCCCACGACCGGCCAGCCGTAGTTCGCCCCGGGCTGGATCAGGTTGAATTCGTCGCCGCCCTGGGGGCCGTGTTCGGTCGACCAGAGGTTGCCGGTCGACGGGTCGAGGGCCAGTCCCTGGGGATTGCGGTGCCCGTAGCTCCAGACCTCGGGCAGGGCACCCGCCTGGCCGACGAACGGGTTGTCGTCGGGAACCCGTCC
>CBDUEZ010000199.1:0-8075 GCA_965366355.1 uncultured bacterium
GGTTGCGATGCGGCGGACTCGCGCGGCCCGGGTACCTCGGGTGACTCGTGTGACCCGGTTCATGGAGGACTCCTGGAGGGCGGAACGTCTGGTCGAAGTGGGGCTCCACAGCGATACACCTCAACGCCTCGTGTGAACCGTCGCGGCCGGGCGGGCGGCCTCCGCGCACTCACCACCCGCCCCGCGCCGAGATCGCCACCTTCGGGCGGGAGCCGGCTTCGCCGATACTTCTAGAGAAACCCGGACACCGACCATGGGACGAGGACCACACATGAGCACGCCCCCTACGCCCACCGATACCTTCGAACCCGGCAATCCCGGTCCGGTGCTGTGGTTCAGCGAGCTGGGAATGTCCGACGTCGCCCGCGCGGGCGGGAAGGCCGCGTCTCTCGGCGAGATGTACCAGTCGCTCGTCGACAAGGGCGTGCGCATCCCGAACGGGTTCGCGACGCCGACCGACTACTATCGTGAGTTCCTGAACGCCCCCGTGCCCGCCGGAACCTGGAACGACGTCGAAGTCGACGATCACTCCGAGCAGCTCGTGGGCATGGCCGCCGCCTCCGCCAGTCTCGCCGACGCCCTGCGGACCCTGTTCAGCCACGTCCGGCTCGACGACGCGGTCGAACTCCACGGTCGAACGGCCCTCGCTCGCTCCTTCGTGCTCGCCACGCCGATCCCCCCCTCGCTTCACGCGGCGATCACGGGCGGGTACGACCGGCTCTGTGAAGAATACGGTGGCGTGGTCGACACGGCCGTGCGGTCGTCGGCCACGAGCGAAGATTCAGAGTTGGCATCATTCGCGGGGCAGTACGAGTCGTATCTCAACGTGCGAACGGGTGAGGGAGTCGTCGAGGCGTGGAAGCGCTGCTGCGCCTCGGCCTTCACCGAACGGGCCGTGTCGTACCAGCTCAAGAACGGGCTCGATCCCCTGTCGGGGGTCCTCGCGGTGGTGGTGATGAAAATGGTCCGGTCCGACCTCGCGACGTCGGGGGTGATGTTTACGGTCGATCCCGATTCCGGGAACCGGAACGTCCTTCTCGTCTCGTCGTCGTACGGGCTGGGGGAGTTGGTCGTGCAGGGCAGCGTGTCTCCCGATTCGTTCCTCGTCTGGAAGGAGGGACTGCGCCGCGGGAGAAACGCCCTGGTGCACCGTCGCATGGGCGCGAAAGACCTCAAGCTCATCTACTCGTCTCAGGGGGGCACCGCGACCGAAAGTGTCGATGTGCAATCCGCACTGCGCCGCAAATGGTCGCTGACCCGCGACGAGGTGCTCCAGCTCGGCCGAATGGGCATGACGATCGAAGAGCACTATGGTCGGCCGATGGACATCGAGTGGGCGAAGGACGGCTATTCGGGCGACCTCTTCATCGTGCAGGCCCGCCCCGAGACCGTGCACTCCGCCGGCAGCGAAGGAACGGTCCTGGACACGTTCTCTCTCGATCCCGAGGCCGTTCGGCGACTTCGCGACGCCGGCGACATCCTGGTCACAGGGCAGGCCGTGGGGACCCGTATCGGGGCCGGGCGCGTTCGCATCTATGACAGCTATGAAGAGGTGATCGTCAAGAAGCGTGCGCTCCGCAAGATGGTGTCGGAGGGGATCGATCTCGACGCCCTGGCTCCCGAAGACCGCGTCTTCGACCCGGGCGACGTCCTGGTGACGGCGCTGACCACGCCGGATTGGGAGCCCCTCATGAAAGACGCGTCACTCATCGTCACCGAACGCGGCGGCCGAACGTCGCACGCCGCGATCGTGGCCCGTGAGTTCGGAATCCCGGCCATCGTGGGCTGCGACCACGCGACGACGATTCTCCAGTCGAACATGGAAGTGACCGGCTCGTGTGCCGAGGGCGAAACCGGTGTCGTCTACCGCGGCGTCCACGACATTCGCGTGGAACGGGTGGAGGTCGATTCGGTCGCCGAACTGAAGACCGCGGTGAAGTTGAATGTGGGCTTCCCCGACAAGGCGCTGAGCGACGCTCGATTGCCGTCCGACGGCGTCGGCCTGGCCCGCATCGAGTTCATCTTGACCGCCCAGGTGGGCGTGCACCCCCTCGCCCTGCTCTTCTACGACGAACTCTCGCACTTCGCCGAGACCGGCGAGCTCGCCCCGGCTCTCGAACCCTATCGGGAATCGCTGGAGCAGGAGGCGCCCGCAGAACTCAAGGCACTGGTCGGGGCCATCGCCCGGCGAACGCCGGGATACGGCGACCGCCGCGAGTTTTTCGTCGACCAGGTGAAGTACGGTGTGAGTCTGATCTGCGCGGCCTTCTACCCCCGACCGGTCCTCGTGCGACTGTCGGACCTGAAGTCGAACGAGTACAAGGATCTGCTCGGGGGGCGCGTCTTCGAGCCCGACGAGGAGAATCCGATGATCGCCTGGCGCGGGGCCTCCCGATACGTCGACCCCCGCTTCCGGCCGGCCTTCGACATGGAATTGGAGGCGCTGCAGGCCGTTCGCCAGCAGATCGGGCTCGACAACCTGCAGATCATGGTCCCGTTCTGCCGTACCCCCGAAGAGGGTCGCGAAGTCGTGTCGATCCTCGACGCCTGGGGACTCTCTCCGGCCGCGGGCGTGCCGCTCTTTCTCATGGTCGAGCTGCCCTCGAACGTCCTGGACGCCGATCGATTCATCGACGCCATGGGCCTCTCCGGCGGGTCGATTGGATCGAACGACCTGGTGCAGACCACCTACGCCGTCTCGCGTGACGACCTCGAGCACTACGCCTTTCCGGTCGACGCGCGCTCCCCCGCCGTGAAGTCGCTGATCGCGTCGGCGGTGGAGCGCTTCTCCCGGCGCGGTCTCGAAATCGGCATCTGCGGCCAGGCGCCGTCCGATCATCCCGACGAGGTGCCGCCCTTCCTCGTCGAGTGCGGCATCACGTCGATGTCGGTCACGCCCGACACACTGACCCGCGTGCGGCTGGCCGTGGCGCGAGCCGAGTCGAAGGCCTAGCGCCGCGAATTAACGACCCGGTTCGGCTCAGGCACCCACGACCTTCTTGAAGGCGGTCCAGGCGATGTGCTCCTTGTCGGGCGACACGTGCGACTTGGATCGCTCGATCGCCGCGACCACCTGATGACTCTGGCCGGTGAACCCGTAGGCACATTCCTTCAGGTAGTGGGCACCCCAGGGTTTCAGGTGATTGTCGATGTAGCCGACTCCCTTGTCGAATTCATCCTGACTGATCACCGACGAGGGTCCACCCGTCGCGTGGAACATCTGCAAGAAGATCATCTTGCTTCCGCACAGACCGCTGTTCAGCGTCAGGATGGGGATCGCCGGAATGTAGGCTGAGGCCTTTCGAAACCAGGCATTGAACGCGAAGGGCTTCGTCGCGAAGTCCGCCCCCTGGTTCCGTCCCCAATGTTCCGCCGCCTCGGCGCAGAACGACTTGATCTTCGAGCACTCCACCAGCCGCCAGATCACCTTCACCAGCATCTCGACGCCGGCAACCACCATGTCGACGATGGCAGAGATGCCGCCGAAGGCCGCCAGGCCGATGCTCGTCGCGCCCTTGAGCGTCGTCCAGAGACCCTCGAAGAGGCTCGCTTTCATCGCCGTGGTAATGGCCGTCACGACGCTGGTCGGATGCCCCTGCGAGAGGACGACGCCCTTGCCCGACTTCCAGGCCTTGAAGTTCGTCATGCCCCGATCGATGGTCTGCGTGATTCCGGTCACCATGTTCATCGCACCACCCACGATCGGCGCGGCAGACGCGGCCAGCTTCGATACGAGCACGTTGATCAGGTTGCGCACGGAGCCGAGGGCCATGTCGACGATGCCGAACTTGTCCATCAGCTCGGTCTTGAGGTTCTGCACGAAGTTCGTGAAGTAGGTGTGCAACTTCTCCTTGAGGGTGTAGAAGGCCTTCTGAATGTCGTTGAGGCCCATCCCGCCCACGACAGAGCCATACCCCTGCCTCGCGAAATTCGGGTTCGAGTCGGTGTCGAGTCCCACATTCAACACCTTGTCCATCACGACCCGAGCCGTACCGAGATTCAGCGCCGCGTCGCCTGCCGCGGCGATCCCGAGTCCGCCCCCCGTTCCCTTGTCGGCGCCCGCGTAGTTCAGCGCCCCGCCCACGATGTTCATGCCCCCTTCGAGGATCACGGCCGCCACACTCGTGTCGACCTCCATGTTCCCGAAGAGGAAGAGCACCCCCTGCCGGGCACTGACGTGGTCGGGCGTCATGAACGCGGGACCCGCCCCGAAATTGGCATCGGTGTCGCCGGCCCCGAGAATCGCGTTGAGGGCTTCGAACGAGCGGAACTGACGGTTCCTGTGGGAGTCCTGCCACCGCTTACCAGGCGGGTACTTCGCCTTCCACCCTTCGAACGCATCTTCGACCTCGCCCAGGTTCCCGAGGCGAATGTAGTTCTTCATCGCATCGTCGAGCCGCTTCAACTCCTTGCTTCGGCTCGCAAAGGAACCGGTCTGGTTGCGCCACTTCTGGGCGAGGGCAACGAGGTCGTCGTGTCGGGTGGCGTGCTGGCCTGGGGGCATGGGTACCGTGGGGGAAGGGGTGGGTGTGGGGCCCTCATCGTCCGCCTCGCCCAGGACTTTGTCAAACGACGTCCGACGAGGGGGGCGCTACCAGGCGAAAACGATGAGGGCGATGAGCAGGGCGAGGGTCGACGCCCACATGGTAATCGCCATGCGCCCGGTCCTTCGGGCTCTCTCCGCGTCGGCCCAATCGCGGGGCGAGACCCGCCGAACCAGGAACGTGGCGACACCCGCGAGATTCACGCAGGTGACGTTGGTCGCCAGGAGCGTCGCCGCGGCCGCGGACTCGGCGAAGAACCCGGCGCCCGCCAGGAGTCCCACCACGACCAGCGGGGGGAGCAGGGCAACGGCGACCATCACGCCGATCACGGCCGTGGGAAGCCCGGTGGTGAACGCCAGCGCCCCCGCACTTCCCGCGGCCAGGGCGAGGACGACGTCAGACAGTCCGACCTGTGTTCGAGCCGCGAGCTGGGGCGACGACGGATCGATCGCCCAGAGGAAGCCGACGCACAACGAGACCGCAAGGGCCACGGAAACCCCGACGATGTTGGAGCGCAGGGCCCGCTTCGCCAGGTCGAGGTCACCGAGCGTCGCCGCCAGTGCGAGGGCCACGTTGGGACCGAGCAGAGGGGCGATCACCATAGCGCCGATGATCACGGCCACATCGGCTCGAATCAGGCCAACCGCTGCGACGACGGTCGACAACGCCACGGTCGCGAGATACACGGGCGAAAGATCGACGGCGCCCTCCATCGCCTGGAGGAGTTCGTCGCGGGAGACCCGATTGTTGCTGGGCACGAGGGACTCCTCGTCCCCTCCTTCACCAGACCCGGATTCGTCGTCCCCCTCATCGATCCTCGGCAGCGTCGCTTCGACCGAGAGGACCACGATCCGCACCGTGGTCTCTTCAGCGTCCCGCAACAGCACGTCGGTCAACTCCTCGACCTGTGCGGTGCGAACGAGGATTCGATACACGATTCCTCCGTCCTCGGTCGGCGTGGCCCATCGATCGAGGACAGACGCCTCCTCACAGGCGCGGTCGATCGTAGGGTGGGTACCCGGCGGTGCATGGACCTCGACGAGGCGAAGCATTTCTCAGCCCGCGCCAGAATTCGTCAGCACGCGCGACGTCGTCGCGATCTGACCCGCATGGCGTGAGGCGTGCTCGGCAGCGTGGAAGACGAGTCCGATCACGGTCGAGGGCAGTCGTGCACGGCCGACGAATCGCGCCTGGGTAAGGTCGGCGGCATCGGCGGGGAGGGTCTGGAGTTGCAGCAGTGCCGCCTCGAGCGCCGTCTCCCACGCGCGCAGGAGTTCGTCGAGAACGGGCTGCTCGGCGTCGATGGTGCGCTCACGCTTCAGGGCGGTCGCCTGTCGTTCCGACAGACCCTCGCCCCGCGCGTAGGTCAGCAGCCGGTCGGTGCTTCCCGCCAGGTGCAGAATATGGAAGCCGACCGACGCCGCTCCCCCGACGCGCCGCCACAGCTGCTCGTGCGAAAGTCGGCTCACCTCATCGCGCAGATTCTCGTCGACCATCACCAGTGCGTGCGCCACCGGTTGCAGGAGCGGCGGAATCGAAGGCAGCGGCCCCCGCAGCCAGGGTTCCAGGCGTCGCTCGTTCATTGGGGTCCTTCCCGTTCTCAAGGGTTTGGCCTTGTCAGGCTTTCTCCGACGCCCCGTGCCGGGAATCCTCCGACAGCCCGGCTCGAATCCGGACACTAGCGTCCGATTAGCACCGTTCGCGGGGGCCTGTGCGATTCGGCTTCCCCCATAAACGTCGGATCACGACCGAGATGCAAATGGTCTCCCAGACTGCCTCCTACGCACTTCAAGCGGTGCTGCTTCTCGCCCGGGTCGACAACGAGCGACCGCTCTCTGCCGTCGCCATGGCGCGGCAGCTCGACATCCCCTCCGACTATCTGGCCAAGACGCTCCACCGCCTGCGACGGCAGGGGGTCGTGACCTCGTTCCGCGGAGCCCACGGAGGCTACCGACTGGCCGAGCACGCGCGGGATCTGACCCTGGTTCGCGTGCTCGAACCCTTCCAGGAGTTCGGGCGTGGGGGACGCTGTCTGCTGGGGGGAATCTGCGACGTGGCCAATCCGTGCGCTGCGCATGATCGGTGGAGCCAGGTCACTCGCACGGCCCGCGGCGTACTCGAGCGAACAACGATCGGGGATCTCCTGGTCGACGTTCGCGACGACCCAACCACCTCCTCGACAGAGACGAATTCGTGACCATGAATAGACATCGCTCCATCGGGCCTCTCGCCCTGTCGGCCGCGGCGGCCCTGACCTTTCTGGCCTGTGGCGGGAGTGAGAGCGCCGACGGGTCCGGCGCCGGCTCGACCCCCGCCGCCTCGGCGGCGAATGAACTCACACCGATTGAGCTCGAGCAAGGGATCGGGCCCGTGCGAGACATGGTGCTGGGCGACATCGATCCGGCCATGGCCGCCGAAGGCGAGACCGCCTTCGTGATGAAGTGCTCCGCCTGCCACCAAATGGCAGACCGCTACGTCGGCCCCCGGTTGGGCACCGTGCTCGCGCGCCGTCGCCCCGAGTTCGTGATGAACATGATCCTCAACGCGAACGAGATGGTGAAGCAGCACCCACTGGTGAAAGACCTTCTCGGTCAGTTCTACACGCCGATGCCCGTCCAGGTGACCGATCCCGACGAGGCGCGCGCGATTCTCGAATACCTGCGTTCCGCACAGATCGACTCCCTCCCAGACCCCTCGGCCACTCCGGCCGGGGAAAACCGATGACCCGCCCCACACCGTCATCCACAAAGGAGACGACGATGCGAACCTCCAAGCACCTGCTCACCCTGTTCGGGGGCCTGCTCGCCCTCGTAAGCCTGGGTACCTCCGCCTGCTCACCGGGCTCCTCAGGGAACGGGCTGGGTGCCGGCGATATGGCCGATGCGGCCCAGGCCGTCTACGTAGCTCCCGGCGAATACGACGAATTCTACGCCTTCATGTCGGGAGGCTTCAGCGGCAACCTCACCGTGATGGGCCTGCCCTCGGGCCGCCTTCTGCGCACGGTACCCGTCTTCTCACAGTATCCCGAGAACGGATGGGGATACTCCGAAGAGACGAAGGCCATGCTTGAAACCAGCCATGGCTTCATTCCGTGGGACGACTCCCACCATCCCGAGTTGTCGATGACCGACGGCGTGCCCGACGGTCGCTGGATCTTCATCAACGGCAACAACACGCCCCGTGTCGCCCGTATCGACCTCACCACCTTCGAGACGGTGGAGATCGTCGAGATCCCGAATTCCGCCGGGAATCACGGGTCGCCCTTCATCACCCCCAACTCCGACTACCTCGTCGCGACCACCCGATTCAGCGTTCCGGTGCCCAACCGTGACATGCCGATCGACGAGTACCGTGGAAACTTCAAGGGCATGCTGAGCTTCGTCCGCGCCAACGAGCCGGGCAACATGCACGTGGCCTTCCAGATCCTCGTGCCCGGGTACAACTACGATCTCGCGCACGCCGGCAAGGGCCCCTCCGATGGGTGGATGTTCTTCACCTCGTACAACTCCGAAGAAGAGCACACGCTGCTCG
>CBDUEZ010000200.1:0-8037 GCA_965366355.1 uncultured bacterium
AGGAACCACTCATGACGGCCCACGCCCGAATCTTTCGCACCCTGATGCCCCTGCTGGCCACCTCCGTCATCGCCGGCGTCGGGTGCTCGGCGCTGCCCGGCGTCGGGGGCTCCGGCCCGACCAACGAGGCCGATACCGTTCGGATCATGGCCTACAACATTCGCCACGGAGAGGGAACCGACGGCAGGATCGATCTGAACCGCATCGCCGATGTCATCGAGGCCCAGTCGCCCGACATCGTCACGCTTCAGGAGGTCGACCGCCGAGTCAACCGTACCGACGGAGAAGACCAGGCGAGGCGCCTGGCGGCCCGAACCGGAATGGACCACGCCTTCGGAGCCTTCATGGACTATCAAGGCGGCGAGTACGGAATGGCGATCCTGTCGCGGTGGCCGATCGTCAGCGTCACCAATGAGCGCCTGCCCGATGGAGACGAGCCGCGCACCGCGCTGAAGGTTCGGGTTCGCTCCCCCGAGACGGGGCGTGAACTGGTCGTCGTGGGGATCCACTTCTATCGCACCGACGACGAGCGCCTCGCTCAAGCGGATCGACTGCTCGCCACTTTGGCGAGCGAACAGGCACCCGTCGTCTTGGCCGGCGACTTCAACTCCACGCCCGACTCGCAGGTGATCGAGCGCTTCGCCGACGGCTGGAACATTCTATCGAAGGGTCGCGACCGCATGACCTTTCCGTCGACCGGTGCCGTGCGCGAGATCGACTACATCATGGTGCGGCCCGCTCGCAGTTTCTACGTGCTGTCGCACGACGTGCTCGATGAGCCACTGGCCTCCGACCATAGGCCGCTGATCGCCGACCTCGAAGTGCGGGCACGCTGAGGGCCAGGTGCCGAGGGTCGGCCGTCGAGGGGGCCCGCCCCGTTTGGGGTGGACCCCTTCGACCGCCGATGGATCGAAGCGTGAACTCCGTCGACGCACGAACTACCGATAGAAGCGATTCCGTTCGTATTCGTTGAACGGAGCGACTCTCATCACGGGCAGGTTCGGGTGTTCGAGCACCCGCAACATCGGCACCCGCTGCCGGCGGCTCATCGCCTGCTCCGCGCGACTCCGGAGCTGCTCGATCTGTTGTGCCGACAGCGACGAGGGGTCGGTCCCCCCCAGCGACTCCGCCATCGCCTCTTCGACCGACTGGGGCGTGACCTGGAGCACGTGGTCGGTCCAACCCCAGGTGATGAGGTTGTCATCGGTCTCGGGCTCCATCAGGTAGCTGATCAGATTCGCCCTGGACTGCGCCGTGGGCACCCAGAACCACCCTTCGACGACGTCGATGGTTTCCTCTTCCTTCTCGACGTCGACCGACTGCAGGTAGTGTCCCTGGAAATAGCTGTCGCGGCGAACCGAAGTTGCGTAGTACACCTCGGCGTCGATCGACGTCTCGTCGATGAAGCGATAGACCGCGATGTCGTGATCCAGTAGACGCGGCACGACCCCGGCCATCGACGGCGGCAGGAGGTAGCCGACGGGACGCGTCGTGGTCCGCGTGGGTGTCCACTGCAGATAGACCGGGACGTCTTCGAGCGTGTACCCTCGCGGGGTCTCGTCATTCGGCATCCACACGGGCTCGGTGCCCCGCGATCCCAACTCGTACTCGAGCACGATGGGGTCGCCCCCCGACATGCCGGCCGCGATCGCCCGCGCCCGCGCACCCGACGTCACCGCGCGAATCTGCTCCCGCTGATCCGCGGCAGCCTGCAGGATCGCCGACGTCGCCAGCACCCCGCCGCGAATCTGGTGGTAGTAGCGCTCCTCCTGCGGAATTTCTTCGACGGTGCCGTCACGCCGCACCCGATGCGAGTTGCTCGGCGTCTCGAGGAGAATACCAATGGAGTTGGTCAGGCCTGTGTAGACGTGGTGTTTCCTCGGTTCGACCGAGGTCGATCCCCAGCCTCGCACGCCGTCTCGGGTCTGCACGCCGGAGTAGTCGAAGGCGCGATAGTCCTCGGCCTCGACCGCCGCGCGAACCAGCGGGAGAATATGCTCGTAGGGGTAGGCGCGAAGTTCGGCGTCGGCCGCCGGATTCAGGGTGCCCTGATAGGTGATCACATACGGCGCCGATCCGCCGTGGTGCCCGTCGATGTGAATGTCGGGCGTCCACTCGTTGAGCACTTTCGTGACGAGGGCCTGGATCTCCTGCGACTCCAACTTGAGATAGTCCCGGTTCATGTCGTACCCGGCCTCGTTCGTGCGTCGCCGCACTTCTCCGCCGTCGGGATTGACGAGGGGCAACGCCAACACGATCACGTCTTCGAGAACGGGCCGGAGATCGCCCGCGACCAATTCGCGCGCCACGAGCTGCACGGCCTCCTTCGGCGAGACCTCGCCGCCATGTACCGACGGAGCCAACAGCACGATCGTCTTGCCCGACCGCAACGCGTCTTGCGGGGTGGTGATCGCGGGCTCGGCAATCACGATCAGCGGCATCTCCCGTCCGAGGAGCGTCTCGGTCAGGGGCTCCATGTGGATCAACTCGCTCATGGCGTCGAGTTCGTACCAGTAGTCCATGAGGGGCTCGAAGGGCGTCGGCCCCGCCCGGAAATTGTTCATCTCCTGCCATGTCTGGGGCATCTGTTGGGACGCCGCGGGCAGCGCGAACGAGACCACTGCGAGAAGGGCAAGTAGGGGTGCTTTCGTACAATTCATGGCAGCCACGGTCGGAAAGGGGTCGTGAAGTCGTCGATGCGTCGCCATCATGGTACGCGGAGGGCGGCGCGGCGAATATACCTGATCCGATTGTCTCCCTTCATCCATGCCTCTTCAGCGACAAGGATCTGCCGATGAGCGAGCGGAGATACACCGACGATGAAGTGGCCCAGGTGCTCCAGCGCGCCGCCGATCTCGATCGGGATACCGGCTCGGCGACCCTGGCCAAGGGGCTGAGCCTCACCGAGCTGCGCGACATCGCTGCAGAGGCCGGGATCGATCCCGTGATGGTCACGCGTGCCGCTTCGGAGCTGTCGGGACGCAGGTCGAGGCGGTCCACAGGGGGCGTGCTCGGTGGATCCGGGGTTGTGGGGCGTACGGCCGCGCTCCCCGGTCGCATGGACCGTGAGGCTTTGGGACACCTGGTCGACATCGTCGACGCCGAGGCGTCTGAGCAGGGCACGGTCGGCGAGGCGCTCGGGTCGGTTCGCTGGACGTCGACCAACCGGTTTCTGAGTCGGCAGGTCGTGCTTCAGCCGGGCGATACCGAGTCGGTGGTGCGCGTCGAGGAACGCTACACCGGTAGGGCCCGCGCCGTCATTCATCTGCTCCCGATGACGTACGCGGCGGGCGCCGGCCTCGCGACCGGAGCGCAGTTCTTCGTTGCGGGAGCGGCCCAGGCCTCGGTGGCGGTCGGCGCCGCCCTCGCCGGCTTCGGGGTCGGGCGAGCCATCTGGTCGTTCCTGCGGGCGCGGAGCACCCGCAGGGTCGAGCGGCTCATCGACAAGCTGGGCGAGGAAGCCGCCCGATTGACGGTCGAGGAACCCACGACATGAGGCTGAAGTGGCTCGCGATCGTCGCGGGACTTCTCCTGATCACCCTGCAGTGGCGAGCCCGCAACGAGCGAGAGGAGGCCTTTCGCCTCGGGGAACGCGTTGCCGAAGCGCGCCGCGCCGCCGAGAACTGCACACGCGCGCTCACGATGGCCCAGGCCGCTTTCCGCACGCTCGACGGGAGGGTCGACTCCCTTCGCGCCCAGGTCCAGGACTTCGAGGCCCTCGACCCCGCGGGCGTGCCGGCCGCGCGATACGAGGACTACCTCGGGGCCGTCGATCGCTACAACGACGCCGTAACCGGGTGGGAGTCGTCGGCAGACTCGCTGCGAGCGACCGAGGCGGCCTGTCGCTCGACGATCGAGGTGCACAACAGCCTGGCCGACTCGGTCCGGGAGAGCCTCGACCTCAACTGATCCGGGTCAGTCGCCGGCGACGTAGATCTCCGCCCCCTTGTCGCGGAACTCGTCCGACTTCTCCGCCAGGCCCGCTTCGATCGCCTCGGCCGTCTCCAGTCCCTTTTCGGCCGCGTACTTTCGGATGTCCTGCGTGATCTTCATCGAGCAGAACTTCGGGCCACACATCGAACAGAAGTGGGCGACTTTCGCGCCGTGCGCCGGAAGGGTCTCGTCATGGTACGCCCGGGCCGTCACGGGATCGAGCGCCAGATTGAACTGGTCCTCCCAGCGGAATTCGAACCGGGCCTTCGACAGCGCGTCGTCCCACTCCTGGACCCGCGGATGGCCTTTCGCGAGGTCGGCGGCGTGCGCCGCGATCTTGTAGGTGATCACGCCCGCCTTCACGTCGTCCCGGTTCGGGAGCCCCAGGTGTTCCTTGGGGGTGACATAACACAGCATCGCAGTCCCATACCATCCGATCTGTGCAGCACCGATCGCACTCGTGATGTGGTCGTAGCCCGGCGCGATATCGGTGGTGAGCGGTCCCAGGGTGTAGAAGGGCGCCTCCTCACACCACTCCAGCTGCTTCTCCATGTTCTCACGAATCATGTGCATGGGCACGTGCCCGGGCCCCTCGTTCATGACCTGAACGTCATACTCCCAGGCGATCCGCGTGAGCTCACCCTGCGTCTTCAGCTCGGCGAACTGGGCCTCGTCGTTCGCATCGGCGATCGAGCCCGGCCTCAGGCCGTCGCCCAGCGAGAACGCGACGTCGTAGGCCGCCATGATCTCGCAGATCTCACGAAAACGGGTGTAGAGAAAACTCTCGCGGTGATGCGCGAGGCACCACTTGGCGATGATGCTTCCTCCCCTCGACACGATCCCGGTCATGCGCTGGGCCGTCATCGGCACGTAGCGCAGCAACACCCCCGCGTGCACCGTGAAGTAGTCCACCCCCTGCTCGGCCTGCTCGATCAGGGTCTCCCGATAGATCTCCCAGGTGAGGTCTTCGGGCACACCTCCGACCTTCTCCAGGGCCTGATAGATCGGCACGGTACCGATGGGCACCGGTGAGTTTCGAAGAATCCACTGGCGGGTCTGATGAATATTCTTGCCGGTGGAGAGATCCATCACCGTGTCGGCTCCCCAGAGCGTGGCCCACCGGAGTTTTTCGACCTCTTCGTCGATCGACGACGACACCGCCGAGTTCCCGATGTTGGCGTTGATCTTCACCTTGAACGCTCGCCCGATGATCATGGGCTCGAGCTCGGGGTGGTTGATGTTGGCCGGAATGATGGCCCGCCCGCGAGCGACCTCGCTTCGCACGAATTCTGGATCCATTCCCTCGCGCAGAGCGACGAATTCCATCTCGGGGGTGATCTCACCCCGTCGCGCATAGTGCATCTGGGTCACGCGCCCGGTACCGCGAATCACCGTGTGGTTCAGCTCGGCGGGAACCCTGGCCGAGCCGTGCCTCGGGTCACGGGCCAGATCCGGCAGACGGTGCGGACCGATCGATTCGACGTCGCCTCGCCCCTCGATCCACGCCCGACGAAGGGCGGGGAGACCCGCATGTGGATCGGCGTCGCGGGGCCCGCTCGTGTCGTAGACCGTGAGCGGCGGCTCTCCTCCCGCGAGCGAGATCTGCCTCATCGGGACCCGAACGCCGCGCCCCCCCTCGACATACACCCGACGGGAGTTCGGAAAGTGCATGCCGTAGTCCCCCTCCCACGACTGGGGATTCGTCGGCACGTCGGCAGCGGTGTCGGGGGTCGGCGACAGGTCGGATCGGGACATGGGACTCCTCGAAGGGCGACCCGACCGAGGGGGCGCGAGGCGACTCGCACACGGTCGGCCCCAGTCGCGGGCCGATCATGGCACAAGCCGCACCGCACTCCCTCCGCCGGTTCGAACCGGATCAGGTTCCAAGGGACTCTCTCAACGCCGGCCGGAGCCCGCGTACCCCTGGCGGTGACGCCTGAACCTCCCGACCACCGCGCGCGGTGTCAACTCCGCGCGCGGGGCCGATCCTCGTCGTCGCGACGCGTCAGCAATCCCCGCCGCTGGCCGCTCCCGGCTGACAGGTCATGCGATCGCGGCGCACGTCCCAGGTCCAGAGGTCGCCCGGCTCCAGTGTGATATCCTGCGTTTCCTGGACGGGGGCCTGATTCTGGTTCAGCGCCGGATCGATGTTGTCGGCGCTCGGCCGCTCGACCCGAATGAAGTACCGCCCCGGGAGGACCACACTCTGCGTGCACCACCGCGTCACACGCCCCACCGGCGCGTCGCCGATCCGCACACCCTCACCCGACCGGCGAGACGTAGCGAACCCTCCCGATACACTTCCGCCCTGTCGGCGCGACGACTCCACGAGGTAGATGCGCTGCATGCTTCCGCCACCCTGCTGGTTATCGATGTTGATGCAGGCAAGCGGCGCGTTTGGATCGAGGGGCGCCGGTTCGGCGCCCCCCCCTCCCGACGCACATGCGCCGGCAACCAGCAGAGTTGCAGCCCCGACCACCCATTCGAATCGTGTACGCACCGTCCCGTCCTCCTCCCGAGGGTTCACATGGGCCTCGTGGGCCCGCTCAACAATCTCCGCCGATCGCGCCGTTCGCCCGGCAGTCCCAACGATCCTGCCTCACTTCCCACGTCCACAGGTCACCGGCTTCAAGTACAAAATCGGCCGTTTCGCGGACCATGTTCGTACGCGTTCCCGCTCCCCAGCCGTTCACTTCCGCAGCCGTCTGACCATTGGCCGGGTCGAGGTTGTCGGCGCTCGTACGCTCGATCCGCAGGAAATAGCGACCTGGGAGCGACACGTTCTGAGTGCACCAGCGGGTAGACCGGCCGACGGGCGCATCACCGACACGCACGCCTTCTCCGGCTCGCGTGGCCGTGGCGAAGCCGCCCGCGATGCTACCGCCCTCACGGCGAGCCGCCTCGACCAGGTAGATGCGCTCCAACGTGCCCCCGCCGCGCCGGTTGTCGATGTTGATGCACGCAATGGGCGCGCCGGGGTCGAACGCCACTTGCTCCGCCCCGCCACCACCCGATGCGCAGGCCGCTGAAAAGGCGACACAAAGAAGCAGCGGAACGCGGTTGATCGTCTTCATCGGGTTCTACTCCGAAAGGCCTGGGAACCTGGTACGAAACTCGACTGTTCTACACATACGCGCCGCGCGCGCGATCCTGACGGCCGACCGAGTCGCGGGACCGGTCACCGCACTACGACAGCACGGCCACCGACTTCACTCTTGCGAATACACTGCGGCCGGCGACGAGATCCAATCGCGAAGCGGACCGGGTGGTGATCCGGGCGAGAAGCTCCGGCGGAGCGTCGCGGGCGACGTCGATTCCGGCTAGACGTACCAGCGTCTGGCCCGGTCGGATTCCGGGCTCGATCGACTCGATACGCATGTGGAACTGGTTCGACAAGGTCGACTCGGCCTCGAAGGCGAGAGCCAGGCTCACGTCGCGGGCCAGGACTCGCATTCGAACCGTCACTCCGACGTCCTGCTCGCGGGCCTGGACCCAGACGGGGCCCCATGGGCCGTCCAGCTCCGTGAGGTGGTCGTCCCTCCAGTGGCGAACAACGCGCGCCTCGAAAACGACGCCGGCGTCATCACCCCGCCAACGCACGAAGTCCCGCGTCGAGAGAACCTCATCGATGGGGGCAGACGCCCGCACCCGTCCCGATCCCAGCCACACCATGTGTGTGCCCACGCGCACCGCCTCATCGAGCGAATGGGTTACGAAGAGCATCGGGAGGGCGAACCGCGAGGCGACCTTCGCGAGAAGCGGTAGCAGGGTGCGACGAGCCGGCTCATCGAGTGCCGACGCGGGCTCGTCGAGCAGCAGGATCCTCGGCCGCCTCAGGAGGGCCCGGGCCAGGGCGACCCGTTGACGCTCGCCCCCCGAAAGTTTCTCGACACCGCGCTCGAGGAGGCTTTCGACCCCCAGCCAATCGACGACGTCGGCCCAGGCCGGCCCCGGCCCCGACGCTCGCTGCGCACCATACTCCAGATTGCCCCGTACCGTGAGGTGTGGCAGCAAGTTGGCATCCTGAAAGACGTAGCCCACCGGGCGCTGGTGCGCGGGGCGGATCACTCCGGCCCCCGAATCCTGCCAGGTTTCGCCATCGAC
>CBDUEZ010000201.1:0-8030 GCA_965366355.1 uncultured bacterium
GGGTGATGATGCGCGGGAGAGACGCGACGGCGGCGATAAACCGGCCGACGTCGTGATATTCGCCTTCCACCCGCACGGAGTAGCTCTTCTTGTCGTAGAACGTCCCGAGGTTGTCGGCTTCGGGGATGACGTCGGCCCAGTTCACATTCATGCGACGTGCGAGGGCCGCGATGTCGGAGAGGAGCTGAGGCACCTCATCGTCGTTCGGGATCAACTGCTCGAGACGACGCACGTGGCGCTCGTAGAGCTCGGTCCGGGCCTCGAGGTCGGCTCCCCCGCGGGTCGCCGTGATCTGGGCGGTCCGATTCTGTCCCTCGAGTCCCTCGAGGCGCGTCGCCATCTCCTCGATTTCGAGCGAGGCGGGCGCGTGGACGTAGTCGTAGAAGACGTAGAACCCAGCCAACGCGACGACGATGGCAATCAACGCCCCCTGCTGACGCGGTTCCTGTGGAAGCAGCGCCATGATCAGTTCTCCTCCGGGGCGGTAACGGCCCCCGCGGTATCAGGTGCCCTCTCGTCCACCCCGAACAGGGGGACGGTCTCGAGTTCCTCGAGCGGAACCGCGATGTACTCAAGCTCCAACTGGAAATCCTGCACGGCCTGCTGCTCGACACTTCCCGCGTTCGCGATGCTCTCCTGCGAGGAGAGGAATTTCACGCCCGAGAAGAACGGAGAGGACTGCAATTGGTTCATGAAGACGGTGATCGCGAAGATGTTTCCGGCCTGCCCCGACACCTGGAACTTCAGCGGGGACTCCTGGACCTGGACCACTTCAGTCAGCCAGGTATAGTCGGGAACGGCCCGAGCCACTTCGTCGAGAATGTGCGGCCACGTGTAGCGGTCGCGGTCGATCTCCTGAATGATGCCGACCTTCTCGAAAATCGAGTCGCGGCGAGCCGTCAGCGCCGACGTACGCGAGATCAGATCGGCAAATCGGGCCGAATCCTGAACCGCCTGTTCGAGCGCCACTTCGACCTCGGCACGACGACCTCCGGTCGACACCCAGAGCATCGTCGCGGTGCCGAGCGCCGCGACCAGCGCGATGCCCGCCGCGAGAAGCCAGCGATCGGGAAGGCTGGAGAAGGACGGAAGCGAGAACCCGGACGTCCCACTGGACTTCCGCTTCTTGCTGCGACCACCCGGAATCAGATTTACCTGAAGCACGTTGCGCCTCGCCTTACGCGGTCCGAAGGGCCAAGCCCAACGGAAGCAGGAACATTGGAGCCGCTTCTTCCAGCCGGATCGAACCGCCGGCTTGCGGGTCCACAGGAACCCTTTCGAAGGGGTTCACGAGAAGAGTCTCAACACCCATGCGGTGGCTGAGGGCGTCGGTCATACCTGGAATCCGAGCGCCTCCACCGCTGAGGTAGATCTGGCCCAGTCCATCACCCGACTGACGCGTCATGAGGAAAGCCGCCGCGCGTTCGATTCCGACGGCGATCTCGTCGGCACTCGCCTGGACGAAACCCTCGAGGCCTTCGAGGCCGGCCCTGCCCTGCACCACATCTTCCGCCTCTTCGGCAGTAAGCTGTCGCTCGCGCTGCAGATCCTCACGGATCTTGCGTGAGCCGAAGGGGATCTCGCGGGTCAGGATCGGAACGCCCCGCTCGAGCAGGTTCACGTTCGTCACCTCGTGGCCCACGTTCACCAGAGCGACCACCCCGTCCATCGCTTCGGGGTAGTTGTGCTCGAAGGCGTTGTGGAGCGCGAAGGCGTCGACATCGATCACCGTCGGATTGATGCCGGCTTCGACGAGGAGGCCGACCTTGTGGTCGACGAGCTCGCGCTTCGCGGCAACCAGCAGGACCTCCATTCGGGGTCCGTCGCCCTCGGGGTCGAGGACCTGGAAGTCGAGTTCGACGCTCTTGATGTCGAAGGGGACGTGCTGCTCGGCCTCCCAGCGAATGACCTCGCGGGCGTCGGTCTCCTTCATGCGATCCATCTCGATCTTCTTGATGATCACATCATGACCGCCCACGGCCGTGACGACGTCGCGCCCCTTGAGGCCCATCTCTTCGAAGAGTGCGCTCACGGTTCCAGCCACGAGGCCGTAGTCCATGATCTCGCCTTCGACGATGGCGTCGGGCAGGAGCGGTCGCATCGCGACCCGCTTCACCTCGGGTTGGCCTCCGGAATGGTCGACCTCGACCACTTTCACGAAGCCGCTGCCGATGTCCAGTCCTACTGAGGATCGGGCCCGTCGAAAGAGTCCCATGTGTCACTCGGTGGGTGTGGGAAGAACCTTCATCTGTCTAGAATCGCCGCTCCGGGTAAAACCTTGAGAACGGCTCGCACTGACACCGCGTCGATCGGGCGTTTCCCTTCTGGGGAGACGGCGGACCAACGGGAGCAGCCTCGTGAATAGCGAGATCCGTGCCAGCCCAAAACCCGCATGTAGCAAGGGCATTCTGATGCACCGGGGGTAAAACCGAGGGCCATCTTTTCCCCACGACGGCAACCTTTGCCGGGCGAGGGGAACGGATTGACCGCTCAGGGAGGAGGCCCCCACAGCGCCCACGACCGGCGATCCAGTGCCACCGCGCCCAGCTTCTCAGCCAGCCCGCCGGCCCAAAGTCCGGCCACGAGGCAGGGGTCGCCGTGGATCCCCCGACTCGACGCAATGACCACGTCGCGAAGGGCCTGCACCGCGCCGGCGATCCGTGCGGAGCCGAGCAGCGTGAGCGAACCCTCCGCGAGGATCACCCCCCGCCACTCAGCGGAGTCCGTGAGGGTGACGTCACCGCGAACCAACAGAACCCCGGAGTGGACCCCTCCCGAGATCGTGAGGGGGCCCGAGGCAGCGACCAGTTCGGGCGGGCACCCGCCGCCTGGGCACGGGGCCGAAGGCGCCCCTCCCCTCCAGGGGTCGAAGCGCTTGCCGAGGCCTGCGGCATCGAGCGGACCGATCCCGATGCCCCCTGGGCCCAACGGAAGCGTTCGACTGGGGCCCTGATCTGCGGGACAGGTTCCGCCCGGTGTCGCCGTTACCCGCGCCGGCCCCGGCGGGGTGCGGAGCGAGCCGCCCAGCCGCACGGCGGCGCCGAGCAGGGCCCCCCGGGTATGAGGATCAGCGCGCCAGACGACACGGCCGGCCCACCATCCCGCGCGGGCCGATCGACCCGAACCCGCGAGGAGAGTGACCTCAGGGGACAGCGTGATCGGATCCAGCCTGGTTTCGACGCCGGCTCCCGACAGGGTCCAACCAGACCCCGTCGTATCGCTCGCCAGCACCGCGAGATCGACTCGTCCGGCCACCGCTCTTCGGACGCGCACGGCGGCCCACATCTCGTCGCCTCCCTCTCGGTAGGCTCGGGTGAACACGAGGGCCGCATGGGCCACGAGGGTGACGGCGAAGAGCAAGAGAACGACGGTGGCAAGCACGACGCCGCGGGAGGGGTGATCGGCCGCCCTCATCGCACCCAGACCCGGTTCGGCAGCGGAGCGAGCTGGAGTCCGGCACGCTGCTGGTCGACCCAAAGGGTCACCGAATCGACCAGAAAACGCTCGGCCGTAAGCGGCTGAGCTCCACCGAGGCCCCGCCGATACCGGAAGGCGCGGTCGATTCGGTATGCGCCCCGCTCGAACCCGCGCACGAGCACCGGATCCAACCCGTCGGCGGGAAGCCACGACACCTCGAGCGCGAGCCCGGCACAGGCCGTCGAGCGAGACGACCGATCGAGGGCCCGCACGGCCGACCGACCCTCCCGATCGATCAGGAGGAGAGAGTCCTTCTGCGGATCCGGTTGCCTCAGGCCCGACACCGCGAGGACCGTGGCCCCGGCACCGCCTGGGGTTGCGCAGGGGACGCCCCACCACCGATAGGCTCGAACCGCCCATTCGTCCGGACCCGCAGGGCCGACGATGCCCTCCGCATCGAGATCGAGGGCCAGGCCGGTGACGCGACGGGCCTCCCAATCGGCCGCTAGCCGGTCGGCCGTCTCCGCTTGCCGCCGGATCATCATGGCCTGATGCCAGGTACCGAGGAGGAGGAGCACTCCCAGGGTGAGCGCGATGACCGCTTCGAGGAGCTTCACGGCCGCGCCCCGGGCACCGACCACAGCTCGGCCAGCACGGAGTCCCGGCTCGACCAGGCCTGGAGCGAAACGCCGCCGTTCGCGGGCTCCCATTGAACCCAGCCCCAGGGCACGTCCAGGCGGCCCGGTGCCGCTCCCCCCGCCCCCTCGAGGGAATCGGCCACCGACTGGAGGAGCCATCGCGCCTCGTCGCGAACACGAGCATCGACGCTCGTGCGCACGATTCTCTGCTGAAGAGCGAGAAGGGCGCTCCATCCCACGACGACGATCACCAGCGCGACGGCGACTTCGGCAAGCGCGACGCCGAGCGGACGGTGCCTCACCGGACCCGCCCATAGGACGACACCACGATCCGGGCATTCGCGGCGCCCCGTGCCAGGCCCACCGAGCGGGAGGCCAATCGCCCCACACCCGAAGCATCGAACACGAGTTGCACCTCTTCCGATCCGCCGAGATCGAGACGCACGGCAAAGTCGTCGAGCAGCATGACCCGCCGAACGACGCCTCCCCCGACCTCGAGCCGTGCCTGGTGATCGGCGGCCGACAGCACCACCCGGGCACCGCCTCGCGCCACAGCTCGAACCCGCGTTTCTCGGATCAACTCAGCGAGTGCGGACCGCGCTCCGTTCACCGCCCAGTGGTCGCTCAGTCGAGCGAACCCACGGAGACCGGCGAAGGCGAGGGCGGCAAAGAGGGCCACAACCAGGGCCATCTCGAGAAGGGTGGTCCCGTACGGGACCGATCGGGACGTCGCAATGGGAATCGGCATGCCCGAGGATCGTTGTCCTCGAGGGGCGACCCCATGGCCTCCCGGGCCGGTGTCAGCCCAGCCCGTAGTCCTGGATCTTGTAGCGGAGGGCGCGCGGGCTGAGTTCGAGGAGTTCCGCCGCCTGGGTCTTGTTTCCCGACGTGCGCTCCAGCGCCCTTTGAATGAGCTGCCTCTCCAACTCGGCCAGTCGGCGCTTTACCGAAAGGTCGTCCTCGTCGGTCGCGAGTCGCCCCCCCGGCGAGGGGTTTCGCACATTGGCCGGCAGATCGCAGACACCGACCTTGGGTCCTTCCGTGAGCACCAACGCCCGTTCGAGCACATTCTCCAACTCCCGAACGTTTCCAGGCCAGGGATAGGAGAGCAGGACTTCCATCGCATCGGGACAGATCCCTTCGACCTGGAGTCCCATGCGCTCCTGGTGGCGGTCCAGGAAGTGTCTCGCCAGTTCCGGGATCTCCTCCGCGCGACGCACGAGCGCCGGAAGGTGAATCGGAACGACGGCCAGTCGATAGAACAGGTCCTGGCGAAAGGTGCCCTCCGTAACCGATTCCTCCAGATCCCGATTGGTCGCAGCGATGATCCGCACATCGACCGACAAGGTCTGATTGCCTCCCACGGGGCGCACTTCCCGCTCCTGAAGCGCCCGGAGGAGCTTCACCTGCAGACTCGCGGGGAGCTCTCCCACTTCGTCGAGGAACAGAGTTCCGGTCCGCGCCGACTCGAACAACCCGACCCGGTCTCGATCCGCTCCGGTGAAGGCGCCCTTCACGTGGCCGAAGAACTCGCTTTCGAGGAGATTCTCCGGGATGGCGCCGCAGTTCACGGCGACGAAGGGCCCCTCGGACCGCGCGCTCTCACGGTGGATCAGCCGAGCGACGAGTTCTTTTCCTGTGCCACTCTGACCCGAAAGCAGGACCGGCGACTCGTGGGGGGCGACCTTCGTGGCGACCTGGAGCGCAGCCAGCATCGAGGCCGAACGGGCGACCATGTCGCCGAATTTGCGGTCGGCCCTCACCTGGTCCCGCAGCCGACCCACTTCGCGGCGAAGGTTCTCCCGCTCCTCGGCCTTTCGGACGGTGAGCACCACTTCGTCGGCACCGAACGGCTTCGGGATGTAGTCGTAGGCACCCTTCTTCATCGCCTCGACCGCGAGATCGGAAGAGCCATACGCGGTCATCACGAGCACCAGGGCACTCCCCCCCTCGGCCCGATATCGGTCGAGGAACTCCAACCCATCCATCTCCGGCATCCGGACGTCACACAGGATCATGGCGGGGCGCTCGTCCAGAGCGGCCGCCAATCCCTCGACCCCGTTCGAGGCCTGGACGACGGTATAATCCTCGTCTTCGAGGATCATGCTGAGCGAACGACGCAAACCGCGGTCGTCGTCGATGACGAGGATCTTCACTGCGGGTCGCCCCCAGGCACCCCCGGCAGGGAGACCACGAACTCGGCCCCTCCCTCAGGTGCATCTTCGAGATGGATCTTGCCGCCCATGCTCTCCACGAGCCGGGCGCAGATGGACAGTCCCAGGCCCGTACCGCGGCCTGGGTCCTTCGTGGTATAGAACGGATCGAAGATCCGGTCTCGCATCTCGTCGGGGATTCCCCGTCCGGCATCGGCGACACGGATCACAACCAGATGATCGGCCGTAAAATGCGGATCTGCACCTTCTGGTGTTCGGTCCTTCCCGACGCGGCGGCGGTGCATGTAGTTCACGCCGGGTGGATCGCCGTCCCTCCGGGAGGGCAAACCGGCCAGTTCGCCGGCCTCGATCTGCACCGATACGCGAAGACTCGGGCGGCTCACGGTCTCCATCTCGTCGAGCGCGTTGAGAACGAGATTGACCAACACCTGCTCCACGGCGGTCGGGTCGACCATGGCCTCGGTCGACGGCGTGTCCAATCCCTCCCAGCAGACCTTGATCCCGTCGAGCTTGCCCTGTCGTTCCAGTAGCTCCTTCACCCGGCCCACCACCTCGACGATCGAACGGGGGCCCGGCTCGAGATCCCTCGGGCGCGCGTAGTCGAGCAACGTGCGGATGATCCGGTCGATCCGGTCGGCCTCCTCGCGGATCGCCTTCAGAAGTTCCGTATCGGCTCCCGCCTTCCGCCCGCGTGAGATGGCCACATCGGTGAAGCCGACGATGGCGCCGAGAGGGTTCCCCACTTCGTGGGCGATGCCCGCGGCGAGGGTTCCCACCGAGGCCATTCGCGAGGTCTGGATCACCTGGTCCCGCGCCTCGACCAGTTCACGGTTCGTCCGGTCGAGCGAATAGATGTTGGCTGCAAGGAGATCCTGGTCCCGCGTCAACCGGTCGGCCATGTCGTTGACGCTCTCCCGCACGGCATCCAACTCGCTCCACGGCGAGGCCGCCACGCGATGTGTGTATTCGCCGCCGGCGATTCGCCGCACATCGCCGACCAGCTGTTCCATCGGACGTACCAGTCGGACATTCAACAGCCAACCGCCGATCATCACGACGACACCGAGTGAAAATCCCAGCACACCGAGCAGGACGTAGAAAATCTGGCGGGGCGACGAAACCGCCGGGAGCGCCAGGGCCAGGACGACCCCGGCAACAAGAACGCCTCCCCCGACCAATAGGCCGAACGAGACGATCAGAACACGTTTGAGGGCGACGGGAGCGGGCATAGTGATGTGGCGGTGCCCCGCCGGCGTACGCGGGGCGACCTGTCCTTAGAAGGTGCAGGTCACCACACCGACCGCTGTGGCCGGAGAGCCGTTGGCCGCTGTCGCCGTCCCGTTGAACATGCCGCACTGCTCACCCGCGACGCCCGAATGTGTCGCGGTCGCGGCCCAGCCCGTGTTGGTGGCCTCGGTCACCGTGACCGTGACACCCTCGGAGACGACGGCTTCGAGGGCCGTCAGCGAGTTCGTGTAGAGAAAATTGGTGTTGTGATACACTTCCTGAGTCACGGCCAGATTCCGAAGATCGGACATCATCGAGGACCGAAACCCCTTCTGGCGGACGGACGAGAACTTCGGGATGGCGATGGAGGCCAGGATCCCGATGATCACGACCACGATTAGCAGTTCAATCAGGGTGAACCCGCGTTTTCCGGTGCGATACATGGTGGTCCTCTTAAGCAGATGGGGTCGCCGACCCGAAGATGAGAAGGAGTGTCCGGGAACGAGAAGGGGAGCGTGAATCGGGGGTTGCCCGCCGCGCCACGCTCCCCACCCGTCCAGGGCGAACCCGGAAC
>CBDUEZ010000202.1:0-7995 GCA_965366355.1 uncultured bacterium
TCAACGCATCGAGTTGCGGGAGCAGGTCGTCTCGAGTGTTCTTCGCAGGGTCGTCGAGAACGACCTCGAGAAGCTGCGCGAGGATCTCACCGAAGCGCGGTCCCGGGCGAAGGCCGGCGGCGATCAGGTCTCGACCGGACACCACGAGCGCCCCGACATCGAGGGGTGGCTGCGCCTCGACCTCGCGACGTAAGGCTCGAATCTTCTCACCCGGGTCGGGAACCGTCTCGGGGTGCGCCGCATGGCGACATCTCCACAGGTCGGAATACCCCGAGAGACGATCCGGCCCGACGCGGGCGAGCCAGCGCCGGCGAGCCGGTCCCGAGCGGGTATCCGGGGGGGTGAGTCCCTGCGCCACCCAGCCGGTGACCCGATCGAGTTGGGCGTTCGACACCCGCAGCCGAAGCAGGAGGGCCGCCGCGCGCAGAACCGCCCGTTCGGCGACGGGGTCGGTCGCCTGAATGCCGGCCACGAGGGCGGGATCGGGATCGTCGGCCGTGGGAGGGGCTTCGCCGATGCGAGCGAGGAGGGCGGCAAGCCGCAACCAGGGCTCACGAGGCGACAGTCGGTCGACTTCCTCCAGAGTGGCCTGCCACGATTCCGGCGTCATGTTCTCGATCTCCGGCGCCGCAGCGGCCCACACTCCCGCACGGCGATAATCGTTCAAGGCCCGCGAAGGGGGGGCCGCATCGGCCAGCACCTTCATGAGTTCCTCTCGAACCCGCTCAGGACTCAGGTCGACGACCCGGGGCGCCGCCTCACGTAGAGCGGTCCAGGTCGGCTCGTCGATACGCAATCCGAATCGCCCGGCGAAGCGCAGGGCACGGAGCACCCGTAGGTAGTCCTCGGCGAAGCGGTCCCGGGGACTCCCGACGGTGCGGAGAATCCCCGCCACCAGATCGGCGCGCCCTTCGAAGGGGTCCAGGAGTTCGTGCCGGAGCGGATGCCACGCGAGGGCGTTGATCGTGAAATCCCGACGCGCGAGGTCGTCTTCGATGCACGTGGCGAAGGCTACCACCGCGTGCCGCCCGTCGGTCTCGACATCCTTTCGAAAAGTGGTGACCTCGTGCATGACGCCCTTGCGATCGATCACCCCCACGGTGCCGTGGATGATCCCCAACGGAACGGTGCGCTGGAACGCTCGCTGGACCTCGACCGGAGAGGCCCGCGTCGCGAAGTCCCAGTCGCTCGACCCCACTCCCCGGAGAGCGTCACGCACCGCGCCCCCGACCGCCCAAGTATCGAACCCCAGATCCTCGAGCGTGGACACGAGCCAGCGCACCTCTTCCGGGGCATCGAGCCGGTGAGGGATCCGTTCGGCATTCACCCCACGAGCACCGCGCCGCCGTTCACGTTCAGCACTTCTCCCGTGACATGGCGGCCCAACACGGAGCAGAGAAAGACGATCGGTCCGGCGACGTCTTCGGCGGTCGCGATCCGCCCGATGGGAATGGCCCTGGCAATCCGCTCGCGCTCCCCGCCGCCGAAGGCCGGGTGCGCCATTTCGGTGTCGATCCACCCAGGGGCCACGGCGTTGACCGTGATCTGGCGGTCGGCGAGTTCGATGCAGAATCCCTTGACCAGCGAGATCATCGCACCCTTGCTCGCCGCGTAGTCGCCGTGAAAGGCCTCTCCGCGCTGTCCGGCTGTCGACGATACGAGGACGATCCGCCCGCCGGGCCGCAGCCTCTGTGCCGCCGCCCGGCAGAGGTAGAAGATGGAGTCGAGATTGACCTCCATCGTGCGCCGCCAGCGCTCGTCGTCCATGTCGGCCAGCGACACGTCATCGGGAGGCCACACCCCGTGGTTGCCCACGACGATATCGAGGCCACCGAGACGATGTTGGGCTTCGTCCATGAAGGCCTCGACTTCCGTCTTCAGGCGCAGGTCACCCGCCCGGTGGAAGGCGCGTCGCCCGAGCGCCTCGATCTGCCGCACCGTCTCGTCGGCGTCGTCCACCCGTGACCGATACGAAATCGCGACGTCGGCGCCCGCCCGGGCCAGAAGAATCGCGGTGGCCCTCCCCACACCACGAGATCCCCCAGTCACCACGGCGATGCGGCCCGACAGGTCGATCAGTGGAGCCTTCATGCCGGCATCCATTTTCCCCCCAGGACCCGAGCGTGGTGTCGTTCCGATGTGACGATCTCTTCGAGCAAGGCGCGTGTGGCCGAATCCAGATCGAGCGAGAGCGCCGTTTCGTACGCGGCGACCTCGGCCTCCTCCCGACCGCGAATCACCTCGTCGGCGGGGCCCGACGGGAGTGACGGGGCCGCCAGGTGCCTCAGGTCTTCCGGCTTCTCCCCCCATTCCAACAGCCGTGCGGTAAGCCGCGACAGGTGATGCTGTTCGTCGGCGTGCAGGCCGTTGAAGCGCTCGGCCTGCTCGACCTCTCCGGATTCTTCGGCCCGGGCGGCCAGGGCCCGATACCACAGGGTTTGGGCCTTCTCCTCACGGCGGAGGCGAGCGAGAGCCTCGACGATCGTCGGTCCTCCGGCCTCCGGCTCGGTTTCGCGTTTCGCCCACGCCGCATCGACCAAACCGCAGATCGCGTGCCCCAGTGCCAGCTGAATCTCCTGGGCGTGGGCCGTCACCTCGGTGGGCACGACAATCGCCAGATCCACCGCCGACAACAGATCTCCCCCGTCACGGGCGAGGAACGCGACGGTGCGCACTCCCTTCTCCCGGGCCGCGGCCGCGGCGTGCATCAGATTCTCGGAACGTCCGCTGGTCGAGTGCATGATGAGGAGGTCTCCCTCGACGGCCAGTGCCTCGATCTGACGAGCGAACACCCGTTCGAAGCCGAAATCGTTGCCGGCCGCCGTCAACACCGACGAATCGACGGTGAGGGCGAGGGCAGGCAACCCTCGTCGGCTCTTCTCGAAGCGCACGACGTACTCGGCGGCGAGATGCTGTGCGTCGGCGGCCGACCCCCCGTTTCCAGCAAAAAAGACCGTGCCACCCTTCGCGAAGGTGTCGAGAACCATCTCGGCGGCGAGGGCGGCCTCATCGGCCCGGAGTGTGGCCGTCGCCTCGGCGGCGCGGGCGAGTTCGCTCAGATGATCGCGGATCGAAGAAGCACTCATGAGTCCTTGGGGCGGAGGAAACCGGTGAGCCGATCCCAGAATCCGCGTTCGATGGTAAACGAAGGCACTGCGTCGGGTGGCTGATCAGACAGCAGGAGGTCGGGGTTGACCCGTACCAGGAGGTCGAACACTTCCTCCTGGCCCCGGTCTTCGAACCACGAGCGAGCCTGGCCGACGAACGTCGGGAGGTGAGGTCGGGAGTGAAAATCGGACGATAGCACGTCGACCCACCCCCCCTCGAGCAGCCGGAAGGCCGCCGCCTGGGGGCTCGGTCCGTACCGGCCCAGAAGACTTCCATGGTTCATCTGAAGGTAGGCGCCCGCCCGGCGCCAGGCGCTGACCAGGGGGAAGTCCTGCAGAACGCCGTGGTAGCGCTCGGGATGTGCGATGATCGGGGTCCATCCCTGAGCCCGAATCCGGGCGATCACATCGGGGGTGCCCGGCGGGATCCTGAGCCGAGGCCATTCCACGAGCACGCACCGCGTGCCGGAAAGTCGAAGCCGCGGATCCGACAGATCCGGAAAGGGATCGTCGAGCATCACCTCCTGCCCGCGCTCCAACACCAACTCCGGATGCGCCTCGGCGACCGCCGCCTTGAGCACTCCGAACGCCTCGTCCATCTGTTCCAAACGGGTCTCGCGCCGCCGGGCATCTCTCAGGAGCGATGCGTCGAAGTGCGGGGTGGTCACGATGCGCTCGACGCCGACCTCCACCATTCGCCCCACTCCGTCCAGAGCCTCCTCGAGCGTGCGAGCACCGTCATCGACACCGGGCACGAGGTGGGAGTGAAGGTCGACGAGTCGCAGGGCCGCCGTCATTCGAGGAGGGCTTCGACGATCCCGGCGAGCGAAGCGACGGGGTCGCGCGCATCGAGCGCCGCCTCGCACGCCCACGTCACGAAGCCGTCCGCGGCAAGAAGGTCGAACGCACCCTCTCGGGCGCGGGGGTCGAGATCCCGTCCACGGTCCAGGCTTCGCCGGGCCTCACCCACCAGGGCCGAGACCGACATCTTCACGTCGGGAGTCGCGGGGGTCACCCAACGGCGAAATTTCTCCGGCACCGGCGGCGTCCGTCGCTCGATCCACCCGCGCACCGTCTCCTCGGCGGTCACGGGGCCTCTTTCTCGGTCATTCGGCGCACCATCGCCTCCGACCCTGCGAGCGCTTCGTCGACCATCGTGGGATCCCCGACGCCCGCCTGAGCCATGTGGGGACGTCCCCCACCCTTCCCTCCGACCACCGTCGCGACTTCGCGGACCACCCGGTCCGCCCGGAGACCGCGCGAAATGAGGTCGTCGGTCACGAAGGCGAACAGGGAGTGTCGGTCTCCCGGCAGGTCGGCGGCGACCACGGCCACGCCACTGTCTACCTCGGCGAGGAAGCCGTCTCCCCACGCCCGAGCGTCGTCGGCGTCGCGAACCCTGAGTCGCACCGACCGCAGTCGGAATTCGCCACCGAATCCCGGCATCACAGTGTCGACGACGACCTGTTCGCCACCGCCCCCACTCTTGCGGAGTTCCTCGAGGAGTCCCTCCAGCTCGGCGCGCTCCTCCAGAAGCTGCTCGGCGCGACGGGCGACATTGTCGGCGGGTGTCTTGAGGGTGAGCGCCGCCTCGTGAAGGCGCGCCTCGACCTGCGAAAAGTGCCGGAACGCACCCGGTCCCGTCTGAGCTTCGACGCGCCGCACTCCCGCCGCGACACCCGACTCCGACACCAGTTTGAACAGACCGATCTCACCCGTATGCCGAACGTGCGTGCCCCCACACAACTCCATCGAGACGTCGGGAATCCGCACCACCCGCACCCGATCGCCGTATTTCTCACCGAAGAGCGCCATCGCACCCTCCGACACGGCGTCGGCGTGGGCCATTTCCTGGGTCACCACCGAGTGGTCCCTCCAGATGCCCTCGTTGACCAGTGACTCGACACGCGCCCGCTCGTCGTCGGTCATCGGGGCCGTGTGCGCGAAGTCGAATCGCAGGCGGTCGGGGGCCACCAGCGAGCCTCGCTGGACGACATGGTCTCCCAACACCTCCCGCAATGCGGCATGAAGAAGGTGGGTAGCGGTGTGATTGCGCTCGGTGTCGTGGCGGGTGGACTCCTCCACGCGCGCGCTTACGGCACCCGACATCGAAGGTGTGCCTTCGATCGTCCCGAACACCGCGGTGTGACCCTCGATCGCCCGAACATCGTCGACCGAAAGGCGCCAGCCGTCTCCCTCCACCCTTCCCCGATCCGACACCTGCCCGCCCGACTCCAGATAGAACGGGTTCTCGGCCAGGACGATCCCGGCCCGCTCACCGTCGATGCGTAGGGCCAGAATCGACGTCGTGATGGAGGTGGTCGAATACCCCACGAATCGCTGCTCGCCCGTTCCGGACCGCGTCCAGTCATCGAGGGTGTCGGCATGGTCCATCTCGACGCCGGCTGCGGCGCGGTCCGCTCGACTGCGGGCGCGCTGAGCATCGAGCGCAACGTCGAAGCCCTCGGCATCGACGGCCCAACCGCGTTCGTCGGCCATCAACTGGGTGAGATCGAGGGGAAAGCCGAACGTGTCGTAGAGTCGGAACGCGTCATCTCCGGCGATCGTGCCCGCTCCACCGACCGGAGCCAGTTCATCGAATCGCCCCAGCCCTCCCTCGATGGTCGAAAGGAACCGCTCCTCTTCGGCCCGGGTCACCGACAGGAGGTGATCCTTCCGGACCGTCAGTTCAGGATAGATGGGACTCATCACTTCGACCACGGCGTCGACCACGTGCACCAACGTCGGCTCGCGGCGCCCGAGCAGCCATCCATGGCGCACGGCGCGGCGAAGGATCCTGCGCAGCACGTAGCCTCGGCCGTCGCTTGCCGGGAAAACACCGTCGGCCAGCAGGAAGGCGACCGCGCGGGCGTGATCGGCGAGCACGCGATACGAGAGCCCTTCCTCGCTGTCGGCCACATAGGGTCGACCGACGACGCTCGCCACGCGGTCGAGCAGCGGCATGAAGAGGTCGGTGTGAAAATTCGTGTCGACCCCCTGGAGCACGGCCGCCAGCCGCTCGAGCCCCGCCCCGGTGTCGATCGACGGGGCCGGCAGAGGGTGCATCACCCCCTCGGAATCCCGATCGAACTGCATGAAGACCAGATTCCACAGCTCGAGAAAACGACCCTCTTCACCCAGGCGAACGAAGGTCTCGCGATCGAGCGGTTCCCGCCGCTCTTCTTCGGGCCGCATGTCGTAGTGGAGTTCTGAACACGGCCCACAGGGCCCCGTATCGGCCATCTGCCAGAAGTTATCGGCATCACCGAGACGGAAGACGCGACCCGGATCGAGTCCGACCTCCTCGATCCAGAGCCGCTCGGCCTCGTCGTCGGAATCATGCACCGTGGCGACGATCCGGCTCGGATCGAGGCCGAGGTCGTCGACCAGAAACTCCCAGGCGAACGCCACCGCGTCCTTCTTGAAGTAGTCTCCGAACGAAAAATTGCCCAGCATCTCGAAGAAGGTGTGGTGCCGTGAGGTACGGCCAACCTCCTCGAGGTCGTTGTGCTTGCCCCCCGCTCGCACACACTTCTGCGAGGTCACGGCACGAGGACTCTCGGCCGTTTCCTGGCCCAGGAACACGCGCTTGAACGGCACCATTCCCGCATTGGTGAACAGCAGCGTCGGATCATCCGCCGGCACGAGAGATGAGCTGGGTCGCACCGCGTGTTCACGTGCGGCGAAATAATCCAGAAAGCGTTGGCGGATCTCGACGGCCTTCATGCCGGTTCTCGTCGTGTCATGGGGATGCACGCAGGAGGCGCGCACGATCGAGTAAACCAAAAGATAACCGGCCAGTCCGAAAGGCCTCAATGGAGGAGGCTACACCCCCTAGTCGCTCGAATCATCCTTGTCCGACGCATCGGCTTCGCCATCGGTGGCACCGGGGAGCTCGAGCGCGACGCGCACCCGAACCTCGATCTCATCGGCCACATCGGGGTTTTCGCTGAGAAAGACCTTCGCATTCTCTTTGCCCTGGCCCAACCTCAAGTCGCCGTACGAGTACCAGGCCCCGGACTTCTCGATGATGTCGTGTTCGGCTCCGATGTCGACGAGCAGTCCCACGTGACTGACTCCCTCGTTGTACATGATGTCGAATTCGGCCTGCCGGAACGGAGGCGCCGTCTTGTTCTTCACGACCTTCACCCGGGTGCGGTTTCCGGTGATCTCCTGACCGTCCTTGATCGCACCAATTCGCCGAATGTCGAGTCGAAGCGAGGCGTAGAACTTGAGAGCCCGCCCGCCCGATGTGGTCTCCGGACTCCCGAACATGACCCCGATCTTCTCGCGGATCTGATTCGTGAAGATGACCGCCGTGTTGGAGCGGTTTACGGCACCCGTCAGCTTGCGGAGGGCCTGACTCATGAGACGCGCCTGGAGCCCGACGTGCGAGTCGCCCATTTCGCCTTCGATTTCAGCCCGGGGAACCAAAGCCGCGACCGAGTCGATGACCACGACGTCGACCGCGTTGGAGCGAATCAGCACCTCGGCGATCTCGAGAGCTTGTTCGCCGTTGTCGGGCTGCGAGACGAGAAGGTTGTCGACATCGACGCCCAGGCGGCGAGCGTATCCGACGTCGAGGGCGTGTTCGGCATCGATGAACGCCGCCACTCCTCCGGTCTTCTGGGCGTTCGCGATGACCTGAAGACAGATCGTCGTCTTACCCGACGACTCCGGACCATAGATCTCACTGATGCGCCCTCTCGGCATCCCGCCGATCCCGATGGCGGCGTCGAGATTGATGGCGCCGGTCGAAATCGAGTCGATCGTCAACTTCATGCCCCCGGCGCCCATCTTCATGATGGCGCCCTTACCGAAGGACCGTTCGATCTGGGTGATGGCGGTGCTCAGGTCCTTCTCTTTGTTGTCGGCAGACGATGCCATG
>CBDUEZ010000203.1:0-7989 GCA_965366355.1 uncultured bacterium
GTTGAAGTCGGGATGAGCGTCCAGCCAGAACATGCCGATCCGGATCGGCTCCAGCGTTGGACCCGAATGTTGGAGCCCGGCGACCAGTCCGGGCATCGAGGGGCACGTCGCGAGGAGCCCCACCGTGAACCAGCCCTCACGCTCATTCTCCTCGACGATGTCGGAGTAGTGCCCGAGCGCCATTCCCAGCCGCTTCCAACCGCCGTACTCGGTGTCCTCTTCAGGAGTGAGTCCCGATTCTGCGACCCGCACCACCGCGCCCAATCCCGTGAGGATGTCTTGAATGCCCCCCTCCGCCATGGTCGTGGGCCCGCGTGACGTACCGTTCGGACTGAACGGCTGCTTGGCCAGGGCGATCCTCAGCTTGCCGTCGGGTCCCGTGTATTTCTGGGCGTGACCCGGCAGGGGAATCGCCATCATCATCGCGAGAAATAGCATGGCGCGGTGCTTCATCGGGACCTCCGGACGAGGGTGGAACGAGACCACCCCCACCGCGCCGAGTCGCGATGAGGGTGGCTCACACTGCTCCAAACCATGGCCGGCCGGAACCGTCAACCGCTATTGGTTCCTGCCGCAGCCTCGGTGCACGTGAAATTCGGATTCACCGAACATTCGCCCTGCGGCACCGGCATGCAAGCGTCGCGAATGGGCTCCGGATCCCAGACGACCTTCCCGCCGTTCAAGAACGGGTGGTCCCACCGATCCAGGTCCCAGAGGCGGCGACCCTCGAGCCAGAGCGTCAGATGCCGCTCCCCATCGAGAATCGACCAACCGTCGTCCCAGGCGTTCGGATACTCGAGCGCACCGGCCGTGGCCGGCTCGGCGATCGGGTCCATGCCGTAAAGCGCCCGAACCCGATTGATCTGGGTCGTGAACTCCGTAAGGTTGCCGGCCCGAAGCGCGGCCTCGGCCTCGATCAACCGAGCCTCCTTACCCGAGAGCGCTACGATCTCATCGCCCTCGTCGAGAACCTTCTCCTGGCGCCACATGGTGGTGATCCCGTCGGCGCCATTGGTGGTCGAGCAGCCCCCCAACTCGCAGTTGGTGAACGGCGCGCGTGGGTCCTGCGGATTCATGGATCCCGCGAGCGTGTTGAACGCCGACATCTCCGCCCGATCGTGGGTTTCGTCGTAGATCACGTTGGCGTTGTCGTTGATGTCGTAGTAGACATCGAACCGGAAGTCGTCCGGCACGTTCTGCGCGAAGCTCACGGCCTGCGCCCAGTTACCGAGGGCCGCGTGCGCCGAGGCCAGCCCGGCGTTCGCCGCGGTGTGGTTGTCGCTCCCGAAGGAGAGGGCCGCCGAAAACGCCACGATGGCGCTGTCGAAGGCCACCGACCGAGGCGTCAACGATCCGTACTCATCGGGCTCGGAGTACACCACCTGGCAGTAGTTCTCACCCAGCGTGCGGTGGGCGATCCCCTCGAACACCAGGGCGCGGCTCACGTCGTTGCTCGCCTGAAACTCCGAGGCCTCGAGCAGCGACTCGATCCGGGCGATGTGGAGTTCCGACATCCACACCGCTTCGTGGGCCTGCTCCCAGATTCCGTTCACTTCGTCCTGCTCCGCGACGCCCGTGCGGAAATAGCCGGTGTCGGCGTAACTGCCCGACCCCGCCATCTCGTCGCTCAAGCGCGCCACATCGAAGGCGGTGTTGTCCATGAAATCGGACACGTCGGACGAGAGTCCAACAATCAACACACTGATCAATTCACGATCGTTCAGGTCGATGTCGAGAATCTCGCCCGGGTTTTCGATGTCGAAGATGTCACCACAACCCGCGGCCGCCACCGCGAGTCCCAGGGCCCAGACCCCGCGGCGCAGTACCTTGCGTCGATCATTCATAGTCATTGGCTCCGTGGGATCAGAAAGTGACGGTGGCGCTGAACGTAAACACGCGCGGCGTCGGGAGGTTGTAGTACTCACGAGTGCTCCAGTACCAGCTGGCATCCGTCCCGTAGGAGTTCCCCTCGGGGTCGATGCCGGGGAAATCCGTGGTGTGCCACAGATTCCGGCCCTGAAGTCGGAGCGTCAGCCCCGACGCACCCACGGGGAGCCACCCGTCGGGCACCCGGTACCCGAGGGAGACCGACCGAAGGCGGAAGAAATCCCCGGCCTGCGTCCACTCGCCGTAGCTGGCGTCACGCGGGCTGCACAGCCCCAGTTCTTTTGCCGTGAAGTTCGAGAAATCACCGCCATTCACCGCGTCGATCACGGCCTGGCACGGCGCCCAGTAGCTGCGCCTCACGTTCTGCCGAGCCGTGCCCGCCTGGCGCACGTGGCCACCCTGGAACTCGCCCATCATGTCGAGGGTGAGCCGGGAGAAGAACGTCGCCCGTGTGTTGAGAGCGAACGTCGTGGTCGGACGCGCAGGCCCGAGGTATTCCTCCTCGAAATCAGGTCGGACCCCGAGCTCGTCGGGGTTCTGGACCACGTCGCCGAACTGGGCGTCGACCGGACGGCCCTGGAGCCGCTCATCGGTCACGGGACCGAGCGACACGACCTCGTTCTCGCCGTGCCAGTAGTTCCCGCCCACGCTCCACGCGAAGTCGTCGGTGGTGACGGCGTTGAAGGTCGCCTCGAACTCGTACCCGCTGTTCGCGACCTCACCCAGGTTGGTGAGAATCGCCTGCTCCGTGCCGATCGATGCCGGGCGCGGAAGCCGGAGAAGGGCGTCGAAGGTCGACTGGTCGTACCAGGTGAAGTCCATGCTGAAGCGCCCGTCGAACAACAGCGCCTCGAAGCCGGCCTCATACTCACGAGTCCGCTCCGGACCGACGTCTTCGTTACCGAGCTCGGCCAGGATCACCGCGGCCTGCCGGTCGTCACCCGACGTCGACGCCCAGGTGCGCTTCGAAGCGAAGGGGCTGGGGGCCCGGCCCGACTGACCGATCGCGCCGCGGAGCTTCATGGTGTTCCACCACTCCGGCCAGAAATCGTTGTCGGAAATCGTGTAGGCTGCGGAGATCTTCGGGTAGAACGCGATGCCGAAGTTCTCACCGAAGGTCGAGAAGCCGTCCCAACGCCCACCGAGGGTGACGAAGAGCTGATCATTGATCCCGATCTGCTCCTGGAGGAAGAACCCCCCGCTGGCCACCCGCAACCAGGTCTCCGACACGCTGGTCTCGACACCCGATTGGATCAGCTTGGCGCCCGGCCCGGCGAATTCATCACCGAAGCCGTTCAGACCCCAGGCAAACGAATCGTAGTACTGTGCTCCCCACGAGGTGGTCGTGGCGACGCCGAACAGATCTTTCTGGAACGACCCGGCGTAGTCGACCGTGATGTTGCGGTCGTTGCCCTGGTCCGTCTCACGGGCACCCTCGGTGACGTAGAAGAAGCCCCAGGGGCGCTCTTCCGTGTACTGGTTCGAAATGTAGTCCATCCCGAGATTCAGACGGTGCGACAACGACGCCGACGGAGTCCAGGTGATGTTGAGTCCTGAGATGAAGTGATCGATCTGCTGATCGATGTCCATATCCAGCGTCAGACCGTCTCTTCCGTTCGTGTAGTCGTTTTCGTTCCGGATCACATTCAGGAGCAGTCCCTCGGCATTGTTGCCGTCGGGAATGAACTTGATGTTGCGCCGGGTGAAGACGTTGCTGGCGCGGATCGAGACGTTTTCGATCGGCTCGAAGCGGAAGTTGGCCCGCACCGAGGCACTCGAAGCACCCTGCGGCGCGATGTTGCCTTCCTGGTCGGAGAACGACGCGGCCAGGTACCACGGCACCGCGTCGCCGCCGCGAACGGAGAGGTCGTACTCCTGCACGTGTCCCGTCTGGAGCCACGTGCCACTCGCCGGGCAAGTCGCGTCGGCCGTGCAGTCGTTGACCTGGAGGCCCGTCGGATCCTCCTTCGGGCCGACGTGGCCGACATTCGAGAGGCCCTGGCTGATGCTCGCCGTCCACTGCGGGGCTCCGCCGCCGCCGCCCTTCGTGAAGATCTGGATCACGCCCGACGCGGCCTCGGTGCCGTACAGCGTCGTCGCCGCCGCTCCCTTGATCACCTCGACCCGCTCGATGTTGCTGGCGTCGATGTCGTCGAAGACCGTCGCCTGGGCCGATGCTTCGTCGGCCGTCTGGTGACTACCGTTCGAGATCCGCACCCCGTCGACGTAGATGAGGGGACGATTTCCGTTCGGCCCTCCAAGCGTGTTCACGCCTCGGAGCATGATCTCCGAGCCGTTGCCCACCGCGCCGCCCGTCTGACGGATCACGAGACCGGGCGACTGGCCCTGGAGAATGTCGGTTGCAGACGTGACCGAGATCGCGTCGAGATCTTCCGTGCTGATGACCCCGACCGCGTTTCCGATCTCCTTGCGCCGCGCGCTGCCCGCCGTGCCCGTCACGACGAGTTCGTCGAGCGAGATGGCCAGGTCGGACATCTGGATGTTGGCTACCGTGGTCTCCCCGGCGGTGACCGTCACGACCTGGGTGACCTGCGAATAGCCCAGACGCGACACCTCGAGGGTGATCGTCCCGACCGGCGCACTGGTCAGGAGGTAGCGTCCCTGCTGGTTCGACAACGTCGATGTAGTCGTTCCCTGAACCAGAACGACCACGCCGTCGAGAGGTGCCCCCCCCGCCAGGGCGGTGATTCGACCGGTTACGGTTCCGGTCTGGGCAGCGGCTGCTGACGCCGGCAGACTGAGCAAGCAGCTCAGAGCCAGTGCCATTCCTGCTCGAACGAGAGGTTGGGATCTCATGGACATCCTTCCTGTTGGGATGGTACACAAGTCGCCATTGTATGCGCCGTGTAAGGATTACGCAAAACCCGGGACATGCGTGTCCGCGCGCGGCCGCGCGCTATATAACTGTCGCTCGCCGCTTCATCGGCCCGCCGCTCGCCTTTTCACCTGCCCGCCGCCGACGTACCTTGCACCGGTGTAGGCACCCTTACATTTCCTTCCGGAGACGCGCCCCTTGAGCCTCGCTCGGCTAGCACTGCTCCTGGTTCTGACCGTTCCAGCGGGATGTTATCGGTGGGCCCCGTACGACGGCGATCCCGTCCCGGTGGGCACGGAGATCCGGGTGCGGGCGACCGCCGCCGGTGCCGAAGACATGCGCCGGCGTTTCGGAGAAACGGATGGCACGGTGAGCGGGCCCGTGGCGAAGTGGGACGACGCTCAAGTTTCGGTCACCATCTCCACTCTGGTCCGACGCGCCGGATTCCCCGCCACCACGGTCAACGACACGCTCGACGTCTCGCGGAGCCATATCGCCGGAATCGACGTGAAGGTGTTGGATCAGAGGAACACGGTCTTTCTGGTTTCGGGGGTCGTTGCCGGTGCGGCCGCGCTGATCCTCGCAACCCGGGCGTTCGGGGGGGAGACCGATGTCGAGGGGGGAGGCCCTCCGGTCGAGGAAGCGGTGATCATCCGAATCCCCTTCGGGATCGGTCGCTAGCGGTTGACGTCGCCTATCGGCGGAATACGACAAAAAGAGCCACGAGAGACCCGGCAATGATGAATTGTCGCTTCAGGTTCGCCTCCTTCACCTCGGGCTGTCCTCGCCGCGACCAGGCGACCACCGCCCCGCACTGGGTCGTCCCGAACTGCCCAGGAATCACCGACCCGCGGTAGATCTCGAGTCCCTCGAGGTCCTCGGGGCGCAGAAAAGAATCGACATCGACGTTGGCTCCCACGTGCGTCCCGTCGAGCCAGAGATCGGGCCTGCAGCCCCTCATCAACAAGCGATTCCCGAAGGCGCCCGTCGGTACGACCCGCATGCCGGGCACCAGACGCATGAGGTCGCTGAACTCCATGACGTCGGCCGCTTCGATGGCCTCCCGCGTGAAGAAGGTGCCGGCCATGGTTCGCCGCCGATGATCGAAGCCCACCAGGGGCCCGATGGGGCGAGAGCCCACCTCGACCACCATCGGGTCGACGTCGATCGGATCCACCGACATTCGCACGAAAATGTCGAGGTCCTCGCCCGCGCCCAGAGACAGCGAGTCGATGATGTCGGCGAATCCCAGATTGATGACCGACACGATGTAGTCTCCGGGAGCGAGCGACGTGAGGGCGAACGCTCCCGCATCGTCGGTCAGCGTGATCCGCAGACCACCGGGGGTGTCGCCTACCGGCTCCAGACGAATGGTCACGCCCACCAACCGCTCGCCCGCCATGTCGACGACCTCGCCCCTCAAGGAGGTCACGTCGACATCCTGTCCAGCCAAGGCGCCCGACCATAGGGCACCCGCCACCAGCACCGCCAAACCCATGCCGGCAGATCCTCCGACCCGATGCCTCAGTCTGTACCCAGGTCTTCGCACAACGGCCACCCTTGGTCACAAGCCATGGCCCTCAGCCTCACGGGGTCACGCTCCCGGACCGGTCCCTTGCTTCCCCGGAGAACCACGGGCAGGTCCTCGACGCGGGGATCGGCATGGATCCATGTAAAGGGCATGGTCGCCATTCCCTGTCCGTTCTCGCAACCCGGTTCGAAGCCCGCCTCGCAAGAACGAAGAAAGATCGCGAGGGCGTCGGACCGGAATCCCCGGTCGGCGAGGTAGATGCCGTACTCGTTGCACCCCCACCCCGAACCGCGGTTGCAATAGTTGTACGTCATGAACGCCTCGAGCTCACAGGCGCGTGCGTTTCCGGTCGCGCAGGCGTCGCGCCAGAACGGGTAGTATTGGCCCGGATGGTCGTCGCCGAGAATCGTCGTCGCACTGAAGAGCCCGAAGACGGCGACCCATGCTCCGGTGTAGGCGATGTTGCGACGGGCGGGTGACAGAGCCGACGCGATCCGCGCGGGGTCGAGTCGACGAAGCCACCCCGACGCGGCCCATGCATCGATCCGGCGAACCGTGAGGTTCATGATGGGCACCGGAAGGAGCTTCTCGTAGAACGTCGGAAGGTCGAATCCCTCCAGGAAGAGATACAGAGCCGCGGCGCCCAGGGCGTAGATGATCCCGAAGAGTACCTGACCGGCCTCGCTTCGGGGTGAGGTCGACGGGTCCGTGACGAGCAGGTGCATGCCCAGAAAAACCGGCACGCTGATGTAGGCGTCGGGAAAAATGTACGTTCCCGTCGCCGCGAGATACGCCGCACTGAGGGCCACCAACGTCACCACGGCCGACAGCGTCATGCGCGCCACGCCGAAGAGCAGCTGGCCGGGAATCGACACCAGAAAGATGGCCAGATACATCTGCGGGGCCGTCGACTGGGACTGGGCAATGAACGAGCCCAGCGTCACATCGGTGCTCCCCGTCAGGAGAAGGACCAGCGCGGCCACACCCAACGGAAACGACGACGGATTGAAGATGTGGGCCGAGCGCCCGTTTCGTTGCCAGCGAATCAGATCCTTGGCCAGGTACCCCACCAGGATCATGATCAGCTGCCACTGAAAGAACTGCGGTCGAAACAGGAGAAACAGGTTGATGCTGAGAACGATCGGAAGGGGTCCGAACCCGATTCGGTGCGTGTTCCGGCGCGACCAGTTCACCAGCGCATCGACGCCGTAGGCGAAGACGATCTGAACCACGATCAGCGGCACGAAGCCGTACACCGGGCGGGCGTGCCACCCCCAATACATGAACAGCGATACCTGAGCACACGCTTGCACCCAGTGGGGCCGGCGCACGAGTGACTCGAGCGTGAGAACCCGGCCGGATCGCCGCGCAGAAATCGTGACGACCGCGCCCCAGACGAGTAGAAATCCCGCGGCGGCCAGGACGACCGGATACAAGTTGTCGTGCCCACGGATGAGAGGCAGCTGAGCCAACGCCGCGAGAACGGCGGCCGCCATGGCGGGAATCTGGAGGGCCCGGAAGGCGTGGCCGCCCGGGTCTGCGCGTTCGAGGTTGGAGCCGGGCATCGGACTGTGCGGTTCGAGTCTGGGGTCCGGAGGGCGGGGTGAGCTTGCCGCCCCAGGGGGTGCCGGTCAAGAAACGGCAGCAGAACGCCAAGGCCCGTGTCGCCTCGGCCCCTCGGGGGCTGTAGGTTGGCGAACGTCAGGATTCGAGTCCCCAGCCACATGTCGCCCGG
>CBDUEZ010000204.1:0-7981 GCA_965366355.1 uncultured bacterium
GCCCACGATGACGGTCTCCGAGGCCCAGGCCGACCTCGATCGAGTCACCGACTGGCAGAGCGCCTCGTTCGAAGAGGATCGGGGATGGAGCGCCCGCATCGTGCCCCTCGAGACGACGTTGATCGGCGAGTCCACCCGCCGAGCCGGCTGGGTGCTGCTCGCCGCGGCGGTGCTCCTGCTCAGCATGGCCTGCCTGAACGTCTCCAGTCTGTTGCTGGCGCGGGCCTCGGTGCGCACCGGCGAGATGGGTGTGCGCGCCGCCCTGGGGGCCGCCCGCTCCCGCATGGGACGGCAGTTGCTCACGGAAAGCGCCGTTCTCGCCGCCCTGGGCGGAACGCTCGGCCTCCTGGGTGCGAGTGTGGTGGTGCCGATCGTGCGATCGATGGGGAACGGCCGGATTCCCCGCTTGGGCGAGGCGCAGATCGATATGGGGGTCGCACTCGCGGCGCTGGGTGTCACGGCGGCGGCCACGCTCGTGTTCGGTTCGGCGCCGATTGTTGCCCTTCTGCGACGCCGGCCGCTCGTGACCTCGAACCGTGGGTCGAGTCAGGGCCGCAACCGGCTGCGCAGCGCCTTCGTCGTCGGCCAGCTCGCGACGAGTCTGGTGTTGCTCGTGGGCACCGGGCTCCTCTTTCGCTCGTTCGTCGCGCTGTCGCGCATCGACCCCGGCTTCGAGGCCGAGGGCACGCTCGCCGCGACGCTCGCGATGCCCGACGGCACGTGGACGTGGGAGGAGCGGGGCCCCCTGATGCGCGACGTGCTCGAGACCGTCGCGGGGGTACCGGGTGTGCTTCATGCGGGCGCGACCGCCGTGGATCCGTTCGGTGGGAGCGCTCTGGCCAATTTTGTGGCACGAGAGGATCGTATGCCCGATCGCGCGGAGGAATTCACCCCCATTCAGTGGAGGTCGGTCACCACCGGGTTTTTCCGGGCCATGGGCATGAGGGTGCTGGCGGGCCGGCCCTTCGAAGCGTCGGACGCAGACATGGAGCGATCGCCAGCCGTGATCGATGCGGGACTCGCGCAGGTGCTCTTTGGGAGCCCCGCCGAGGCGATCGGTGCCCCCCTCGTGTGGGGTGATCCGTCGGGGGGGCGCATGACCGTGATCGGGGTGGTCGAACCCTTCCGCGACGTGGCACTCGCCCGGGAGCCCGACCCCATGGTCTACCGCCTCTACGACGACATTCCCTGGGCCGCCATGACCCTCGTGGTGCGGGTTCGCGAAGGCACCTCGATGGCCCAGGTGTCGGGTCAGATCCGCTCGGCCGTTCAGAGCGCCGCACCCGGCCTGCCCGTGCCCGAGCTCGGGAGCCTGCGCGACAACCTCGACCGGGCCCTCGCCGAGCCCCGCTTCAACGCCTCGCTGCTCGCCGGCTTCGCCCTCTCCGGACTCCTGCTGGCCGTGGTCGGGCTCTACGGCCTCACCGCCTTCGAAGTGCGGCAGCGAATGCGGGAAATCGGGATTCGCATGTCTCTCGGAGCACGGCCCGAAGGGATTCTTCGTATGATCGTGCGAGAGCGCATGGTCATGACCGCGTTCGGGCTGGGAATCGGGGCGGTGGTCGCGTCGCTGCTCGTGAAAATGCTCGATTCGCTGCTCTACGGGGTGGCCACGACCGACCCCATCACCTGGGTGGGAGGCGTGGTCGTCTTGCTCTCGACGGCCCTGGCGGCGGCCTGGATCCCGGCGCGCCGCGCGACTCGCGTCGATCCACGCTCGGTGCTCCACGGAGAATGAGGGGCGGGGGGGTCAGGCGTCTACGGGCGTCACGACGTACACCTCGAGCGGGGTCTGACGCCCCCTGAGGTCGAAGGCGCCGAGTCGCTCCGTGCGATAGCCCGGTAGGGTGAGGGCGTCGCGAAGCGTGCCCGACAGGAGGAGAGGGTGGTCGAGCCCGCTGGCCAGACCCTGGAGCCGGGCCACCGTGTTGACCGTGTCACCGTGGAAGGCCAGTTCCCGCTTGGCCTCACCCACCCAGGTGGCGACGACTTCGCCGCCGTGGATCGCACCACGGACGAAGGGTCGACGGCCGTAGGTGGCCTCATAGACGGGGGCGTTGCGGGTGAGCGCCTGGGAGATGTCGGAGAAGCACTGCACACACGCGGCCCGCCGGATGCCCCTGTGGAAGGGCCACGACACGATGACGGAGTCGCCCGCGTGCTGATACACGAGCCCGCGCGCGGAGAGGATCGACTCGGCCATGTCGCGAAAGACGTCGCGGAGGTAGGCGCTGTATTCGGTCGGGCCCAGGGCCTCGGCAGCCCCGGTCGAGTCGGCGAGGTCGACGAATAGAAAAACGCGCCTCTCCAACGTGGGGCTGTGGTATCGTCCCGTGAACAGGTGCCAGAGCTCCTCGCGGTTGTGCAGACGACGCAGTTGGAGCAAGAACGTCATCATCAACGACGCGAGGACGCCGGTGAGCATGTCCCTTCCTGGATGGCCGAGTTCCAGGTAGGCGTCCAACGCTCCCGCCACCGAGTGCCCCTCGAGGAGCATTCGGGGAATGACGTTGCCCATCAAGACGGCCACGGCCATCCCGACGGTGTAGACCACGAGTCGAAACGAGTTGAGGGCGGCGAAGCTGAGACGACGCGCGAGACCCGGCACGAGGTACTCCTCCGTCGTGCCGACGAGCAGCCCGGCCAGGAATCCCACGACGGATCCATGGAGGGCGGGTCGGCCGATCGCGGAGCCGTCCAGCGCGGCGAGAGCGAGCCCGAGCACGGCGCCCACGACCACGCCGAGCAGCGCGAAGGTGAACACCGCCCGGAGTCGATATCGTTGAAGACGGCGCTTCACGGGTACGCCCGGATTGTGAAGCTACCGATGCGGGCGCTCGAGGGAGGGGGCATCGCACCACCATGTACGTTTTCGGGCGCCCCAGGCAAGGGCCGGGTCGACCTCGCCCGGGGCGCTCGGTCTGCCGGTGGTGATGCTCAGTCGGCCCGCATCGTCGCGATCGGATCGACTCGGGTCGATCGCGACGCCGGAACCCAGCTGGCCACGAGCGCCGTGCACAACAGGAGCACGGGCACGGCCACGAACGTAAGGGGGTCGGTCGTGCTGGTTTCGTAGAGAAAACTCGACAGGGTTCGCGTGACCACGAAGGCGCCGAGCAGTCCGGCCGCCAGTCCCAGAACCACCATCCCCACCACTCCGCGGAGCACGAGGGTGCGCACGTCGGCAGGGGCGGCCCCGAGGGCGAGTCGGATGCCCATCTCACGGGTGCGGCGCGCCACCGTGTACGACACGACTCCGTAGATGCCCACCGCGGCGAGGACCGCCGCGAGCACCGCGAATCCTCCGAGGATCAGGAGCATGAAGCGCCGGTCGGCCAACGATTGATCGACCTGGTCGGCCAGGAGTTGAACCTCGACGGCGATGTCGGAATCCGCCTGCCGAATCGCGGTGCGCACGTCGCCCGCGATCGCTCCGGGCTCCGCGCCGCGGGCCTCGGCGACGAGGTTGGTGCTGAAGCGAATGCGGTAGGGGCGCTGTCGGTAACTCCAGTAGACGGCCGGCACCGGGCGACTCGTGAGGTCGCGGTAGCGCACGTCGTCGACGACACCCACGACCGTGCCCCATACCTTCGGGTCGGCGTCCCAATAGTTGTCCATTCCCCCGCCGGTGACCTGCCGACCGATGGGGTCGACGTCGGGCCAGAACTGATCGACGAAGGCCTGGTTCACCACCACGACGTGGGGTGCCTCGGCCACGTCGCGTTCATCGAAGAGACGGCCCCGAACCAGGGGAATGTCGAGGGCGTCGAAGGCGCCGCCACTCGCCACGAGATACACCGGCGAGGGGGAGCCGGTGTTGTTGTCGGGATCGCCATCGAGTTGAATGCGCCCATTGGAGGCGCCGCCGCTCAGCGGGAGCACGCTGATCAGCCCGGCCGACTCCACCCCGGAAAGGGCCTCCAGCCGGGGAATCAACTCGTCGTAGAATCGAGCGTGGTCGGCCGGAGTCGGGTAGCGACTCGCGTTCAGTGCGACCGAACTGCTGACCACGTCGGCGCCATCGAAGCCCGGGTCTTCGGCCAGCACCTGACCGAAACTGCGAATCAGGAGTCCCGAACCCATGAGAAGTACGAGGGCGAGAGCCACCTCGGTGGCCACGAGCAGGCCCCAGAGGCGAGTACGGCCGCCGGAGCTTCCGCGAGAGCGCCCACGGAGCGTCGTGGCCTGCGCGCCGTCGGTGAGCCGGAGCGCGGGAAGCAGGCCGAAGGCGAGGGCGGTGAGGATCGTGACGAGGGCGGTGAAGCCCAGAACCGGAGCCGACAGACCCACCGTATTCATGCGGGGGAGTTCGCTTCCAAGCGACTGGATCACGCGAAGCAGGAACGTCGCGAGCACGAGGCCCAGAACCGCACCGACCACGGCGAGAACCGCGCTCTCGGTGACGAGCTGGCGCACCAGTCGGCCCCGTCCGGCCCCCAACGACGACCGCACCGCGAGCTCCTGCATACGCACACGCCCCCGGGCGAGCAGGGTGCTCGCGAGGTTGGTGCAGGCGACCAGGAGTACGAACCCGGCCGCACCCAGAAGGAGCAGGAGCGGGCGAGTGACGTCACCAACCAACGATTCGCGGAGCGGGGTCATCCAGACGCCGGCCGCCAGAAAATCCCGATCGTCGGTGGCTTCGGCACTCAAGATGCGCACCGTGAGGGCGTCGAGTTCTTCGAAGGCGCGGGCCTGGGTCACCCCTTCGGCCAACCGTCCCGTGACGGCGTAGTTGTGGGCCGTTCGCGACGTCCCGAGGGGAAAGAGCTCCAGGGGGTACCAGAGCTCGGCCTCGGAGGGGTAGTTGAACTCGCTCGGCACCACCCCGACGACCTGTGCCTGGATTCCCTGCGCGTCGAGCGCGCGCCCGGTCGCGTCGGGAACTCCGAACAGCCGAAGGGACAGCGCCCGCGTGATCACGACGGCTCCCGCCGCCCCCCGTTGATGGTCGTCGGGCCCGGTCAAACGCCCGGCGAGCGGTTGCACGCGCATGACCCGCCAGAAGTCCTGCGTGACCTGAGCCGACTGTACGCGCAGCGGTTCCTGGCCTCCCAGGACGGTCATGTCGCCCCCGGCATGGGCCGCGAGCGCCTCGAACGAGTTCGAGTCGCGTTGCCAGTCTTCGAAGTTGGGCCAGGCGACGCTCATCGTGCCGTCGCGTTGCCCCCGCTCCTGCACATAGACCAGACGGTCGGGTTGATCGAAGGGTAGGGGGCGCAGAAGTACGCCATGGACGACGCTGAAAATGGCCGTGTTGGCGCCGATCCCGAGCGCCAGGGTGAGAAGGGCTACCAGTGCGAAGCTCGGGCTCCGCGTCAGGCTCCGGACGGCGTATCGAATGTCGTGCATGATCCCCTCCCATCCCATGGTTCGTCGAATGCGTCGGTCCCTGCGCCGAGCGAGCGATTCGCAGCTCCGACGGATCTCGTTCACATCACCAAACACCCGTTCGGCTTCCGCGCGGGCGGCGGCCGGGTCCCATCCCTCGGCCTCGAGCTCCTCGGCGCGAAGAGCGATGTGGCTCCGCAATTCGCGATCGACGTCTTCGGCGACGGGCAATTCGCCCACCGTCGGTCGGTCGCCGTGAAGGCTGCTTGGTTTCATGCCGGCGGAGCCTCGGCTTCGAGCACGCGGGCCATCGCCGAGACGTAGTCGCTCCAGTGGAGCAAGGCCGTCTCGAGCGCTGCCCGGCCGTCATCGGTGAGGTGGTAGAAGCGGGCCTCCCGGCCCGTCTCGGTCGTGCCCCATTCGGCTTCGGCCAGGCCTCGAGCCTCCAGGCGCCGGAGTGCGGGATACAACGCGCCTTCTTCCACCATCAAGACGTCGCCGGTCGCGTTTCGGATCGCCCGTGAAACGCCGTATCCATGGAGCGCACCCCAGCTCAGCGTCTTCAGAATCAAGACGTCGAGGGTTCCCTTGATCAGTTCCAGAGCAGCCATCGGTCCTCACGGTCTCGGGTGGCGTCGCCCACCGTCGCGCTCACCCATTAAGATGTAACCCATAAGATATATAGGTATACAAATTGGTTGGAATCGCAAGGCGACCCTGGCCTGTCCGTGTCGGGCTCCCTACTCTTCGCCTCCCGCGCGCCGGCGCGTGTGGGGAGGCAGGCCGCCGTTCGGCGGACCAGAAAACGACTATGCAGACGTTCAAGAGGAGAGTGCGGTGCGGAATCGAGTGGAACAGAGAGGGCGCATGAGACGCCTTCACGACGTGGCGCGCCGAGCGATGCTCGGGGCCGCTTTGGGCATGGCTGTGGCCGTGGTGGCCCCCGGCGCAGGCTCGGCCCAGGTGGCCGAATACCTCCCACACGACGCGTTCAGCCGCGAGCTGCGGTCGGTGGTCGACGCCTCCAACGCCGCGAGCATGTCGTCGCTCGCGACGTCTCCGGGAGGGCGCGACGTATGGATGGTCGAACTCTCGCTTCCGGGAGACATGGATCCGGCCGAGCGGCCGGCGCTGCTGGTCGTCGGGTCCCTCGAGGGCGACCACGTGGTCGGTAGCCACCTGGCTCTCGAAGCCATTCGGTACCTGACGGGCGCGGGCAACGCCGACGCCCGCGCGCTCCTGGCCTCCAACACGATCTACGTCGTGCCTCGGGCGAACCCCGATGGCGTGGAGGCCATGTTCGGTTCGCTGCGTTGGGATCGTCGAGTCAACGGACGTGCGTACGACGACGACAACGACGGCCGCACCGACGAAGACGGGCCCAACGACCTCAATGGCGACGGCATGATCACCCTCATGCGCGTCGCCGACGCGGAGGGCGCCTTCATCGTGCATCCCGACGATGCCCGGCTCATGAAACGAGCCGATGCGGCGGCCGGTGAATCGGGCACGCATTCGGTATACGTCGAAGGTGGCGACGACGACGGCGACGGGTTCTTCAACGAAGACGGGGCGGGTGGGGTCGACCTCAACCGCAATTTCCAGCACGAGCACCCCTACTACGGTCTCGAAGCCGGGCCCCACATGGTCAGTGAGCCCGCGACGCGGGCGTTGATCGACTTCGCCGTGGCGCATCGCAACATTGCGGCGGTGCTGACCTACGGGCACTCCGACAATCTGGTTCGGCCCCCCGACTCGAGGGGCGCACTCGGCGGGGTGCAGACCTCCGACCTGGCCGCGTTCGCGGCCGAGGCCAACTCGGGACTCTTCGACGTGGGCGTCTGGTCGTCCCGCCCGGAGAACCTCCAGGGGGGGCTCCGGCTTCGGGGCGCGCAGCCGGGTGCCGACAACGATCCCAATTCGGGACGCCGTCCGGCCGTCGTCGTCGACGGGGCCGATCTGGAGTACTTCGGCAAGGTGTCGAACGACTACCGGGAGATCACGGGACTCGAAAGTGTGGGCCTGAACCGGCGAGCCGAGGGTGCGTTCTTCCAGTACGGCTACTTCCAGTTCGGGGTGCCGTCGTTTTCGACCCAGGGGTGGGCGCCGGCCGCGGCCGATGACGCCGCGGTGTCATCGCTCGACGGGCGGATGCTCGCGGGCGGGGCGACCTTCGTAGACTGGTCGACGACCACCCTCGCGGGTGTCGGAGAGGTCGAGGTGGGAGGATTCGCTCCCCATTCGACCACCAACCCGCCCGCCAGCGAGCTCCCGGAGCTCGGCGCTCGGCAGGGCGAGTTCATCGCATCGCTCGCGGGGCTGCTGCCCCGTGTGCGGATCGTCGACACCGAGGTCACGGCGCACGGGGGCGGGGTGTTCACCGTCGAGGCCGTGGTCGAGAACTCGGGGTATCTCCCGACCTCGACCCAGCACGGGGTCGTGTCGCGTTCGGTGAGTCCGACGATGGTGCAGATTGGTGTCGATGCCGCCAACATCCTGACCGGAAACGACAAGACGACCTCGGTCGCGAAGCTCGAGGGCTCGGGTAACCGCATGCGCTTCACCTGGGTGATCCAGGGTCAGAGCGGCGCTTCTGTAGAGATCCTGGCGCGGGCCGAGAAGGGCGGGCACCACACCATGACCGTGACGT
>CBDUEZ010000205.1:0-7965 GCA_965366355.1 uncultured bacterium
CCCTCGAGGAGCTCTACCGGCGCCGCACCGACGACGGCCTCCTCACCCTGGCCGCATTCGACGAACTGGGTGGAGTGGAGGGGAGCATCGCGCGGCGGGCGGAAGAGGTGTTCAGCGCGCTCCCCGACGACGTCCAGGCGGCCTTTCACCCGGTGATGCGACAACTCGTCACCGTGGTCGAGAACGCCGAGGCGACGGCCGTGGCGGCCCGACCCGCTCCTCTCGAGCGGCTGCGAAGTGATCCCGCGTCGGAGCAGTTGGTCGACGCGCTGATCCAGGCGCGCCTGCTCGTCACCGATCTATCGGGCGACGACGGTGCCGAAGGGGCGGTCGTGCGCCTGGCGCACGAGGCCCTGCTGCGCCACTGGCCCCGCCTCACCGAATGGCTCGAAGAAGACCGCGAGGTGCTGAAGACCCGAGCGCGGCTGAGGGCGGCCGCATTTCGGTGGGCGGAGGCCGGGCGCGACCCCGACCTGCTGCTGACCCAGGGGAAACCCCTCGAGGACGCCCGCATGGTCGTGACCGCCGGAAGCCGGCTGAGCGAGCTCGAAAGCGACTTCGTCTCGGAGTCGGAGAGGAAAGGACGCCGCTTCGTGCGCTTGCGACGGCTCGCCTTCGCGGGCCTCTCGATCCTGGCGGTCATCGCCGGCGTCACGGGCTGGGCTGCGCGGCGGGCTGCGGCACAGGCCGAGGCGCAGGCCTATCAGGCGATTCGCACCCACGAATTCATGGTCGGCCTGCTGTCGCTGGTGGAGCCCAGCCTGAGCCAGGGCGTCGAAACGACGGTGAAGGACCTGCTCGATCTCGGCAGCCTTCAGCTGCTGTCGGGCGAACTGAGCGATGTGCCCGCCACGGGGGCCTGGGCCATGCGCGATCTCGCGACCTCGTATGTCTCGCTCGGCGAGTACGACGACGCGCTGCTGCTCATGCGTGCGTCGGACTCCCTGACGGCCGTCGATGCGACGGTGTCCGACTCCGTGAGGGCCATGGGCTGGACGCTGCTGGGTGAGATCTTCCAGCAGCGGGGTGAACTGGATTCGGCGGTGGTTCATTTCGAGCGGGCGATCGACGTCTGGACCGAGGTGAGCCCCTCGCGGCTTGCGAACGCGATCACCGGCCTGGCGCTCGTGCGCCGCGGGCAGGGGCGGGTCGCGGAATACGAGTTGCTCATGGACAGTGCCTCGGCCCTGGGACTGGCCACGACCGATTCCACGAGCCTCGATTTCGCCGTCATCCTATCGAACAGCGCCCTCCGGATGATGGCCGACGGCGAAGGGGAGAGGGCGGAGGAACTGCTCCGACGGTCGGAGAGGATCTGGTCGGACTACCCCGGGGCCCGGCTCACCGACTACGCGGTTCTCCTGACGCATCTGGCGCGGGCCCGGGCGCTGCAGGGCGACCTGGTCACGGCCGACTCGCTCTTCCAGGAGGCCCTCGCGATCGAGCGGCGGATTCTTCCCCCGGGACACGCGGGGACCGCGGTCACGCTCAACAACCTCGCCCTGAACGCTCAGGAACTCGGCGATACCGCCCGAGCCGAGGCCTGGCTGCGCGAGTCGGTCGCGGTCGCGGGGACGGCACTCGGACCCGATCACCCCCGCACGGCCGCGGCGATGATCAATCTCGGGGAGTTGCTCAGCCATCGGGACGGTGGCGCGGCCGAGGCCGACTCTCTCCTGCTTCGGGCGCTGGACGGACTGTCCCGCACCGCGCCCGCCAACGAAGACGTCGCCGTGGCGCTCCAGAATCGTGGGGCGCTCCAGCGATCGCTCGGGCAGCTCGACTCGGCGATCGCCTCGTTCGGCGACGCCTTCCGTGTCGATTCGACGGCCGGGCGAGACCTTTCGGCGATGTTCGTCGCCGCGCGCACGGCCGACGTCGCCCTCTCGGCGGGCGACTCGGCGGCACTGGCCCTTTCGGTGGACCGGGTCTTCGAGTCGGCGGCCCGACTGCCTGATGCCCGCACGCGGGCCGACGCGCTCGACGCGGTTCAGGACATGCTCTTCAACAGCTCCAACTTCGTGCCCTCGGAGCGCGCCGCCCGCGAGGCGCTCGAGCTCCGCGAGGCGCTCGATCCCGACGGGTCGGCCGACCTCGCGAACTCGCTCGCCGACGTGGCGTGGTGGGATGCCGTGATCGGCGAGCGTGACAGTGTGCCCGAGCAGGCGGCGCGGGCCGAGGTGCTTCTGTCCCGGGCCGAACAGCTGCTCGACTCGATTCCTGTAGAGGACCTCGATTGGATGGCGGCCCACCAGGCGCTGACCTTTGCGCTGTCGGCCCTGGACCGCCGGGAAAGGGTCGTGGAGCGGGAGGCCGATGCCGCCGAGCGCATGAGGGCCCTCGGCCGGTCCAGCGACGCGGTCAACGCGCTTCTGCGTCAGGGGTTTGCCCTCGAGCAGCTCGATCGAGGCGCGGAGGCGGTGGAGGTGTACCGCAGGGCCGAGGAGGGGGCGCTGGAAATGCTGGGGCCCACCCACCCGCTCCGCGCTCTCGCGGCGGAGCGGGCGGGCTCCTAGCCTAGCGCAGCACGGCGCCGGCGAGGCTGCGAAAGGCCGATGCCCCGTCGATGCTCACCATGAACGTCACCCCGCTGAAGCGCAGGTCGCGTTTCGTGCAGAAGGCCGCCGGCGCACACTCGGTGCCCGACCGACCCACATCGCGCCGCGAGAGTTGGATCCCGGCGTGGACGTCGACCGCCGAACCCTCCTGGCCGGGTCCGAAGACCAGGCCCTGGAGGGCCGAGATCCCGAAGAAGAAGTAGCGGTCGATCTCCCGCGCGCTGGCACCGACGGCCACCCGCACACGATGCCACGAAGGCCACAGCGCGAAATCGACCCCCACGATCGGCCGAACATATCCGGTGGGCCGAACCTCGCGGAGGCCCGTGGGGGAGACGCCGTCGTCGACGAGCTCGACCCACCCCTCTTCTCGAGGGGTGTAGGCGCCGCCGAAGAATATCCGGGCGCCTTGACGGGCGATGGCCTGAAACGTCACCGCTCCATGCTCCGGGCCGTCCTCCAGGGTGGCGCGGGCGTGCTGAATCCCGATCGTGGTGCCCAGGCTCCACCAGCCCTCGGCCTGGCAGCTCGAGCCGTCCCAGGCCGCGAGCGCGATCCGGGGCGACACGGCTCCGTCTTCTCCCGCGTCGAAGACCACACGCCGCCGGCCGCAGCTGGCGGCGTCTTCACCGGAGATCGTCACGTTGAGGGGCCGCCGGAGCTGGCGGCCCGCATACCAGAACTGCCTTGTTCCGTCGGTCGCGATTTGCGCCTCGATCCCGGTCGCCCCGACATGGCCGGCGACACGGCCCACGAGACCGGGGCCGCCGACCCCGAGGCGCGTAGCCCCGAGATCGACGGCCCCGAGGGCCGCGAGAATGGCAAACCAAAGCGCGCCGGTCCTCGCGCGCCGACTCATCGCCCGGGAATCACGGTTGCCCCGATCGCGAGACCGTAGTCGATGGGGTCGACGGCGTCGCTCGAGAGAGCGCCGATCGCCAGTCCCACATCGATGAAGACCCGCTCGCCCGCCCGAACGCGGGCGCCGGGGGCCAACAGTACCTGATACTCGCCATCGAACGACGACCCGAGCAGTTCGCCCGACAACCATGCCTTCGGGTTCAACTGCTTCACCACGGCACCGCTGAAGCTGAGGGCCGTGCCACCCTCGTCGAACTGGGTGTCTCCGTCGTCCATCGTCATGCCGATCGAGGCCCCACCATGAAGGGAGAGGTCCGACGCGAGCTGCTTCGAGGCGCCCAGCCCGACCGAGATGGTGGCGGTCTGAGACACGAGGTCTTCGTCACCGATCGGCACCTCGACCGAGGCCGTCGCCGCGACCTGGCTGGAGCCGCCCGACGACAGGGCGAACTTTCCCGACACGGTCATGTTGCCGAGCCCGCTGGTCGACTCCGAGAGGCCCATCGACGAAAACTCGGCCGCCACATGGGGGTTCAACACCGCCCCGATCATGGCCCGGTCACCGGCCGCGAAGAAGGCGCCCACGGCCAGGTTCGTCGCCGTGTAGTCGACCTCGAATTCGTCGAACCCGTCGAACGCCGTGTAGGTCGTGCTCTGCGTGACCCCGAAGGCCCCCACCGACCAGCCGTCGTTCAAGACCAGTCCACTTTCTGAAAACACCGGGGCACCCGCGAGGGCGTACTCCCCCCCGGCCCCCGCGGCCGCCGCAGCGGCCGCCAGGGCACCGATCTGTGCCGCGGCGGGGGCCGCCGCCCCGAGGAAGGCCCCGCCCATGAGGGCGAGACCCACCGCGGAGAGGCGTCGTCCGGGCCTCACGCGTCTACCGTGAAGATCGAGTCGCCGACCTTCAGGGTGTCGCCGGCCGCCAGCGTGGCTTCCTGGATGGCGCGGTCGTTGACGTAGGTCGGGTTGGTACCCGACAGGTTCTTGATCGTGATGGCGCCGCCACTCTGGCGAATCACCGCGTGCTCCCGCGAGACGCTGGCCTCGCTCAGCACGATCTGACAGGCCACGGGGTCGCGTCCGATGCGCAGTCCGTCGGGCCCGATGTCGAAGCGGTTGCCCTGTAGGGGGCCGCCCGTGACGCGCAGCTGGGCCGTCTTGGTGGCCGGAGCCGCCATGGTGGCGGCGGCTGCTCCACCCGAACTCCGGCTCGAACCGGCACCCGCACCCGCAGTGGCCGGCTCCCGGCGCATGAACATGCCTGCGCCCACCAGCACCACGCCGGCCGCGACCAGGCCCAGCAGCCAGGTGGGAATCCCGTCCGGCGTCGGCGGTGCCGGGGGCTCGGGGTTCGGGTTGGGATTGGGTGCGGGCTCCGGCGGTAGCGGCGATGCACAGCCGGCCTCCCGCTCGGTCACCGCGGCCCTGCGCAGGTTCAGCGCGTCGGGAAGGTCGGGCATGACCCGCAGGGCCTCGTCGAAGCCGGCGATGGCCGCGTCGCAATTCCCGGAATAATACGCGTCGAGGGCCCGACTCCACGTGCGGTCGAACAGGCTTTCGCCCGCCACGGCACCGGAGGCCCGGAAAAAGTCACGAATCGTGTTCGAGGTGACCGCGAAGCCCATGACCTCGCTGGCCCCCATGGTGAGGATGCCCAGAACCTCGCCCTCGCGGTTGAAGACCGGGCCCCCGCTGCTGCCGGGTGATGCGGCGGCGTCGACCTGGATCAGATCTTCGCCCCCGACCGCGGCCTTGAGGCTCGAAATCTGGCCCCGCGTGATGCTGGCCTCGAGGATCGAGGCTTCGGAGATCGCCGAGATGCGGGCGTTGCCCGGGTAGCCGGCGACGAAGATCTCCTCACCGATGGCCGAGGCGTCGGAGTTGCCGAGGGTCATGGTCGGGAGATCGCGAGCGCTCACCTTGAGAATGGCCACGTCGCGACCGTTGTCGAGGCTGCCCACACCGGGAATCGACACCTTGCCGGGAACCGGAACGACGGGCGGCGAATACTCGCGCACCGAGGCTTCCAGAATCCGACCGTTCTGCAGCACCGCCGAGAGGTCTTTCTTCAGCGTGATGTTGGCCCGGTTGTAGATCTCGAGCGTCTGCTGAATCGCCTCCTGCTCCGTCGGAACCCGTCCGGTTTCCGGATCGGCCTGGGCGAAGATGCCCGCGTCGTTGAGGGCCTGGAAGAGCAGGGCCTGACGCAGTTCGGTCTCGTTTTCCTGGTGGTACATCTCGACGACGTGACCGTTGGTGACCACGAAGCCGTCGGGGGTGATGATCCAGCCCGATCCGGCCATGCTCATGGTCGAGACGAGCGTCAAGACACTCCCATCGTCGCGAGGAATGCTGATTTCGGCGGTGACCTCGGAGTAGATCAGGACGACGGCCGGCTTGATCTGGCTGAACAGCCGCTGGCGCTCGCGCTGATCGAGGTCCTGGGACTGCGCGGAGGGCGCCGTGACGGCGACGACGGCGAGTGCCGACAGGGCCGCCCGCCAACCCGGGGCGCGGAGGCGCCGATTCGGTGCGTTCTTCATGCTGGACTCCTGGTGGGAATGCGTGAGGGAAGGGAGGCGGACTAGTCGTCCTGGAAGACGACGCACTTGAAGACCCAGCTCGACTCTCCGAGCCCGATCCGATCGCCGTCGGCGAGTTCGTGCTTCTGCACCGTGTCGCCGTTCACGCGCGTGCCGTTGGTGCTGTCGAGATCGGTGATCGTGAACACTCCATCCTGGAACCGCAGGCTCGCGTGACGGTCGGAGACGGCACCGTCGTCGAGCACGATGTCGGCGCCGCTGTCGGCCCCGAGGGTCGAGCGCTCGCCCTCGATGCGGTGGGTTCGACCCTTGTTGGATCCGCGGTCGGCCACGAGCCAGGCGACGGCCCCGATCTGCGGGGGGCGATTCATGACGATGGTCTTGCGCATCGGGTCGTCGGCCTTGGGCGGTGCCGCGGCCTCGTTGGGATCGATCCGGACGGTGCGGGCGAGCGCGGGATCGGGCGTGTGTTGGGTCTTGCCGGGATCAGACATGGAATCGCTCCTGGGGAGTGGGAATGCGGGTGAGGGTGCCGGTGTGCGTCGCGGTCGTATCGGGCAGCGCGGTCGTGTCGGGCGCCGTCGTAGTATCACGCGGCATTTCGGTCGTATCCGGGATCATCGTCGTGTCGGGCGGCACCCGGGTGGAGTCGCTCGAGACGGTGTCGGGTAGGGTCGGCGCGGCGTTCGAATCGGGCACGGCCGCGGCCGAGACCGGGTCGGGTTCGGTCGACGGTGTGACCGCCTGCGGCACGGACGGTCCGTTCGATGGCGGAGGGCTGGGCGCTGGAGTCACCACGTCGGCCGTCGGATCACCGGAGATCGTGGCCGCGGCGGCGTCGCGGTCCGCCGGAGAGCGCCCTGCACCGGTCAGCCATGAGCCCGCGGCCGCCATCAGCAGGACCGCGCCAGCGCCGGTGATCCAGTTGCTCGCGCGGCGTCCGGGCGCCGCACCGGTATGGACCGATGAGGGAGGCGGCCCCGCCGCGCTTGCCCCCTCGGCCGACGCCGCGACCGAGGCGAGGGCCATCTCGCGGGTCGCGGGCTCACCGGCCGCCGAGGTCGCCCTTCCGGCGCCACCGGCCGCGGCGCCATCGGCCATGGCCCCACCCGCCCTGGCTCCCGCGACCGGTCGGTAGCTGGGCGGGTCTCCGACATCGAAGATCACGGCCGAGATGTTGTCGGGGCCGCCCCGCTCGTTGGCGAGGTCGATCATCGCGCGGGAGGTGCTCTCGGGAGTGCCGCCCGCCTCCAACATCTCGCGAAGCTCGTCGTCGGTGATGACGCCGTGCAGCCCGTCGCTGCACAGGAGGTAGCGGTCGCCGTCCGAGATGTGGTCCCCCACGATCTGTACCTTCAGGCTGGCTCCGATGCCCAGGCACTGGGTAAGGACGTTCTTCCGGGACTCGGCTTCCGGCGCATCGCTCGCGAGAACTCCGGCGCGGACCTGCTCGGCCACCCAGGAGTCGTCTTGCGTGAGCTGTTCCATGCGCCCGTTTCGCAGCCGGTAGGCCCGCGAGTCACCGACGTGGGCCAGCGTCAGGGCTCGCCCCTGGATCACCGCGAGGGTGGCCGTGCTTCCCATCGACGCGGGAGTGCCTCGATTGCGCGCCTCCGTGAGCAACTCTTCGTGGATCGAGTGCAGGAGACGGTCGAGCCAGCGATGGATGCCGGCGATCGGACCCACCTGGGCGGAGAGCGTGTCGCGTGCGGCGTCGACCACGAAGGCCGATGCCCAGGCGCCCCCTTCGTGCCCCCCCACCCCGTCGGCCACGATCACGGCCGCATCGACGGGCGCGGCGCCAGGATCGAGTCCCCTGGGCTGATAGGCGCCGACGGCGTCTTCGTTGTGCTCCCGACGGCGTCCGGTGTCGGTGCCCAGGGCCGCGCGGAGCGGCGCGTCGGGAAAGGCGGGAAGGACGACTTCGATCAGTTCCATGCGGAGATCCACCACCGGTCTCCCACCCGAACCATGTCCCAGGACTCCTCACCGGAGTCCCG
>CBDUEZ010000206.1:0-7949 GCA_965366355.1 uncultured bacterium
GTCGTCCGCCAGGGCGCCGACGGACGGGTAGCGCGCCGCTGCAGTGGGAGCCGCCGCCTTGCCCGCGATCGCGCGGAGGTCTCGATCCAGCCCTTCGGCGCCCGACCCGTCGTCCAGTCCGGGCCGCGTCCCCCTCAGCAGCTCGAAAAGAATGACGCCCAGGGAATGGACGTCGTCGGTCACGGAGATCGCCTCGCCCCGCAACTGTTCGGGACTCGCGTAGGCACGCGTGGCGCGCGGCTGCTCTGCCGGGGCCTCATCGGTCTCGGTGAGAAAACGGGCTACCCCGAAATCGACCAGGCGGGCGCGACCATCGGCGCTGACCAGAAGGTTCGACGGCTTGAGATCGCGGTGCACCACGAGGCGCTGGTGGGCGTGCGCCACCGCGTCACAGACTTCGAGAAACAGCCGCAGCCGCTCCACAGTGGTGAATTCGGCATCGCGGACGTAGGCGCTGATGCTCACTCCGTTGACGTGCTCCATGGCGTACCACGGAAGACCGTCGGGCGTCACCCCACCATCCACCAGCCGGGCAATTCCGGGGTGGTCGAGCGCGGCCAGAATCTGCCGTTCGTCGCGGAAACGGGCGATGAGATGGTCGTCGAGGGTGAAGGTGCCGCGCACCACCTTGAGCGCCACGCGCTGGGTGAAGCCGGCATCGACCCGCTCGGCGAGATACACGGTGCCCATTCCACCGCGGCCGAGCTCACGCACGAGGCGCCACGCACCGATGCGCGTATCCGGCATCGGCATCATCGCATCCGACAACTCGCGCACGAACGGGGCTGCATACTCGGCCGCCGACCCGAGAAGAAAGTCGTCGGGCACCTCGTCCGGGCTCACGGCTCGCCCCGGAGCGCTTCGTAGAGCCACCGTCGGGCCTCCGACCAGTCCCGTCGTACGGTGCGTTCGGTCACCCCCAGCAACTCCGCCACCTCCGCCTCGGTCAAGCCGGCGAAAAAGCGGAGCTCGATCACCTGGACCTGCCGAGGCTGCTGCAGCTCGAGGCGAGACAGGGCCCGATCGAGATCGAGCAGTCCCTCCGCTCGCGTGAGCGGTAGGTTGGCCGCGTCGAGGGGGAGCGGCACGACCCCTCCGCCCCGGCGTGCGCTCCGAAACCTCCGGGCGCAGTCGACCAGCACGTGGCGCATGGCCCGCGCGGCGAGGGCGAAGAAGTGGGCCCGATCGGCGAAGGTCGCCCCGCGGCCCGTGTGCAGGCGAAGGTACACTTCGTGGACGAGCGCGGTGGTTCCCAGCGTGTGGCCGGTGGCCTCGCTCGCGAGCTGGCGATGGGCGACGCGCCGCAACTCGTCGTACACGGCCGGAAACAGCCCATCGAGCGAGATGGAAGGCGCGGCCGGGCGCTCCGCCGTGGCGATGGGGCGCCCGCGGGGAGGTGTTGCGGCGGGCATGGCGGTGAATATGCCGCCCGCCACAACCGCCGGCAACGCGGTCATCGGCGCGTGGCGCTCCACTTCCCGACGAGCGTTTTCGGCGTCCCACTGAAGCTCAGGGTGATCGTCGCCGTGCCGCCCATGCGATCGTCATTCTGCACGGTGCCGGTCATCGTGCTCGGGCCGCTGGTCGAGCTGAACCCGAAGCTGACCGTGGAGCCGTTCAGCGAGGCCGACGACAGCGAGCCCGTTCCGCTTCTTGCCTGCGTCTGGGTCTGGCCGTTGATGACACAACTCACCTCGGCACCCGACGAGGCGGCGACCGAGCCGGAGATCGTCCCGTTCGTATCGACGAAGGTGACCACATCGCCCGAAATCGCGCAGGTGGTGGTGCCGGTCTTGGCTTCGGTCACGCTCAGATCCCACGATCCGGCGATCGAGAAGTTGGCGGAGGGACCGCTGGGTCCGTCGTCACCGCCGCACGCGCCGAGGGCGAGGAGCGACAGGGCGGCGACGGGCCTGATCAGGAGGTTGGGGAGGCGCACGGAGACGGTCCTTTCGGCAAGGTGAGCGATCGAAGGGGTGTGTGCCCGTAGAGCGCATAACCCGGGAAATTCCGGACATCGGGCGAGCGTGAATCCCTACCTGAAATCCTCCGTACTCCCGTCGATACTACTGGCCGGGCGCCCACTTTCGCATGCCCGCGCCGTGAGTTTTCTCCTGCAGCCGTGGGACCATGGGTCTTCAACGCATTCGCCTCATCGCTCTTCTTCTGGCGCTACTCCCGTCGGTGGCCATCGTCGGGGGTTGCGCCAGTGCGACCGGGTTGTCGTTCATCCCCGTCGCTTCCGAGATGCCCGCTCTGGCGCAGGAATTCGCGATGCGCCCCTCCGACACCGGCGTGGCACTCCGCCTGGGAGCCGGATACCGCGCGGCCGGCCTCCTGCCGGAGGCGGCGGTCGTGCTGGAGTCGGTTCGCACGATCGACCCCGGCGACGATGCAGCTGCTCTCTTTCTCGGGCTGACCTACGAAGACATGGGTCGACTCGTAGAGGCGCGCACCGTCTACGAAGACTACCTCGACAGCGGCGCCTCGGGTCTCCTGACCAGCGAGATCGAAGCGCGGGTCGAGATCGTGCGCAAGCAAGAGCTTCGGGCCACGATTGCCGCGTCGTTGCGGGGCGAATCAATCCTGGCGTCTACCGTTCCCGAACCGAACACGATCGCGGTGTTTCCGTTCGTGTATCAGGGCTCCGACGATCGACTGCAGCCCCTCGGGCGAGCGTTTGCGGCCATGCTGGTCACCGATCTCTCGAAGACCGATCGATTGACTGTGCTGGAGCGCACGGATGTAGACATGTTGCTCGAGGAGGCGGCGCTCGTCGCGGCCGACCGTGTCGAAGTCTCGACCGCCGCCCGGGGTGGGATGCTCCTCGGGGCGGCCAGCGTCGTGCAGGGGCTGTTGGGTGGCAGGGGAGACCGGGCCTCGCCGATCACGCTTGAAGGTGCGGTGGTCGAGGTCGCAGAGGGTCCGGTCCGTGAGACGTCGCTGTCCGACGAGACCCGGATCGAAGGGGTCTTCACGATGGAGAAGCGGGTCGCGTTTTCGGTCTACGAGTCCCTCGGGATCCAGCTCACCCCGGCCGAACGCGAACACATCAACCGGCGCGCGACCGACAATCTCCAGGCGCTGCTCGCCTTCGGTCTCGGGCTCGAGGCCGAGGCCGTTCGCGCGTTCGATCAGGCCGCTCGGCATTTCCGGGAGGCTGTCGTCATGGATCCACGATTCGCGGAGGCCAGGGCGGCCGCGGCCCGCAGCGACCAGGCCCAGCGCTCCGCGGTCAGCACCGAGGCGGTTGCCTCCCGCGCCGCTGCAGAATTGGAGCAGGCGTCGGGGTTCGAGTCGTATTTCGATCTGCATGCGATGTTGGAAGGCGTCGAGGGTCTGGTTCCGACGGGCGAGGAGCGGGACGGGCTGGAAGAAGTGGGCACCTTCGACGTGGAAGACGTCGGGTCCGGGCTGAGGATCACCGTCCGGCGCCCCGGGGGTGGCCCGTGAAAGCGATTCGGAGGACCATCGCGGCCGGGGGACTTGTTCTACTTACGACCACCGGCGCCGGGGCCCAATCCCTCGCGACCGGGGTGCAGTTCGAGGCCTACCGCTTCGACCAGCCGGAGGCACCCGCTTCCGTGCGACTCCTGAGCGTGCCCCTGCGCGCGAGCATGCAGGTGGGGTCGCGCCTGGCGCTCAGTCTATCGAGCGCCTGGGGCGAGGCGGTCTTGCAGGAAAATGGTGCCGACGCCCGCATTCATGGGCCCACCGACACCCAGATTTCGGCGACCCTGCGCCTGGCGAGCGGGCAGGCCTCGGTGACCGGCATCGTCTCGCTGCCCACGGGACACTCGTCGCACACCGCAGAGGAAGCGGAAGTCGCAGGGGTCGTTGCCTCCGATCTGATTCTTTTTCGTGTCTCGAACTGGGGGACGGGGGGTGGAGCCGGTATTCGGGCCGCCGCCAGCCAGCGGTGGGGAGCCGTCGGGGCTGGGCTGGGGGTTGGATATTTCGTGGGACAGGACTTCAACCCCGCCGACCAACGCGACTTCAGCTACCGGCCCGGAAACAACTTCGTGCTCCGGGCGGCATTCGATGCGGCGGTCGGTCGGGCCGGAAAAGCGTCCCTCCAACTCACCTTTCGAAAGTACGAAGACGACCAACTCGACGGAGCCAATCTGTACCGCTCCGGCGATCGCCTTCAGGCCATCGGGTCGTACTCGTTCGCGGCCGGTCGAACCTCGAGCGCGGTCGTCTACGCGGGGGCGTTGCACCGTACGGAGGGCGTATTCTTCACGAATCTCCCTTCGCCCGGCGGGCGAACCTTCCTCATCGCGGGAGGGGGCGGCCGCGTGCGCATAGGCGGAGTGGTTTTGCTCCCTGCGGCCGACCTTCGAGCCCTGCGGCGTGAAGACGGCCTGGGCCAGGGATTCGACGGTCGGGTCGGTGCTTCGCTGGAGTGGACGTCGGGCGCCACCACCTTCGTTCCGAGCGCTCGCTTTCACGTCGGCCGCGTCTCACTCCAACCGGGCATCGACAGTCGTTTCGTCGGCACCGAGGTGGGGCTGGCCGTGCGTTTAACCAAACCGGCACGGCGGTGATACGATGACTCTCGACCGTATCCTCACCAGTGGTCTCGTGGGCCTCATGATTCTGCCCGGGTTCGGCCAGGCTCAAACGCCGGCTCACGACGACCGCCCGGGCGTCGCCGTCATGCGGTTCACCAACGGCGGCTCCTACGGCGAGTCCCCACAGGACTTCGCCGCGCTGGAAGTGGGCCTCCAGCAGATGCTCCTGACCGAGCTCGCCCAACATTCCGGCCTGCGCATCGTCGATCGCGGAATCCTTGGCGACGTGATGGCCGAACAAGATCTGGGGACTTCAGGCCGAATCGAAACCGGTACGGCTCCCGAGGTCGGCAAACTGGTGGGCGCCCGGTTTATGATCACGGGGGCGTTCACGGATACGGACGGCAACTTCCGGATCGACGCTCGGATCGTCGACGTCGAGACGGGAAGGGTCATTCACAGCCTCGACGTGCAGGATGATCGGGAGAACCTCTACGACCTTCTGGTCGAACTCGCCTCCGGCGTGATCGCCGACGTCGAGCTTCCCCCTTTGCCCGCGGCCGTACGCGACGAGCGAGCGGCCCGTCACGTGCCCCTCGAGGCCGTGACGCTCTTCGCCACCGCTCAGGCCCTCGAAGACGAGGGTGAGACCGAGCAGGCGATGGAGCTGTACCGGACCTTGGCATCCCGTTTCCCGGACCTCGTGGAAGCGAAAGAGGCCCTGCTGATGGCCGATCGGGGTGCTGGACCCGACCGAGGCGGAGAGAGGCCATGACGCGCTCGATTCCCCGCTGGACCGCCGTTCTGGGGGTGGTCGCGCTGCTCGGCTGTGAGGGACTCTTCGTCGAGCCGCCCCTGGTCGCAGACCCGCTCGAACGCACCACTCTGAGCATCTCCTACTCCTTCTCGTCGGAGGCGGCTGCGGTGATGGGCGAGGTCTTCGATCAGATCGACGAGATCGTGGTGCAGATCGTCGATCCGTCCGAAGGCATCGAGTACTGGAACGGGCCGGTGCCATTCCAACACACGAGCGACGGCGCAGTCATGGACGTCGTCGACGCCGATCTACCCGAGGACGGCACGCTCCGGGTGTCGGTCGACATGCGTTGGACCGGTGAACCGCTGTTTGCGGGGTCCGTCGACGTCGACGTGTCGCCGGACGCATCCGTCGAAGTGCCGACGATCACCGTCGAGGCAGTCGCGACAAGCGTCGTCATCGATCCCATACCGACCCTGAACCGGCTCGGCGTCACGGTCCCCGCCCGCGCCGAGGTCCGATTCGCGACGGGGCACGCCATCCCCGGCGCGCCCCTGACGTGGTCGTCATCCGAGACGGGCATCGTGACGGTCGATGAAAGCACCGGAGCGCTGGAGGTGCGGGGTGAAGGACAGGCCGAGATCACGGCGACCCACCGCGACTTGTCGGCCAAATCGCTCGTCCAGGTGGCGGTCCCCGTAGCCGAAGTGCTCCTTAGTCCCGGGCAACCCGCCGATCTGCCCATCGGTGGCGACGTGACCTTCGCGGCCATCGCGCGGAGCGAAGACGGAGGAGTGTTGGCGCGCACCTTTGCATGGAGTTCGGACGACCCGTCGGTCGCGACCATCGACGGCGCGGGGCAGGCGACGGCCATCGGGGCGGGCACAACGACGATCACCGCCAGCACCGAAGGGCTATCGACGTCGACCGCGCTTACGGTGCTCGGCCAGGAGGGCCAACTGTCGACTCTGCCGGCCACCGCGGTCGGTTTGTCGACCGCCACATTGCGTGGGGTCTTGACGCCTCCCGGAGCGGCGACGCAGGGCTGGTTCGAGTACGGAACCCTCAACGACCCGGCCACCTTCACTGGCCTCTCGGCCGCGTCGATCCCTCTCCCCGACGGAGGGTTCACGCAGGTGATCACGGGCTTGGATCTCGATCAAACGTACTACTTCCGGGCGGTCGCAAACGGGAACGGGCCCACGCACTATGGGGCGGTGCGAAGTTTCTCCACCTCGATCCCGCTCCCGCCAGCGAATATCGTCGTGTCGCCGAGCAACCCGATCACCCCGCTGGGTGACACCGTTCTGTTCACCGCGATCGCGCTCGATGAGCTGGGAAGCCCCGTCTCCGCCGTCTTCACGTGGACGTCGAGCGACCCGACCGTCGCTGTGGCGGGCCCCGGCGGACTCGCCGTGGCCGTGGGCCCGGGCACCACCTCCATTCAGGCGTCGTCGGGTGCCTTGAGCGGCGACGCGCAACTCACGGTCGACGTGCTGCCCGTCACGCAGGTGATCGTCTCACCCCTGGACCAGACGGTGCAAGTGGGCGACACGGCGGCCTTCACCGCGGTGGCGCTGAACGCCCGCGGCGACACGGTCCCCTCGGTCTTCGTCTGGACGTCGTCGCAACCCACCATAGCGGCAGTTGATTCATTGGGCGTCGTGGTGGCCGCGATTCCCGGCGTGACCTCGGTGCGAGCCTCGGTCGGTGCGGTGACCGGATCCGCCCAATTGACCGTCGAGGCATTGCCGGTCACTCAAGTGGTCGTGACACCCTCGGTCGAAGCAACGTGGGTGGGTGAGGCAGTGGCGTTCTCCGCGGTGGCGTTGAACGTCCTGGGAGACACGGTGGCGACCACCCTCACGTGGACGTCGTCGGTGACCTCCGTCGCCACCATCACCGCTTCCGGCCTCGCGGTAGGGGTGGGTGCCGGCACGACCCAGATCAGGGCGGCGGTGGGCCAGGTGGTGGGACTCGCCCAGCTGGATGTGACCGTCCCCTCTCTGGAGGAGCGGATCGCGTCGATCATCGAGGAGATGGAAGCCGCGCGGGATGCATCGAGCAACTCCGACGAGATCAGCCACCTGAACAAGGTGATCGACCACCTGAACGATTCGGCGACCGAGCTTCAGGACGGTTCTTCAGCAGATATGGAAGAAGTGATCGACGGCCTCGAGAAGGGCGTGGCCGACCTCGAGACCGGGCTCTCAGACGGAGACATCGACTCGGCGACGGGAACGGCATGGGCCCTACGCCTCGTGGCGATCGGGCGCGAGATCGCGGTGGCCGCGATCTCCGATGCGATCGCCGGGAACGGCGACGTGGATGACATCGACAAGGCTCAAACCCACCTGCAGGAGGGTGATGCCGAGCGGGACGCGGGCATGTATGAGGACGCGCTCAAGAGCTACGAAGATGCCGTGGCCGATGCGGTGAATGCGATCGATTAGGCGGTACGACCGTCCCCAATCGGCTTTGTGGGCGTCCGTCTCCTCTCTCGACGGGCGGGCCGGACCCTACCGCTAGGTTGTGCGAAGGGTCGGCGCACTCCCCAGAGTGGCGCATCCATACCCGTTACCGCAGAGAGAGGATCGATGGACGCCCTGAGAAACTGGTTGATAGAGTGGGGGTTGCCCGCCGACAACGCCCAGGTGGTCGGCACCCTCGTCGCGTTG
>CBDUEZ010000207.1:0-7803 GCA_965366355.1 uncultured bacterium
AGAACGAAGTGGTCACAATAGAAGGCCAGCATGGCCGCCAGGATAACCCGTTCACCGCTCGCCGGTCCATCCGGCGCGTGGGGGTCGCCCTCCTTGTCCTCGTCGGAGGAGGGGGCGCCGTGGGGACGCCCCTGGTCGGGCAAGATCCGCCCGCCGTCCTGACGGGGCGAGTCTTCGACCAGGCGGGCCCCGTGCTGGCCGCCGACGTCTCGCTCCTGAGGGGGACCGAGGTTGTGGCGCGCGCCGTATCCGACGATCGGGGCGCGTTTCGTATCGAGGCCCCCGCCGGTGGCTTCACGCTGAAGGCGGAGCGACTGGGATACGCGGCGCTCTCTCGGCTGGTCACCTTGCAGCCGGGGGTTGTGACCGACGTCGACATCGAGCTCCAGCCGGCCGCCGTACTCATCGAAGGTGTCGGGGTCGAGGCGGTCCGGAGTCGCGAACGCCTTCGGTTCGAAGAGACCGCGGGAGCTTCGGTCCGGGAGCTGCGATCAGACGATCTCAGGCGGGTGCCCGGGATCGGGGAGGCCGATCCGATCCGTGCGATCGAGGTGCTCCCGGGCGTAGTCTCGACGTCCGATTTTTCGTCGGCCTTCCATGTGCGGGGTGGCTCGGCCGATCAGAATCTGATTCTCCTGGACGGCACCCCGATCTTCAGCCCGTTCCATCTCGGTGGATTCTTCTCGGTCTTCAACGCCGACATGGTCGACCGGGCCGAACTGGCCTCGGGTGGTTTCGAGGCGAAGTATGGCGGGCGTGTCTCGTCGGTCCTCACGATTGAAAGTGACCCTGGCGACGGGGAGTTCGGGGTCGACGGGGGGGTGAGCCTCCTGGCCACACGGGTCGCCGTCCGCGGCGGTGTGGGCGATCGCGACGTGCGGTGGCGGGTCTCGGGGCGGCGGTCGTACTTCGACAAGATCCTGGCTCCTGTGGCCGACTTTCCCTATCACCTCCAGGACCTCCAGGGCGTCATGGAGATCGGGCTCAGTGCCCGCGATCGCCTGCGTATCACAGGGTATACCGGCGACGATGTGCTCGATTTCACCCAATTGGACGACCCCGACTTTCCCCTCCGCATCGACTGGAACTGGGGCAATGACGTCGCCGGCGTGCGCTGGGACCGCGATCTGTCGCGGGGCCGCCTTTCGGTCCGCGCGTCCACCTCGCGGTTCTCGACCGGCCTCGCCTTTCCCGACTTCGACGACACCGACTTTCGAAGTCGGGTCACCCAGAACGGTCTCGGCACCGAATGGGCATGGCGTGTGGCTCCCGTCGTCGAGATCGGTGTGGGCGCGGAGCTGAACCACTACAGCTACGACAACGTGGCGAAGACGGGGGGCACGGTCTTCAGTCAGGGGCTGGGAAGCGGACGCCAACTGGGTGCCCACCTCCAGACGTCGTGGGGTCGGCCGGGTTCGTGGCTGGTCGAGGCGGGGGCCCGGTTGGATCGATGGTCTCCGGATCCCGGCGAGCCCGTGACCGAAGTGTCGCCCCGGTTCGCGCTGAAGCGCTTTCTCGGGGGCAGCAGTCGGTGGGCCGTGAATGCTTCCGTGGGGCGCTATACCCAGTTCATCCACTCCCTGCGCGACGAAGAACTTCCGCTGGGACTCGATGTCTGGGTTCTGGCGGGACAACGGGCACCCCACGTCGTCTCCGATCAGGTGCAGTTCGGCCTCGAGGCTTTCCCGAACGACGAGTGGACCTTCTCGGTCGAGGGGTATGTGCGAGCGTTCGACGGCGTGGTCACCTTCAACACCACCGACGATCCCAACGACGAACTCGACGATATTCTCGCGGGTGACGGGCTTTCGTGGGGCGCCGACCTGTTCGTGCGGCGAAGTGGGACCCCGGTCAGCGGATGGGTGGCCCTGTCGTTCCTGAAGGCGGAGCGCACCTTTCCCGATGTGTTCTCGGGAGCGATCGAGCGGCCGGACGTCACCTATGCCCCGATCTTCGACCGCAGACTCGATCTCGACGTCGTGGTGCGATTTCCCGCTCCGCGTGGGTGGGACGGGGGACTTCGGCTCAACGTCGGAACCGGTACACCCTACACGCGGCCGCTGGCGAGCTACGCCGCCTACCAACCCCGCTTTTTGAAGGACGGGGGGCGTGCGAGTTGGGCCGGCGAGACCGACGGAGGGGATTTCGCCGGTTATGCGCTGCTGCTGGGCGACCGAAACGGCGAACGCTACCCCGTCTATCACCGCCTCGATCTCAGCTTCCGCAAGGAGTATCAGAAGAGCTGGGGCGTACTGACGCCACACATCGATTTTCTCAACGTCTACAACCAGAAGAACGTGTTGTTCTACTTCTACGAATACGAGCGAAGCCCGGCCGTGCGTTCGGGAATTTCGATGTTTCCCCTTCTCCCGACGTTCGGTGTCGAGGTGAGGTTCTGATGGTCGGCCGCCGGTGGGCCATTCATCTGACGACGCTCTGCCTCGGTCTCTCGATGGTCGCGTGTGAACTGACGGAGGTTACGCTCGCCGAGCCTCCGGTAGATGCGGTCGTGGTAGAGGGACTGGTCCAGTTGGGAATCCCGGGCGGGTTCGCCGGGGGCCTGTCGGTCGATCGTATCACCGTGGTGCTGCATCGCACGGTTCAAGGGGGGGAGGGTCTCAACGTGCCCGTTCCCGGCGCGCTCGTGCGGGTGACGGGGCCGGACGGAACGCAGTTTCGGCTACGCGAACTCCTCGATCCCTCGAGCTGTCTGTCGTCGACGCCTCTCGAGGGCACGGCGACCTGCTACGTGCTCGGCCCGGAGGTCTTCACCGAGGCCCCCGCGATCCGGCCCGGCGACGCGCTGACCCTCGAGGTCGTCACGTTGCGGGATGAGGTGATGACGTCGTCGTCAGTGGTCCCGGGTGACTTCGGGTTCCTGGGTCCAGACAACGAGGAGGCCTGCGTGATCCCGTCCGACGTGCCGTTTGCGATGACCTGGACCGAGTCGTCCGGTGCGTGGGCCTACATCGCCGAGACGCAGATCTACGGCCTGCGCGCTGCGTTGGAGCCGCGGGGAATCGAAGTCGAGGTCGACCCGCTCTTCCTGCTGGGTCTATCGGTGTCGGCGGCCGACACCACGATCAGCTTCCCCGCGGAGTTTGGAGTGTTCGACCGCTTCGATCTCAGTCGTGACGTAGCCGTGGTGTTGCAACAGGGCCTTCCCGCCAGCACCTGGGCCGAGGTGACCGTGACCGCGGTCGACCGCAACTACGTCAACTGGATTCGCGGCGGGAACTTCAATCCCTCGGGCACCGTGCGGATCCCGTCGGTCACGGGTGACGGCACCGGGTATTTCGGCACGTCGGTCACGCGCTGGCTCGAATTCCTGGTCAATCCCGCCCCGCAGGGCGGGATCTACCAGGCGCGTCGTTGCCCCGGCAGCGGGGGGTAGTCGGTCAGCGAGAATTCCGGTTCCGGAGTGCTCGGCGTACCGCCATCAGCAACTCCTCGCCGTTGAAGGGTTTTTGCAGCACCGTCACGTCGCCACCCCGGGGAACCCGTTCGTCGTGGGGATCGAAGGCGGAGAGCAGCAAGACGGGGAGTGACTCCGAGACCGTGCGCACGGCCGAGACGAAGGTCCCGACGTCGAGATCGCGCAGCCGGGCGTCGGCCACCACCAGATCGGGGAGTGTCGCTCCCGACGACAGCCGGGTGATGGCTTCGGCGCCGGTCGAGGCGGCGTGCACGCGAAACCCCTCGCGTTCGAGGATTCGCACACCGAGGCGAAGGACCGACTCCGCGTCTTCCACGAGAAGAACGTCGGCCGGAAGAAGGATCGCCCCGACGGGGCCCCCATTGGCCCACGGCGATTCGACGAGGTCGGGCACGGGCGCCGATTTGATGCCGTCATCGGCGCGCGGAATCACGACCTCTGCGGTCGGTCCTGCGGTCGGCTCTGCGGTCGGTTCGGCAGTCGGCGCTTCGGTCGGCTCGGCCGTCGGCGCCGCGGTCGGTTCGAGTGGGGCATGGGGAAGCAGCACCGATATGGTGGTGCCTTCTCCCACGGCCGAACGCACGTCGATACGCCCACCGCGTTCTTCGACGATGCCGTGGACGAGCGCCAACCCGAGCCCGGTGCCCCGTCCCTCGGGCCGCGTGGTGAAGAAGGGTTCGAAGATGTGGTCGACGATGTCGGAGGGAATACCCTCTCCCGTGTCGGTGACCGAAAGAACGATCCACTCGTCGTCCTGGGCCCGCACCGACATCGCCAGGCGTCCGCCCTTCGGCATCGCGTCTCGAGCGTTGGCCGCGAGATGATCGATGAGGCGCTTCATCTGCGCCGGGTCGGCCTCGACGCGCCCCGCGCCCGGGGCCACGTCGACCAACAACTCGGTCTCGGAGCCCACGGCTTCGCGCAGGTCGGGTTCCATCTGCCGGAGGAGTCGCCCGAGATCCAGCGGTGCAGGGTCACCCGGCCGGCGCCGACTGAAGGTGAGCAACTGATCCGTGAGCGCTGCAGCGCGCAGGCCGGCACTTCGAATCTCACGGACGTCGCGCGCGGTGCGACTGTCGCGGGGGAGTTCGTCGAGCACCAATTCCGCATGGCCGGTCACCACGGTCATGAGGTTGTTGAAATCGTGCGCGATGCCTCCGGCGAGCCGACCCAGCGAGGCGATGCGGTCGGTTTGGCGCTGACGGTCCTGTTCGGCCCTGCGCTGCGTCAGATCCTCGGCGAGCAGAAGAAGCGCTCCCCGGCCATCGACGGGCTCGAGCCCAGACAGGTGGACGCCGATGGCGACTCGATGCCCGGCCCCGTGCATCATCTCGAGATCTTCGTGCAGGGCGCCGACGACACCGGAGGCCAGGGCGCGCAGGGCGGCTCGGGCTCGCCCCTGGTCACCGTCGGGGAGCAGTGTCCAGAGCGGTCCCTCCGGCGCGGGCGCCTCGTTCCAGCCCAGCAGGCCCGTGAAGCGAGCGTTGGCGCGGCGGAGCCGTCCGTCGGGCTCGAGAATCGCCATGCCGAGGGGGACCGCGTCGAGGAGCCCATCTTCCGTCACTTCACGCCTCGCCTCGTCTGCCGGCAAGGCCGTGAAGGGAGTGGCGGGCGTGTGCGGGCCCCAGAGAGCGAGCAGGCTCACCGGCTCGCCGCTGCCCTGGGTCGTGCGGATCGACGCCGCGCGGTATCCGACCCAATCTCCCTCGTTCGTGCGAATCCGGATCACCCGATCCGCGGGGCGCGCACCCGTGCCCTCGAGCGGATCCGCCAGGGCGCGGTCGTCCGGGTGGATCCGCTCCATCAGGTCGACGCGCGTGACGGAGGCGGGGTGGTCTTCGCCGAGGTAGGCGGCGGCGACCCGATTGGCCTTGAGAACCTGCCCCCTCTGGTGAAGGATCAGGGCCACCGGCGCGCGATCGACGATGTGGGCGAGTTCGTCCCGCGATCGACGAAGTGCCTCGGTGACTTCGTGCCGCGGCGTGACGTCGGTCGCGAGTGTGACGACGCGGTCCACGTCTCCCTGCACGTTGCGCACGGGGAAGGCCCGAGAGTGGATCCAACGCACGGTCCCGTCGGGCCGGACGATCCTGAACTCGCGATCCCACGTGCCCTTCGATTCCCGCCAGAGGTTGGCGGCCACGTCGTCCCGGTCGTCGGGGTGGATCGAGTCCATGAACGAGTTGGGCTCGTCGCGAACGAGGGCGCGCGGGCGTCCCCACACCTCTTCATAGGCGGGGCTCACGTAGTGAATGATCCGGGTGGTCCCTGCCACGGCCGGTGAGGAGACGAAGACCACGCTCTCGAGGGTCTCCACCAGTTCCCGAAACGGTGTCTCCGACTCCGGAATACCCGCCCGGCGCGGGGGCGTCGTGGGAATGAACTCCAGGCAGACGGCGCGGCGGCCCTCGAGCCGGAGCGCGGTGAGGATCGCCACACAACGGTCCTCGTCGGGCCCACATCGAGCCCGCACTTCGGTCTGGAGCGTCGCGTCGGTGCCGCTGAGTACGGCGCGAACCATACGATCGACTTCGGCCGCGTCGGGGTGCGAACTCCGCTCGAGAGCAGCGAGGAGATGGTCTCCCCGCGGCACCGGCGTCCCGACGAGGTCGGGAATCGGCCCCTCCTGACGAATCCAGCCGCGCGAGTGCACGACGACGCGGCCCTCGGCGTCGAGAAGCGCCATGGCGCGGGGGTGTCCCGTCACGAAGGCGAGCGAGAGATCGACTGCCTTCATGCTTCGGCCGGAATGGAGGCCATCTTCGTCACCAGCAGGTCGAAGGCCACGCGATCGCGGCCCCCTTCGGGAATCATCATGTCGGCCCCCCGTGTTGAGGGCTCGACGAATTGCATGGGTCGCACGGAGTTCTCGTCGCGGGTGACCACGTCCGGGCTTCGTCCCCGATCCTTCATGTCGCGACGCAGGCGGCGCAAGACTTCCCCTCGTTCTTCGGCCCGTGGACGCTCGAAGTTCCGACCGTGGGCGATGGGGCAGGGCGGCCTCATGGGCGGTTCTTCGGGGACACCAGGATCCGTCGAGCGAGGGCGGTGCTGACGATCGCGACCTCCACCGCGCCCCGGCCCACGGTCAGTCGCAGCGTGCCGGCTCCGACGTCGCTGTCGCCCACGGTCAGGTGTGCTCCCGGACGCAGTCCCCGGGCTTCCATCGAGCGAAGGGCATGGCCGTCTTCGTCGGGCACGGCCTGCACGGTCACCTCGTCACCGGGCCGGCACTGGGCCAGGGTGGGATAGTCCATCGCGTCGATCTCGCCGCTGGCGGTGGGGATCGGCGCCCCATGGGGGTCGTGGGTCGGATCGCCCAATGCCTCGGCCATCGCCTCGATGAGCGTGTCGGAGGCGGCGTGTTCGAGGCGTTCGGCCTCCTCGTGCACGTCGTCCCACGTGAATCCGAGCCGCTCACTCAGGTAGGTCTCGAGAATGCGGTGCCGGCGGAGAATGCGAAGGGCCTCGCGGTGTCCCGGTGGAGCCAGGTGCACGCCACGGTAGGGCACGTGCTCGAGAAGTCCCTCCTCGGCGAGGCGCTTGACCATGCCCGTGACCGACGAAGGCTGCACCCCCAGACTGTCGGCCAAAGCGCTTGTCGAGGCCGTATCGTCGCGTCGGGTAAGGGCGAAGATCGCCTTCAGGTAGTCCTCGACCGAGGGCGACAGACGCTTGGGGGGACCGGACATGGGCGAGGCTCTCGAGACACTGGGCGATAGGTCAAGCTAACCCCCTCGGGTGCGGGGGAGCGAGTGAAACCCTCCGGGCTCACTAGCGGTACATCCCTGTAGGTTCGCCTCTCGCTACCCTCACCCTCCGGCCTCCCGTGCACCTCCCCATCCTGCCCGAAGGCATCACCGTTCAAGTTCGGCCGCGCTTCTCGCTGGCGCGATCCGACCCGGGAGACGGCACGTTCGTCTTTTCATACCGGGTCGAGCTGATGAATGAGGGGCACGAAGAGGCGACGTTGCTCTTCCGCCACTGGCGAATTCACGACGCGGTCGGCGAAGACAGCGAGGTCGACGGGGAGGGGGTGATCGGTGAGCAGCCGATGCTCGGCCCGGGTGATGTGCACACCTACTCGAGCTTCTGTGTGCTCCGCTCGCCGGTCGGCTACATGGAGGGACACTACACCTTTCAGAGGCCCGACGGACGCCGGTTTCTCGTCGCCGTTCCGCGCTTCCACTTCCAGGCTCCCTTCCCTCGGAGCGAAGGCGACGGGGAAGAGGTGGTGATGCACTGAGGTTCTCGCGGCCCCGTGAGCGCCTTAACTTAAAGGGAATTCGTCACTTTCGATGTCTTTGAATCAAGGAGGAGCCCGTGGATGAGTCCGTCGCGGTGGACGCCAAGCGGATCCTGCTCCG